>JAYUUT010000495.1:0-14310 GCA_043754455.1 Myxococcales bacterium
GACGTTGATGAATCGGATGATGACGACAGCTGAGAACGCCTCATGCCCGCAAAAGCCTAACCACCAGTCCCGCGTCAGCGTCGACCAAGACCTGATCACCGTCCTGCAACAACGATAGGGCGTGCGTCGCGCCCACGACCGCCGGAATGCGACGCTCCCGCGCCTGCGCCGCGACATGATCAAGCACGCCACCTGTGGCGATAACCAAGGCGGCCGCGTGAATCAGCGGTAGTTCAGTCGGCAACAACGTTGTGGCCAAAAGCACGCACGAAGGGGGGGGCGCGAGGGCTGACAGACCCCGAAACAGATGGATCGTCCCCACGACACGGCCACCTGTGCCCACCCCGCGCACCAAAACGCCAGTCGGCGCGATTCCCCCGGCGTAAAGCGGGGGAGGCAAGGCACGTGCGGTGTCGAGGCCCCGCCGCGAAGCGCGCGCCACAACATCAAGGTCGGCGGGCACCGGTTGGCCTTCGCCAAAAGCACGGATGATCGACAACGGAAGATCGAAAATCTGATCGGCTTCGCTCAGGTGTCCCGACGTGACCGCCCGACGTCCCAGCACAAGCAACGCCCGGCGTACGGTGGCTTGCAACCGCGCAAACAACCAGTCGTCGTCTTCAGCTAACGCTGCTGCGTCCCGCGCGATGGGCAGCAAGTTCTTCCAGGCCCCCCGGGCCATGCGCGGCAGGCGATCCTGGATCGATCGGGGCAAATCGGCGTGAACGAAATGAGCGTCCGGGACCTGCTGTGGTGCGGGGGGATGTGATTCACGCCACGTTGGCGCGCTGACATCCCAGGCACCCGATTCGTCGCCAAACTTATCCAGATATTCAACCCGCGCGCCATCATCCCCCGTGCCCCAGCGTTGCGCCAACATCCGCCGTTCGGTAGCGACGGACGGGACCCCCGCCAATAGCTGGGGCAGCAGGGCTTCGGCGTCGGGCAAATTGGTTCGCAGGAACGTGACCAGCAGGGCACGGGCGCGCCGGGCGGCGGGTTGGATCACGCCGTACAGGCGTTCATAGGCGTGTGCATACAACGCAAGGGCCGGTTCCAGCGGTGGATCAAAACCCATCGCCCGAACCCGTAGGTCGACCTGCGCCACCAAATCATCAAAAGCCGCACGGGCCTCCGCAGGGGCCAATTGTTCATCCGGCCAACGGTCGTCCGACGCTGCGTAGAACAAATAGCGCCCCAGCACAACTTGGCGCAGCCCAATGCGGCACTGTTCATCAACCCAGGCAACCAACCCAGCCTGGGCTGCGGACAAGGGCGCCGGATTGTGGGCGACATCCCATTTCCACCTCGCAGAATTTTCCGACAGCGGAAGGTCCAGAAACCCAGACCAGACAGGTGTTTGCGGGGGCGCCACGTAGGGTCGCCATTGCAAATACGTGACGGTGGCGCCGGTCGCCGTCCATTCGATTTCAGACGGTCCCAGGGCACCCACCACGGTGTCTAATGCGGCGACGATCTCCGCGCGCAAAAGGGGCGTTGGGTCCGCGTGTTTCCATTCGATGATCGGATGTCCTTTCGCCGATCGCGCAGCCGTGCCGGTGGTTGCACCGGGGACAAACCGATGTACCAGAGCCGCGCAGGGATCCCCCATCGGGTTCGCCCCGATGCCTATGGCGTAGGCCAGCGCCGCCGGGGTGAGGGCAGCGGCCAGCACCTCGCGAAGGGCGCCAGGGACATCGACGGCGTCCAGATCTATGCGCGATTCGTACACACCCGCCCCCAGGGCCCCTGGATCATCTTCGCCCGCAAACGACGACCGCACGGAAAAACGTTGACCCGACGATTCCGCCCGGGACAGTTCCGTCAATTTCAGGGCCAGCGCGTCCAGGAATCCGTCGGGCCACGGCGCGCCAAGAACGCGCGCGCGCGCGATCTGTGCCTCCGCCAGGAAAGAAGGAATGTCGCGGGACCAAATGACGGGGCCCACAAGCGCGCGAAACAGCCGATCCGTGACAGCGAAGCCTTGCGGCACAGCCAGCCCTAACGCCGCTAAGCGAGCCAACGAACGGGCCTTGCCTCCGATCGATGGATCGGCAACGTCAAGAGGCGCAAAAAAGGGCACACAGCCATCTTGGCATGCCGTGACGGGCGACGGGGGCGAAGTGTTGTAAGGTGCGCGCGTCGTGCGTAGCCCCTTGTTTTCTGGACCTATAGGACACGCGGTCACGTTGTCGCGGCTGCTGGAATTGGCGCGCGCGCGCGAACCCGTTGCGGTCTTCAGCTCGGTATGGCTGGCAGCGGCCCTGTGCGAACACATCCCGGTCCTGTTGTTGGTCGAACCCGACGCACAGGCCGCCGCCCGCAAGGCCGTAAACAAGGCAGGCGCTGCGGGACGACGCCTGACGGCCGTGCTGGCGGGCGAACAGGTGCCCATTGCACAGGGATCCGTCGGAACCGTCGTCGTCGAAGGGCTGACCGAAGTCGAGGCGGCGGATCTGCCCCGATTTGTCCGGGGCTTGGCCGGAACGCTGGCGCCCGACGGGCGCGTGCTGGCACTGGACAACGCCCGGGACGCCGATGCCGAGGCCCGGGTCGCAGGGGCGTTTCTGGCAGAAGGGTTCCGAAACATCACGCAGGAACGTCCCCGTGAGGGCGCCGTCATCACAGCGGGACGCGCGCCGTTTGCGGGGGTCCTGGCGGCGCGGCAGGCGATCCCCGACACCCAAGGGTAGGATCGACCGCGCGCCCGCCGCGCAACCGACAATGAATCCAAAGGACGCCGACCCCGCCCCCGTCACGCAAGGTGGCCTGTCCCGACAGGCGTCGCACGCGCTGCGGGCCGTGCTGATCTCAATTGGGCTCCATCTGCTGGGTGTCGCGGCGGTCGCGGCGTACGGAGTCTGGCAGGGCCTACCACTGCTGCACAAACCCAACCTCGAACTTGTGGCGGTGTCGATCGAAGATCTGAAGGAATTGCCCCTAGGGGCACCCCCAACCACCAGATCGGGCGGCGGTCAGGACCACAGTGACAACCGGGTCGTTCGTCCCCGCAAGCGACCAAAACCAAAACCATCAGGGACCGACAAGGTCGGCGGGAATCCAGACGCGGGGATGGCAGATGCGGGGGTAACGGATGCAAGGCCAGGCGATGCCGCCTATCCGCCCACCGATGCCCCAGGTGGAGGTGATGCGGGTCGCAAACGGGCCCGCGATCTGCGCGCCTACGGCCCCGAAGGATCACGGGTCACGGCCATCTTGCGCCTCGACCGCATGCGCGCGGCACCCGAGGCAAAAGAAACCATCGCGGCTGTGGATGGTCTCCTGCGCCTGTTACCTGACCGGCGGCGCCTGGTGGAAGGCACGGGGCTGGATCTGTATCGCGATTTTGATGTCCTTCTGATAGCCACCCCAAACCCCCTGGACGATGCGGTGACGTTCCTGGCCGCCCGTCATCATGTCAAGGATGATGTCCTGCAGGCGGCTCTCGCCAAGGGTGCTGCCACCGCCGGACGGCCTTTGACCTGGACCCTGCAAGACGGACGCCCCGTGGGGGCGCGAGCCACGCCAACCGGGAAGGCCGACCGCGACGACAGGTTGTTCGTGTTGCCACAGGCCGGACTGGCGGTGATGGCGCCGCCCGCCTACGCCACCTTGTTGTTGCCAGGAAAAAACACCACGCAAACGCGCGGGACCACTGCATTCAAAAACCTCATCGAACGCATCAACGCCCAGGACAGCGCCGTGCCCGACGATGCCGTCCTGATGCTGACAGCGGTAAATCTATGGAGGGTGCGGGCGGGTGGCGGTGGAACCGCGGTGGTCCGCGATGCCGAGGGGCCGATGGCAGAACTTGGGGGGGATCTGCCGCTTCCCGTGGCGATGACTTTGTTGTCGGGCCTATCCCCACAACCGTACGTTGAAGTCACAATTGAACTAGCAGACGCCGCCGGCGCGCGCGTGTGGGAGCCTCGCCTCTTGGCGTACAAACAAAAACTTTTGGGAAACCCTTTGTTACTGCTGGGGGGATGGACAGGGCTTTTGTCCCGCCTTCACGTCGAACGCGAAAACGAACGCATCATCGTGCGGACGACCAGCTCTGCCGTGGAACTGCGCCGGATCTTAACCAGCGTCAGCACCTTGATCGACACCGCCCGCGCCGCCCGGCACTGACGATCGCAGCGTCAGAAGCGAACGATTCTCGTTTGCCCCTCTTCGACAACGTCAATCGACACATCGAGGAACAGACGCACTGTTTCGATCTGGGTCACAGAATGGTCAGACAACGCCATTGTACGGAATGCGCCGGCACCAGCCAACGCCAAAGGCAAGATCAACTGGTCTGCAAGATAGCGACCTACGGGCACACCGGCAGCCAAATATTCGCAAACTTCAGCCGCGACGTTAGCGGCGACCGTCTCGGCCGGAATCCCGCGCCCGGCAAACCCCGTAAAGACCTCACAGGATTCCCTGCTTTCAATGTCGACCGTCAGCACATTGCCGGGGCTTGCGCTGTTTCGCAGGGACACCGCCGACATGTTGATTGGTTCCAACTGCAACAGCGAACCAATCGTCGCCAGTTCCCGTTCCGCGATATCCCGAGAAAGGTTGGCCACGATCGCCACAGCCTGCTTGCGCGTCACCTCCATCGGTGCCAGCAAAAAGATCGGCGACCACTGCTTTATTGGCTCGATTCCGACAACAATGCGCCCCCCACCGGCGGGATAGAAGCCGGGTCGCTCCATTCGCAACGAAACGCGTGCACCCATGCGTTCCAGTAGCGGAAGAAAGCTTCGCTTCAGGAAGTCAAACGGCGGGGCCAGTGGATTGTGGGTCCCGCCCACCAGCGTGACGCTGCTTGGACCAACGGCGCACAACAAACCAAAGAGCACCGTTTGCAGTACCAACGTGGTGCTGCCAGCCGTTCCGATTGCCCAGTCATAGTCCCCCGCAACCACTGAACCCGGAACAAAGGTCACCGTCTGTGACCCCAATTCCGCACCATCGACCGTCGCAGCACAGATCTGCTGCGCAGCCTGCACACAAGTCAGGTGCTGCCGCAATAGTCCCGGCTTTTGCCTTTTGGCGCGAATCGCCTTGATGCAGAACGGTTTCTTCGTGACCGTAGACAGCGCCAAGGCGGTGCGTAGAATTTGACCGCCCCCTTCTCCACGCGACCCATCAATCGTGATCATGGCTGACTATCCCTTCACACAGAGCACTTGTTTCAGTGTGTAAACCACGTCCACCAACGACCGCTGCGCGTGCATCACGGCATCGATGGATTTGTAGGCGGCAGGCGTCTCGTCAATAACGTTTTTGTCTTTGCGGCATTCGACGCCCGCCGTGGCGGCCTCGTGATCTTCCACTGAAAAATTTTTTTTAGCCTGGGTTCGCGACATCGCCCGCCCCGCCCCGTGGCTACAGCTGTGAAAACTTTCGGGATGACCTTTGCCGCGCACGATGAAGGATTTTGCCCCCATGCTTCCGGGGATGATCCCCAGCTCGCCCTCACGGGCCCGCACGGCTCCTTTGCGCGTCACCAGCACACTTTCACCATAGTGTTCTTCGCGTGCCACGTAGTTGTGATGGCAGTTGACCGCTTCGAGCCGCGCTTCAAATTCTGGCACCTGGCGGGTCGATCGCACCGCTTCAATCACGGCGCTCATCATTAGTTCGCGGTTTGCCCGCGCGTAGTCTTGCGCCCAGTGCACAGCATGCACGTAGTCATCGAAGTGCTCGCTTCCTTCAGAAAAATAGCCCAAATCCTTATCGGGCAAGTTGATGAAAAATCGGCGCATGTCCTCGCGCGCCAGCTCGATGAAAAATGTTCCCATGCGGTTTCCCACGCCACGCGAACCCGAGTGCAGCATGAACCACACCGAACCCGCTTCATCGAGACACAGTTCGATAAAGTGATTGCCACCGCCCAACGTGCCCAGTTGGCTTACAGTCGCGCCACGGTTGAGTTTTGGATATTTGGAAACAATCTGATCGTAGCCTGGCTTAAGGCCAAGCCAGACTTCCCGGTTTGCCACAGGGGGATGTGAAAAATCAGCCCAACCATGTGGCACGGCCCGCTCGATCTGCGTTCGCATGTTGCGCAGGCTATCGGGCAAATCAGATGCCACAAGCGACGTCCTGACGGCCATCATTCCACACCCAATATCAACTCCCACCGCGGCGGGAATAATGGCTTGCTTCGTCGGGATCACGCTTCCCACCGTGGCGCCGATACCAAGGTGGACGTCCGGCATCGCGGCCACCCAGCGATGAATGAAGGGCAGTTGCGCAATATTGCGAAGCTGCGCCTCGGCCTGCTTTTCGAACGGTACCCCTTGTGTCCAGGCCTTGATGGGCACGCCACCTTCGACCAGCAGCGTGTTGAAACTCAATGAATCGATGGCTGTTTCGTCACTTGTCATTGTCGGCTCCTTGCTGAGCGTCCCAAACAGCATGATTCGCGCCAACCTGTATCAACAGGAGCAAAACGCCTTAAGCACCCGTATTTCTTGCAGAATCACGCACGCACCCCTAAAAACAAATGGCAATTTCATTATCCCATAGACTATTATATTAGTCTATAAGCTATGACAAGAAAGAGAACGGTTGTCCTTGGTTTCGTCGGCTCCGTCCTTGATGCAGGCGACGGCCCCAAACGTTGGGAGCGTTGGCGCCCTACAGTTTCGCTTTGTCAGCATGAAGATTTGATCGTCGATCACTTCGAATTGTTCACGCAACGTGAATTCGCCCGTCTGGGCGCCAACCTAGAAACGGACATCAAACACGTCTCTCCAGAGACGACGGTGAGGCGGCAGGATCTGAGCATCAGGGATCCTTGGTCGCTGGAAGAGGTCTACGGTGCGCTTCACGACTTCGCGCGTGCCTACCCGTTTCGACCGGATGTCGAAGACTATCTGATTCACATCACCACCGGCACGCACATCTCCCAGATATGCATGTTCTTATTGGCCGAATCGCGTCACATACCAGCCAAGCTGCTGCAGACGTCCCCCGGCAGGAAGGACGTCGCCGGCACCTACACGATCATCGATCTCGATTTGTCGAAATATGATCGCCTCGCCTCGCGATTCAACAAGGCCCACAACGAGGCACTGTCGTTCCTAAAGTCCGGCATTGAAACGAAGAATGTTGCCTTTAACCGGCTCATCGAACGCATTGAACAAGTGGCCATCGCGTCCCGCGAACCTATCCTGTTGATGGGAGCGACGGGCTCAGGAAAAAGTCACCTCGCCAAACGTGTCTTTGAGCTGAAGAAGGCTCGACAACGGGTGGTGGGTGAGTTTGTCGAGGTCAATTGCGCGACTCTGCGTGGTGATGCTGCGATGTCGACCCTGTTTGGTCATGCCAAGGGGGCGTATACTGGGGCCGTCGAAACGCGCGCCGGGCTGCTAAAAAAGGCGCACATGGGCGTTCTGTTTCTAGACGAAATCGGCGAACTTGGGACCGATGAGCAGGCCATGCTATTGCGGGCGATCGAAGAACGAGCCTTTTACCCCGTCGGTTCCGACAAAGAGGTGCAGAGCGACTTTCAACTGATCGTCGGCACCAACCGGGATCTCGCAAACAGCGTTATTGATGGCCGATTTCGGGATGACTTGCTTGCACGGATCAATACGTGGACGTTTCGCCTCCCCACCCTCAGTGAACGGCGCGAAGACATCGAACCCAATCTCGAATACGAACTAGACCGTGTCAGCACAGCGCTTTCCCTGCGCATTACCTTCAGCCGGGATGCACGCGACCGATTCCTGCATTTTGCCCAGTCTAAATCGGCATTGTGGCGCGGCAATTTTCGCGATTTTTCGTCTTCAATAAAACGGCTTGCCACGTTGGCTCATAACGGGAGAATCGGTAGCGACGATGTCGACGAGGAAATCCAACGCTTGCTGGCAGCTTGGCAACCAAGCGCGACAAAGACATCGCTGGTATCGATCTTGCTTGGCCCACAAGGTACCGGCGCGATCGATCGATTCGATCGCGTGCAACTGGAAGACGTCTTGTCCGTCTGCAAAGGTGCGCGTTCCCTATCCGAAGCGGGCCGACGACTTTTCGAGGTATCGCTGACAAAGAAGGCAGCAACAAACGATTCTGACCGACTACGCAAATACCTTCGACGGTTCGATATCGAATGGAAGGACATTGTCGGCCAGGGATAATCAGCACACGGCGATTGGTTCAAAACATCCGAAGGAATGGGAAGCCGATGGTCAGGCCGACGCTTCGGGTGTCCAGCGGCAGCCCGTCGATCACGTCGCCAATTTGGATGTAGTTGGCCTCGACAAACACGCGTGCGGTGCCGTACCGCAACCAAAGATCGTAGTACGACTGGCTTTTCACCCGCGGGTAGACAAAGGCGCCAGAAGTCACATTGAACCCCCGGAATCCCACGTCCGTGGCGATAAATTCGACACCCTGGGGGGCCGTGAATCGAACGCGAAACCTGTCTTTCATCAGATCTCGGAACCCAAAAACATGACCACCCAACAACAAATGGGCCGTGATCCGGCGATCCATAAAACGAAACCATTCGATGTGCAGGTACAGCCCCATATCAGTGGAAATGCGGCGTTCAAATGCAGTGGCGCCAAACAACACCACCCGCAAACCATCGGTTATTGACACAGATCCGTACAAGGTCTGAAGCGCGGTCCAGGTTTCTTCTATGGACGGGCCGATTTGGAATCTATGAAGGTAAGGCCCCACACCCATTCCCAGCGTCAGCCGCTGAAACTGGGGCGGAATCCGGTAAACGATCGTCAATCCGGGGCCCCTATCTGGGGTGATTGTGACAGCCCCCGGCGATGCCGAAAGCGTCAGAACCGTCAGTGACGGCGCCACTTCCAAAAGGGCAAAATTGTCGACAAAAAGGGCGTCCGTCCCCGCCGCGTAGATCCACAGTTCCAGCAGGTTGGTCGCGTGCGCAAACCCCTGCGCGTGGATCAGGCGACAGCCAACGTACATCCATCTGTCGCCAGAAGATGGCAGAGCACCTTTGACCCCGTGACGTGAACACGAGGGATCAAAAAACACCCGATCCTTTCCTGGCGCGTTACGCGCTGTGAACCGCAAGACCAGGCGCCCTTTGACCTCCACCCCGCCCCGCCGCAGCACAAGATCAATCGGATGTTTTGCACCGTCCAAAAGTGGTACCGGCATTTCCAGAAACGCAGCTCCCGCCTTGTCTCGCAACAGGGGCTGCGCCGTACCCGCGACCCGCACCAGTCCCGCCTCAGCGCCCTGCACATCGACGCGCAAAACGCCCCGAGGCAGCACCAACACGTCGGCAATTCGCACCCATTGAATCTTGCGCGGTGACAGTTCCACACGTACCCCTGGAATCGGAGGACCCAGCCATTGAATCACAAAATCGCTGGCGGCCAACGGGGCGGGCGCAAACGCCGTGGGTGCGGTTTCCGAGACCACCTCGCGATCTAGGCTGACAGGGAACGGAAGCGTCCCCGCCTGAGCCGATCCTCCCATAAACGCCGCCACTGCCAAAACACCAACCAAACGTGAATGCAAATCCCTAACTCCTACTCTTCTTCTTTTGGGCCTCATCGTCGGCCTTCACCTCTTCCATCGTGGTGCGCAGGCTGCCACCTTGGTCATTGGCCTTCACCCCGGGGGGGCGCACCCAGGGCACGTCCTGCAGCCCCTGGCCCCCGTTGGTCACTTCCCACAAATACCGGGCACACATCGGCACCGTCAGCATAAACGCCGCGTCTTTGAACCCCAGGGGGCGTTCGCGGCGGTCATCTCCAATCCACGTGGTGGTCATCCATTTGGATGTGTAACCGACAAACCAGGTGTCCATCGTGGCGCTGGACGTACCCGTCTTGCCCGCCACAGGCATCCCTGTGCTGCGCAGCGCGGGGGCGTGTCCCTTGGTCACCACATGCCGCAACAACTGCGACGTCAGCCAGGCCGTACGCGCCGGGATCGCCGGGGGACGTGGCTGCGCCGCGGTCAACGCGACCATCCGATCCAACCGTTCACCAGGCGCCCCCATCGCGTCGTTCAGGGCCGATTTGTCTTCGATGATTTGCCCATGCCGATCGCGCAATCGACGGATGTAGACCGGATCAACCGTGGTCCCGTTGCGCGCGAACGCAGAAAACGCGCGGGTCATCTCATCGAGCCGGGTACAACTGGCCCCTAGGGCCAACGCCTGATCAGGAATGATAGGCGTCGTCATGCCCAGCCTGCGCGCCCACGATTCCACATCCCTGCCGCCTACCAGTTTGAACAACTGGACACTGGGAACATTTTTCGACCAGATAAGCGCGTATTCCAGTGACACCTGGTATTCGACCGTGTTGTTAAGATTGGTCGGCACCCAAACCTCACCCGTAATGGGGTCCACTTCGGCGCGCGGAATGTCGTTCAGCAGGGACGTAAACCCGTATCCCCGATCCAGCGCCAACGAATAATAGATCGGTTTGTAGGTCGAACCCGGCTGCCGACAGGCCTGGGTCGCCCGGTTGAATTCTGATCGGTCATATTCGTGCCCGCCGACCAAGGCCATGACGTACCCGGAATCGTGATCATAAGAGAAAATGGATCCCTGCACACGGGGCTGTTGGTCCAGCTTTAGCGTTATGGGGGCGGGACGGGGGGCGGTTTTCGCGGTCACCGCCGGCAGATACTGAACCTCCCCCTTTTCATCGTAGGTCCAGTCGGCGAATCGCCGCCGCGTGCTGGTGCGCGTGCCTGACACCCAGACAACATCGCCCTTTTTGACCACGCCTGATGTCGATTCCAGTTGTTTACCGTTGGTCGAATCGTGGGTACTAAACGGCACAGCCCAGGTCATCGTGTCCGACCGCATGTCGTAAATTTGTTTCCCGACCCGCACCCGGGCGTCGCCCCGGGCCGCCGATTCGACAAGCCCCAGGTAGTGGCGTCCCTCGACCAACGGTTCACCGCCATACCGCGCGTCAGCCCGCCGCCTGAATTCATCAGCCGCAGCCCCCGAAAGACGTGCCACGGGGCCGCGGTACCCTTGCCTCTTATCCAGTTTTCGCAACGAAAAATCGACATTTTCCTGCGCCGATTGATCGATCCAGGGCACCAGAGTTGTTTCAATCTCAAGCCCGCCTGACCACAGGGTCTTGTCACCAAAACGCCGACCGATGTCGCGGCGGATGTGTTCAACAAAATACGGCGACCGTTCGCGAAACAGATCGGGCGGCGTGTGCGTGACCACGGGCCTCCCCCGGAACGTCCCGGCTTCCGTTTCCGACACAAAACCTGCCGCCACCAACGCCGCCAACACCTGATCCCGCCTGGCCCGCGCCCGATCCGGGTTGCCAATTGGTTCGAACCGGCTGGGCGCTCGCGCAATCCCTGCGATGGTGGCCACTTCGCCCAAATCCAGTTCGGGCAGATCCTTATCGAAATACCGCCGCGCGGCCGCCGCCACCCCATACGAGGTCTGCCCCAGAAAAATCTGATTCAGGTACAGCGTTAGGATCTCATTTTTGCTGTACCGGGCCTCCATCCGGCGCGCCAAAATCGCCTCGGGAATCTTGCGCAGAAAGGTACGCGCAAAAAATAAGTCAGGTGGAAAAAACGAACGCGCCACCTGCTGCGTGATGGTGGACGCCCCCTGTGACACCTGGCCTGCGCGCAGGTTCACCAGCGCCGCCCGGACAATGCCCCGGTAGTCCAGCCCCGCGTGTTCATAGAACCTGCGATCCTCAATAGCCACGAACGCCTGCACCAGGCGCGGGGGAATCCTGTCCAGCGTCACGATTTCACGCCGTTCGCTGGCCCATTCGCCCAGCGGCGTCCCATCCCAGCCGCGTACCCGGGTCAAAACGGCCGCCTCGTGCTGGTACGCTTCCACATTCGGCAACGCCGGCAGCCGGGCGGCAAAATACGCGTACATCCCGCCGCCCCCCAGCATCCCCAGGCCCAGGATCACCATCAGGCCGAAGGCATAGAATTTGAACAGCCAGAACCAAAATCCGCCGTCAGACGGATTCGTGATCTCGACGCCATCGCGCGGGATCTGATTTCGAGGCGGTCGCCACCACACAGTCGCAGGACTTTACAACGGCGGGGTATAACCCGCCTTGTGTTCGACGCCCCAGCCGAAGAAACGTCCGATGACCAGGATCCCGAACCCTCGGGGCCATTTTCACGCACCACGCTTGCGACCAAGCTGAACCCCGGGCAGCTAGAGGCAGCCTGTTACCCCGCCAAACCCCTGTTGGTGGTCGCAGGCGCGGGTTCCGGGAAAACCCGGGTCATCACATTTCGCCTGGCGCGCCTGTTGGCCTCGGGGGCCAATCCCCGCCGGATTCTGGTCGTCACCTTCACCAACAAGGCCGCCGCAGAACTGCGCGCCAGGGCCGCCCGGATCTTGGGCGCCACCGAACGCGATCTCATGGGGCTGTGGATCGGCACGTTCCACGGAATTTCCGCGCGGCTTTTGCGCCGATACCCAGGGGCCGTGGGCCTGACCAAAGATTTCGTCATTTACGACACCGACGACCAGCGACGCCTAATGACCCGGCTTTTGTCGGAATTAAAGGTCAACGACAAACTGTTTCCGCCACGCCAGGTCCTGTCCGAAATCGATCGCGCGAAAAACCAGGGCATTGGCCCGGACGCCTACGCCGCGTCCAGCTTCTTCGAAGAAACCATCGCCCGCGCCTACAAAGAATACGAAAAACGTCTATCGGCAGCGAACGCCGTTGATTTCGGCGGATTGCTGATGTCGGCCCTGCAATTGTGCCACCGCGAATGCCCGGTCGCCCCGGACCTATACGAACGGTTCGATCATGTGATGGTGGACGAGTTCCAGGACACCAACAGCGTGCAATACCGCCTGGTGCGGTTCCTATCGCAAAAATCCAAAAGCATCACGGTTGTGGGCGATGAAGACCAGTCCATCTACAAATGGCGGGGCGCCGACATCCGCAACATTCTAGATTTTGAACGAGATCACCCCGGATCCGGCACCGTCAAACTGGAACAGAACTACCGATCATCAGGCAACGTTCTGCGCGCGGCGAACGCGATCATCGCCCGCAACACGGAACGGCGCCCCAAACGGTTGTTCACCGAAGAACGCGAAGGCGACCCCATCGTTGTGTTCGAAGGTGATTCCGAACGGGACGAGGCCAACTTCGTTGCCCAGACCATCGACACCGCCATCCGCGAAGACGGGGCATCCCCGCGTGATTTTGCGATTTTCTATCGCACCAATGGCCAGTCGCGCGTGATCGAAGAAGCCATGCGGGGCCGCGATCTGCCCTACGTCGTGGTCGGTGGGACGCGATTTTACGACCGCGCCGAAATTAAGGATCTGCTGTGTTATCTGCGTGTCTTACAAAATTCCGCCGACGACATCGGCCTTTTGCGCATTGTGAACACCCCGGCGCGGGGCATCGGCGACACCACAGTGGACAAGGTGGTGGGCCTGGCACAAGGTGAAGGCATCACCCTAGAAGAAGGGTTTGCCCGCGCCTGCACCAACGACGCGCTGTTAGGGTCAGGTCCACGCAAGAAGGTCATCGCGTTTGTCGAATTGATGGCGACCCTTCGCGCGGCCGCGCCTGCCTTAGGCCCCGCCGCCCTTGCTGAAAAGGTCCTAGAGGACTCTGGGTACCGCGACATGTTGGCCGCCGAAGCCTCGTTAGAAGCAGAAGGCCGCATGGAAAACTTGCTCGAACTTGTCGGGCAAATGCGGGACTACGAACGCGACACCGAAGCCCCAACGCTGGCCGGGTTCCTGGAACGGGTGGCCCTGGCCTCCGACGTGGACGGGTATGACCCGGAAAAAGGCGCCGTGTCGCTGATGACGGTCCATACCGCCAAGGGCCTGGAATTCCCCTGGGTGTTCGTCACGGGGATGGAAGAAAACATTTTTCCCCACGCGCGCAGCCAGGACGACGACAGCGCCATGGAAGAAGAACGCCGGCTGTGTTACGTCGCTGTCACCCGGGCCATGCGGCGGTTGTTTCTGACCCGCGTGCGCCGACGACGCCTAGGGGGCCAAACCCTCTTCGGGCCCCCCAGCCGCTTCCTGCGTGACGTCCCGACCGACGCCAGCGAACAGGTCGTTCAGGCGCGGCCCACCTATCTTGACGAAGATACGGGCGGAGCCGGTCCCTGGGGCGGCGGCGGCTGGAACCGGGGCGGATCGACATCCCGCCCGAACAAACCCCAAAGACCCGATCCCGCCCGTTCAACCACCGACTTTTCCCACCTTCCCCCTGCCCCAGCTAAGGCCACGCCGGCCCCAGGCATCCAGATCCACTATGACGATGACGCGGGTGGTGGTGACGAACTGGGCCTACGGATTGGGGCCCGGCTGCG
>JAYUUT010000496.1:0-4121 GCA_043754455.1 Myxococcales bacterium
TTGGTCTTGGCGACAAAGACAATTTCTGGTCGATGGGCGAAACCGGCCCCTGCGGGCCATGCACTGAAATCCATTACTACCTAGGCAAGGAAGCGCCAACGACCCTACCCACGTCCGATGAGGCCACCTGGGGCGGCTGGGTCGAGATCTGGAACCTGGTGTTCATGCAGTTCGAGCAATTCGCCGATAAAACCCGAAAACCGCTGCCGCGGCCTTCGGTGGACACCGGCATGGGGCTAGAACGACTGTGCGCGGTGCTTGGTGGGTTTGGTTCGAACTACGAAACAGATCTTCTGCGGCCGATGATTGACGAAGCGGCGGCGCTGTCCGGAAAAATTTTCGTCCCGACGGATTTTTCTAATAACGCGCCGTCTGTTTCGCTGCGCGCGATTGCTGACCACGCGCGCGCCACGGCGTTTTTGATTGCCGACGGTGTGTTTCCCGAAAAGACCGGACGCGAATACGTTCTTCGGCGGATCATGCGGCGGGGGATCTATCACGGGTGGCTGTTGGGCATTCGAGAGAACTTTCTGGGGCGCCTGGCGGACATCGTGGTGAGCGAAATGGGGGATGTGTACCCAGAGTTGCGCGAACGCCGAAAGGTCATCCTTGAGATGGCCGACCTGGAGGAGCGCCGGTTTCGCGAAACCCTAGAACGGGGCATTCGCATGCTGGAGGACGAAAGCGGGCGCATCACGGGCAAGACGATCCCGGGCGAACTGGCCTTCAAGCTGTACGACACGTACGGATTTCCCCTGGATCTGACCCGGGTCATAGGTGAAGGGCGCGGCCTAAACGTTGATGAGGCGGGGTTCGACACCCGGATGGATGAGCAACGCCACCGTGGTGATTTCGCCGGATCCGGTGAGGCGGCCGTCGAAGCGGTCTTCCACAAGATCGCCCAAAGAGAGGGAGCCACGCGGTTTACGGGACATGACACCACCGCTGGAAGATCCGAAATCGTTGCCTTGGTTGCCAATGGAGCCGAGGTCAACGTGATTCCGGCAGGCACCGAGGGCGCCGTTGCAATGATCGTCCGGGAGACGCCCTTTTACGCCGAACAAGGGGGCCAGGTCGGGGATACGGGCGAGGTGCGGGGGCCACAGGGGCTTTTTCAGGTGAGCGACACATACCGCCCCATAGGCAACCTGTACGTACATACGGGTCAGTTGGTGAAGGGCGAGCTGACGGTCGGCGAAACGGTCGAGTTGGCGGTGAACGAAGAACGGCGGAATGCGATTCGCCGTAACCATTCCGCCACCCACCTTCTGCATTGGGCCCTGCACAAAGTGCTGGGCGAACATGTGGCACAGAAGGGATCGCTTGTGTCGGCCGACCGGCTACGTTTCGACTTCGCCCATTTTCAGCCTCTAACAGGACCAGAAAGGCGACAGGTCGAAGATCTGGTGAACACCCGCATCCTAAGGAATGTGGTTGCAAAAACCGAGGTATTGCCGATTGCTGAGGCCAAACGGGTCGGCGCAGTGGCCTTCTTCGGTGAGAAGTACGGAGATTCAGTCCGCGTCTTGACCATCGGCGAATCGAAGGAATTTTGCGGTGGAATTCACGTTGACCGCAGTGGGGACATCGGAAGCTTCAAGATTCTTGAAGAAACCGGGATCGCCCAAGGCGTTCGTCGGATTGAGGCGGTGACGGGCACAAACGCCATCACACACCTGAGGCGGCTGGAAACCGAATTGGTCACCGCTGGCGATAGGCTGCGTGTGGGCCCCTTCGAAGTCAGCGCAAGGATCGAACGCCTGCAGGTCGTCTTGAAGGAAAAGGACCAGGAGATCGAAAAACTTCGCGCGAAGCTGGCCTCTGGTGGCGGCAAAGATCTGGCGGGGTCGGCATCCAAGATCGGGACACGATGGTTGCTGGTCGCTGATGTCGGCGTCGGCGATCCCAAAACCCTGCGCGACACGGTGGACAAACTGCGCGAAAAACTGAATCCCGGGCTCATCGTTTTGTGCGGGACCGAAGGGGACAAGATCGCACTGGTGTGCGCCGCCACCAAGGACGCCGGTGCGGATCTACACGCAGGAAAAATCGTCGGGGAGCTGTCGCAAGAGTTGGGCGGAAAGGGTGGCGGTCGTCCCGATCTTGGCCAGGGAGGCGGCGCCCGACCGAGCGATCTTGAGGCGGTGCTAAACGGCTGGCGCGACCGGCTAGCGGCACGGCTCGGCAGCGCTTGACAGCGGCCCCGTTAGCCGCGCTGGGGGCCGCCGTCCGGGCGTTGCTGCCCGATCGAAGCTGGAAGCAGGTTCACCAGCTTATCGAATCGGGAAAAATTCTGGTCGATGGCGTAGTCGTTACCAATCCTGGGACCCGGGTAACCCCCGCGCAAGCCATCAGTGTTCGCATGAGCGCCCCTGACAAGCGTCGGGCACCCCGTGCCGACTTCACCATCGTTTTCGAAGATGTGCATCTGATCGTCATCGACAAGCCCGAGGGAATTTCCAGCGTGCCCTTCGACGAAAAAGAAACGGGGACCGCCATGGATCTGATTCGTGGCGTTTGGCGACGGCAGGGGCGGCGCGCAACCGCAACGCCCCTGTTTGTGGTCCATCGCATCGACAAGGACACATCGGGTCTACTGGCCTTTGCAAAAACCAAGCTGGGCGAACGGGGTATGCACACGATTTTCAAGAACCACTTGGCGGATCGCGAATACCTGGCGGTGGCGCACGGACTTGTGCAGTCCCGCCGGATCGAATCGCACCTGGTGCCCGATCGGGGCGACGGGATCCGAGGCAGCACCAGATTCCCCGACCAGGGTCAACGATCGGTCACACACGTCACCGCAACCGAAACTTTTGCCGAGGCCACCATGTTGCGGGTGCGGCTGGAAACCGGTCGCACGCACCAAATCCGCATACACCTAGCCGAAGCTGGGCATCCCCTAGTGGGCGAAACTGTATACATCAGGGATCTTCAACGATCAGGACGAACCGAGTTGCCCTCGAAACGGTTACTGCTGCATGCCACCACCTTGGGGTTCGAACACCCCGTCACCCACCAAAAGCTGGCGTTTTCTTCGCCGATACCGCCCGACTTCATGACAGAAATGGAACGCCTTCGCTAACGCCCATGTTGCCCGACTCCTCCACCATCCGCGACGCCGTCCGGGCGCTTTACACCGCGATCCGCGAACCCTATACAGATCCCGAAAACGCGCCGGACAAGGGGTTTGATCCCACCTTTGTCGACCGGACAGCCCCCTTGCTGGCTTTCTTCTACGACCGATATTTTCGCGTCCGGTTGGAAGGTATGGAAAATATCCCGTCAACCGGCCCGGCGCTGATCGTGGCCAACCATTCGGGCGGCGTGCCCTGGGACGGGGCCATGCTGATTCACGCCTTCCGGCGGCACCACCCCGACCATCGTTTCTTGCGAACCCTGGTGGCGACCTTCGCCTTCCGGGCCCGGGTTTCCGCCCCGGTGATTTCAAAGATCGGGGGGGTTCGCGCCTCGATGGACAACGGACTGTCGCTGCTGCGGACAGGCCAACTGGTCGCGGCATTCCCGGAGGGACTGCGAGGGGTGGGGAAGCTTTATCGGGAAAGGTATCGACTGAACCATTTTGGACGGGGCGGGTTTGTTCGACTGGCGCGAGCCGCGGGGGTGCCGGTGATCCCTGTCGCTATTGTCGGCGCGGAGGAAATCCACCCCATCCTGGGCAAGATGACAACGCTTGCGCGTCCCTTAGGACTTCCCTATATCCCGATTACACCCACATTTCCATTCCTTGGCCCCCTCGGCCTGCTACCTGTACCCACAAAATGGCGCGTCAAAATTGGAACTCCGATCGAAATTCCGGCGTCATCGGATACCCTGGAACCAGCCGAGGCCATACGTCGTCAGATGGATCGGATGATTGCCGACATGCTTGTTGAACGTCGGTCCATCATTTTTGGATGAAAACCGACGATGCTGTGTCTAATGGATGATCAACCATCGTGACGAACCTTGACGCTTCGGGGAAAATAATGGAAGGTAAGTGCTTGACAAGTTAGCCCGCAAGGCTGACCTCACTAGCTTGGCCCATGATTCAAGTCGGGCAGACCATAGGCAACTACACGATCGCCGCTAAACTCGGCGAAGGCGGGATGGGTGTTGTC
>JAYUUT010000497.1:0-17698 GCA_043754455.1 Myxococcales bacterium
GCAAGGCCCCGGGGGCCTTGCCAGCCACGGCAGCGGACAGTTCGGTCATTTCGGCCGCAGAGCTGGGCGCGCCAACCAAGATCTGGGCCAGCAGGCCGATCGGAGGCGTCCGGGCCAGCGCGGATAGCTGCGCCCCCTCGGGGCGAGACACCTCGAAACGCCCCCCCGGGGCCGCAGCGAGCAACGCCGCAAAGGCGCCTCGACCTATAACAGCGTCCATCCGCGCCGTGACGACCACACCGGCCTTGAGGACAACCGACCCGAACGGTGGCCCGTCCTTGCGAAGGAGACAGATCTCCGTGTACTGCCGTCCGATGGAAAGGGTCTGTAGGAGGGTCACGAAGTCGAACTCGTCGAAACTGCCCTCCATGATGCGCACGCGAGGCCCTTCAGGCATCACCGCTGATGGCGCACCGACGCGGATCACGCCACCAGCGATGTCGCCGACCAGCGCCAGAGGACTCTTGACGGTGACCGCGCGATTTTCGCGAAGAATACGGAACTGCGCGTTGCCCTCCGCGGCCAGAACCGTCCGCAGGGCCTCGGGACCCTCCAGATGTCCCGCTGTGGCCGAGACGATCCGCCCCGCCTTGAGGACCACGTTTCCAATGGGCTGCCCGGCCGGGCTTGCAACTTCCAGCCTCATCAGCTGCCGTCCAAGGCTCAAGACCTTCATGACCTCTTCGAGGTTGAGGTCGGCCACGCAGCCCGAGAGGATGGGCGTTGCGCCGGTCACGATGGCTGGACCCCCTGTCCCGCTGCTGCAACCACGCGCGCGACCACGCGATCGGTTTCCTGTTTGGGCTGAACGCTCAATCGCCCCATCTTCATAGTGGTGGAAACGAGCGTATAGACCTTGGTCCAGGCCGCCTTGGCCGCCGCATCGAACTTCTTCCCAAGCCCGTAGTCCAGGGTCCACAGCAAGGCTTCACCCACGGTGGCGTAGCTCTCGTCGGGGATCCGGTACAGATCGCTGTGGCGTCGCCCCAGCGCCAGCACGACAAGGAACAGGTCGTCTTCCTCCGCCACGTCGTCGCGCCAGGCGGACTCGGGCCAATCCAGCGACTTGACGATGAACCCCAGCATGGCCAGCAGCTTTCGCTTCTGTGCCGCCAGGTCGCCCGTGAAATATTTTTTGTACGAAGGCTGCAGCTCAAACAGCCTCTTATAGAATAGATCGGAAGCGGTTTCACCAATGGGAACCACCAACCGCCACGAGTCCTTGATGACCTGCTTGTCAGCTGCGTTCAACATGGCGACGTGTCCTTTTTTTAACCGAGGGGAGGGGACGGTTGGGTGCTGACAGACAGCTTCTGTTCCGGCGAGGTTGACCCAAAGCCCCCACCGCCGAAGATCGTCTCTCGGGCCGACCAGCTTGTCAAATTCCTGACGCTCATGACTGCTGTGATAACCCGATGACCTAGCAGCGCGTGCCCCCGGCTGAGGCGAGCTTCAACGGCCGCCCTACCGTCGCTGATGCAGTACCTTTTTCATGCCGGAGGCGCCGCCATCACGAAGGCGTCCGCCAGGATTTCTTTCATGGAAGCCCCTGCCAGAAAGACCCGCTTGCGCAGCCCATTCACAAGTTCCGGCGGACCGCAGAAAAAGAACCGGGCCTTCGCGTTCGCCCGGGTGTAGTTGACAACGAGATCCGAGACGTCCCCAATTTGCAACCATGACTTTTCTGCGGCGACCAGCCCGGTATCAGCGTTCTTGACACAGCCGACGTACGAAAAATTTGGATACCGACCGGCTAGTTCTTCTAGGAGGGGTAGGCCGTACAATCCTTCGACACTGAGGGATCCGTGAATCAGGGTGATGGGCCCCGTGTGCCCGCACCCGAGGGCCTGCCGAACAATGCCTAGCAGTGGCGCAAGACCGGTTCCCGTCCCCGCCAGCAACAAAGGCTGCTCAGCACGCCCGGACACATAGAAGCACGATCCGCCGGGGCCACGGGCCTGCAAGATCTGCCCGGGCTGCGCCGTATGCAAGTGGTGGCTCATGGCGCCCCCGGGAATCAGCTTGACGTGAAGTTCCAGATGGCCGTCCGCTGGGAGGCTGGCCAGGGAGTACGAGCGCGTCAGCCCGTCCTCGCGTGAGAGCTGAAGGAATTGCCCCGGTTCGTAGGAAAAGTCCGCTTCTCTGTTCAAGAAGACCAGAGCAATACCGGGCGCGGGACAAACCACCCTGGTCACCCGCAGGGCAAACCGTGGCAGTTCGTCCGAAGTCGAGATCTCCAGTCCCTCGTCGGGCGCAACCGCCTGACAAGCAAGGAAGAACCCTCGGGCCTTGAGCGTACCTGAGAGCCCCCCCTGCCACGCCGAGGGGGGTTGGGCCCGGGCCGCCCGCACCAGACAGGACTGGCACGCACCCGTCCGGCACGAGTTCGGGTGGGACTCTCCCGACGCCAGCAGTGCGTCTAGAAGAGACTGCCCGTCGGAGACTTCAAGTGGCCGCCCCTTCCAGATCACCTTTGCCATGCGATGCCCCTCAAGAGGTGTATAAGAAGGTCGTCGTTAGCGGCCCGGCCTTTTCAGCGAGACAGCACGTCCTTGCGGGTGCTCTCAGCGATGCCCGCCATCTGCTGAATCAGCTCTGACGGCACCTTCAGCTCGGTCAAAGTGGCCCCCAGATGCTCCATGACCGCATCAAAATGCGAGTCGTTCAGTCCCTTGGCAACCAGGGGGGCGTGAGCGTTCCGCATGTCCTTGCCCGTGTACTTGTTCGGGCCGCCAAACACCATGGTCAAGAAGGCCTTCTGTTTTGCCGCCTGTCGTTCCATATCGACGGTCTCGAAGAAACGGCTGATCCTTTCGTCGCCTAGCACCTTCCGATAGAAGATATCGACCGCGGCATCGACCGCGGCCTCGCCACCAATTTGTTCATAGATCGAAGCCATGTGTTCCTCGCTTTCAACTAAAGGGGACGACCTCCGCATGCGGACGACCTCTGCATGCGCGGTCGAGGCGATTAGAATTCATCGGCGCGCCCTCGACAAGGTCGATTTCACGAATTGTTTGCAGCCCCACCAACCGGGAGGATAGGCAATTCAAATAGTTTTAATTAGTCGCGTCAAGCCCGATGGTGCGCTTCGTTGCCTTTTTCGCGCCACCGTTCCTAGAAAAGGGTGGGCGGGGGAATGAAGACCAGATTGAGACCACCGATGGGATATCCCTCAGCGGTTTTGTGGTCGACCGCTATTACATAAAATGGCCGCTCTCCCTTACAGGGAACAACGTGGACGATCATCTGGCGCATTTCGCCCGGGATCAGTTTCAGATCGATGGGTTTCTTTGCATCCATAAGCTTTGTATTTGGGAACAGCAGCTTTGCGGCGCGGCGGTCGCTCAACGGGCCTAGACGCCCGATTCGCGGATAGCCATGGCAGTGCTCGCCGGATCTGAGAATGACAGAGGGTCGGGGCAGGACGATCCGTTCACGCCCCTCGGCGATTCGCACCCCATCAGGAATCGAAAGCTTCACATGTCGTTTTGCAAGCGTGTGAAACAAGGCTCGATCTGAAAACAACGTCGCAAGACGTTCTTTGTCTTGGGCGGGATCGAGGGCACGCACTTCAAGACGCGTGTCCTCAACCCCCGCGAGGTTATTGGACGCTGCAAATGCGAAATGCATTCCCCCGGGGCCACCACCCGGTGGTGGTGAGGGGCGGGGCGAAGGTGCAGGCGCGCTGACATGAATATTTCGAATCGCGCTGCGCGCGTCGGTTGCCGCGGGTGTTACATAGCTTTGCACGGAACAAGCCCCCCCTGGCGAGGTCGTATTTTGCACACGCGCCAAAAGGCAAACGTGGCCCAGGTTCGTTCCCACCACAGTAGCGTCAGGATTAAACGCGAAATTTTCAGGCCATTCGCCGTCTATTGCAATCCCATCTCCGCCAGGAGCGGTTCCGAATTTGTCGGCGTCAATTTGGCCCATAAGGGTGAAACCGGTTGACGGATCTGCCCAATACAGTTGCAGCCGAGAGTTCGGGGAATCGTCGGTGCCGTGATTGCGCACCGTAACCCGCACGGTGCGGGCCACCCCCTGGATGAAATTCGTTCCGCCCGCGCCCACGTCAATGGCGAGGTTTCCATATTCTGCGGGATGCGGGGTGATCCAGTAGGTCGGGTTAATGTAGATATCCGGACAGCTCATGGGAGGCTCCTTTACGGGGTGGTGACAACATAAACATCTGGGATTGCTGGATCAGGACTGGCCAGTGTGAGAACGGGGGCCGTTGCCGGAAATGCACCATAGGTCCGCGAACCGGTAACGGTAGGTCCCGTGGCGGTTTCCAAAGTGATCCGCATTGTTCCCGCTGACACCAGGCACAGCCAGTGATCGCCCAAGGCGACGGACGTTGGCGCGACACTTCCTTCGGTTGCCGCGTTCGCCAATGACGTCAATTCGGCCGTTTGGGCAATCAACGTCAACGGGGCGTTCGATGAATTGCTGTACAACCCCAATCTAAAATTGACAGCCCCAGTGACGGTCTGAACACCAAGAGCCGCAACTTTGCCCGCGGCGCCAATGAAGATGCGGGAACAGTACATCGTGTTGGCGAATCGATTTGCTGAACTGGCGCCCACGGTAAAAAACCCGTATTTCGCCGAGGCGCAGGCGCTGTTCTGACAAACCCCGTAGGGACACACTCGATTGCACATTCCGCAATTGGAAGGATTGCCAACCGTATCTGTTTCGCAACCGTCGGTACGTTTGTCGCTATTGCAATCGTCAAATCCGGATTGGCACGTACCTGTGCAGGTCGCCGTCGTGCACACTGCGGCGGTGTGGTTCGTTGAACAAGGCATGGCACAGCCCCCGCAATTCGTCGAATCCGACTGATAATCGGGGACAGCGCAGATCCCAATCTTGCCACTTCTGTTGCAGGCCTCACAGGCACCGCCACAGCTCACGTTGCAGCAAACATTGTTATAACAATGCCCGAGTCGGCAGTCCCCGCCCACAGAGCAAGCGTCGCCCGGCTCTTTCAAACAGTCGGTGTCTTGCGCATAAACACATCCCATAGGACAAAATGTGTCGCCATTGGAGCAGGCCCGGGTCGCGGTGACGCATTCAAAAGAACAATCTGCCACGGCACCGGTGCGCGTTTTTATGGTTGCCTGATCGGAGATGCAAGCGTTGAATTTGGATTGACAATCACCATCGCATTTCTCTGACGCTTCCTTAGTCCCATTTCCACATGATGCCGAACAGTCTTTGTCGTTCGTGGCATTGCACGCGTTGGCGGCCCCGGGACAACACCCGTCGTTGTCCTGGCAGCGCGTTTCGGTTCCATCGGCGACGCAGGCCGCGTTGCACCCTGCCCCTTCAAGTCGGCGCTTCATGCAACCAAGTGGGGGACAAGCGGTGGGACAGTTTCCATCGCACAATTCTCCGGTTTCGACGGTTTTATTGCCGCACGATGAGCTGCAATCCGTGTCGTTATTCGCCGTGCAGGTCGCGGGACAACACCCATCGCCGTTGGCGCACACGGTTTGGACGCCGTCGGATTCACACACGGCACCGCACGTGCCACCGCCTGACAAGCGCCGCTTCATGCACCCCATCCAGGGGCATGTCGTGGGGCAGGTCGATAGGGGGTCGCAGGTTTCCGAGGGCATTTCGACGACGCTGTTTCCGCAAAAAGGAATGGCGCCCCCCATGTCCAAAGCGGGGGCATCGGAAATGGCCCGATCGGCGACGGGGCCGTCAAGCACAGGCACACCGAGAACGGTTTTTTGATCGAGGGGCACGTCCATTGCCGACGCTACGTCACCCCCTGGGGACCACGCATCCTGCCCTTTGAAATCGCCCGCGGCGGGATTTACGTCCACTGGACGCAGGGTGCTCGCAGCGTCTTCTGCCCCAGGTCCGGTCTTCAGGCCACCCCCAGGGGCGTCACGCACTTCAGTCATCGTGATCGGCTCAGCAGCGTCTGAGGCCAACGCACCAGCCTCGCGCCCTTGACCCTGTTGTTTCGGGATTCCGGCATCCGGCGACGCCGGGGTAAATTCCAAGATCGGTGCGGGTAAACCCGTCCGCCGGACGACCTCAAGGGGCTTTCCTTCCTTGTTAAGACCACTCGCACAACTACCTCCTTTGCAGCAAAGCTTGAGCGAAGTTCCATCCTCCAGGAAAAGGCCGCCGACCTGAACACAGCTGAACCCTTCGGGACAATGGTCTGGGCTGCTGCATTGATAGCGCGCATTGGGAATGTCCGGATCGAAAGCACACCCCGTCACATACAGAAAAATGACTCCAAAAAACCCAGTCCCAGAGATTCGTCGGCCTCCGCCCCGTCGAGATAAAAATCTCAAAATCGCACCTGGACGGCTCCCTGGGCGCCCTGTTTCGTCACAAAAGCCGCAAACGCCACGCGTTCCCCCCCACGGCGATCCTCGCCAACCAGATAACAAGCAGTTCCCCCCGCCAACGCGGCTGCGCCCAACAAATAGGCAGGCCATTGCAACACCTGATACCGATTTCCGTCGGCAACCTTGTCATTCAGCGTCCGAACCTCGACGTCGGGTCGATGCGCGTAAGTCTCCGTGTCGTCTTTAAGAGACTTCACCTTCAAACTAAGAAGGGCGCCTATCATCACCGCGGCGCCTCCCCCTATCAAAAGTCCAACAGCCGTCCGGCGCCAAGTTCGGCCTCGATCCATGCCAAGATCCACGGGTGCGGATGGGGCCGAATCCGGTTTGTCTGCGGTTTGTTCGGCTATCTTCAGTTCGGCTTCGAGTTCCCGCACAAATCGTTCCGCTTCCTGTTTCGCCTCTCCGTCGGTGGTCCCTGCCCTGCGCAGAAATTCGCGAAAACGCACAACGGCCTCGCGCCCACGCCCGTTCTGTTGGAAACAGCGACCTTGGTTGAACACGTACGTCATATCCTCGGTCCGGGTGAACAGTTCAGCCAGGATTTTGATTCCTTTGTCTACGTCACCTGCACCGCACGCCGTGCGTGCCTCTTGCTCCCTAACCTCGTTTTCGCTGGGGACGGCAGGAGGCACCACCTGCGCAGCCGCGGTCCGGGAACAAAAGACCACAGCGATCGTAAAAAGGGCGCAGATAATCCGCGTATATTCGGATAGGTATTTCACCATCGCACTGGCTTTCTTTTGGGGGCAGCGAGGGGCACCCCTTTCTTTGGATCAAGAACGTCCGGGACATTGGGGGCAACCGGGGGCTTGGCGCTAACGGGGGCTTTTAACGCCGGCTCGCGCGGCTCAGGCGAGAGCCGAAGGGATGCCGGCGGGTTCGCGGAGGTGGCCCGTCGCGGAGCCCCGGCTGGGATCTTTGGTGCACGCGTCTCATGAACGAGGGCTGCAGGGGGCGAAATAGCCTCTTGGACGACCGGGGGCGCGGCGGGCACAGCCATCGGAATCACCGACGGTACCGGGGCCGGCGGCATAACGACGACAGGGGTTTGCGAGACCGAAACGGGAACCTTTTGCATAGCGGTCGTGGGGGGGGGGCGTCTGGCGAAGATACCGGCCACGACAGCGGCGCTCACCACGAAGGCGGCCACCCCTGCCACAATAAGATTTTTTTGACCTCTCCCACCGTCGGGCCTAGGGGTCAACTCAGCGGCGTTCGACCGAAAGGTCGTGGTTTGCCCGACGGTTTGGCGCCTGGTCACAGGTACCGCGGGACGAGGCTGAAGGAGGGTTTCACTCGACTGGATCGCGAACGACGCTCCCACATCCAGAGCCACGAAAAACGCGTCCATATCGGGGAATCGCAACGCCGGGCTTTTCGCTAACGCCTTTAATATTGCAGCTTCGATGTGGGCCGGAATCTCAGGGTTCCGGTTGCGGGGCGGGTCAGGCGGCGTCGTGGCGTGCATCATCAAAATTTCGCCCGCCCCCTCGCTCTGAAACGGAGGCGCACCACAAAGCATTTCGTAAAGAATGACGCCGGTTGCGTACACATCGGTGCGCCGATCAATCTCCGAGCTTAAGCCGCGGCATTGTTCCGGCGACATGTAGGCGGGTGTGCCCATCAACATGCCCGTAGAGGTCTTCGAGCCGTTGCCCATGTCTCCGCGCAGCTTGGCGATGCCGAAGTCGAGAACTTTGACCCGTTCCGCTCCGGGAATAGTCGAGTCCTTGACCAGAAACAGATTGTCGGGCTTAAGATCGCGGTGGACAATGCCCGCCGTATGAGTTGCGCCTAGCGCGGCCGCCATCTGTTTGACAATATCAAGCGCCATCGACGGAGCCAGCCGTCCCATCCGCTGTAGCCGCGTTGCCAAACTTTCCCCGTCCAGAAACTCCATCATCAGGTAGGGCAGGCCGTTGGGCAGAATACCTACATCTATGATGTCGATGATGTTTGGATGTTTGACGGCATTCGCCGCCCGGGCTTCGTTCATAAAGCGGGCGACGAGCCCCGCGTCCCCGGTGAAAACGCGATGAAGGACTTTCACCGCCGCTTTCCGCCCCATATAGGGATGTTCGGCCAGATAGACGGACCCCATCCCCCCTTCTCCCAAGAGGGCTTTAACCTCGTAATTGTTTACAATCGTGCCGATCACGCCCGTCTCACCTTCAGACAACGAACTTTACCGGAAAACTTCCCCAAAAAAAAGAAGATGGGCGACCAACCCCAAGGAGAACGAGCTAGACGAGAACTTCGTCGATGAGAACGCGCGCAATCGCTACGCGAACACTTCGTCCAGTTTCCCTGTGGAATCCGAGAACGAAGGCACGCGTACGCCCAGCCCGCCGAGCAACGACACAAATAGGTTCGACAGGGGAACGGCATCGCCCCATTGGCGAAGGCGGCCGTGTTTCAGCCCCAGATTTTGTCCACCCGCCAGGATGAGAGGATAATTGCGCGCGTTGTGGGTGGTGCTGCAGGCCGACCCGTAAACGACCATGGTGTTGTCCAAAAGCGATCCTTGGACATCGCGGGTTTCATTCATGCGTTTTAGGAAATACGCAAACTGCTGCGCTAGAAACTGATCATACCTTGCCCAACGTTCAAGGTAGCCCTCGGTCCTGTCATGCGACAGATGGTGGTGCCCCCCTTTTAGTCCCAGGGCCAACACCGGGAACTGATCCCCCCAGCCCATGCCGTCCTCCCTTGCCAGCATGTATGTGGCGACGCGCGTGACGTCGGTCTGGAAGGTCAGCACCATCAGATCGCACATGGTGCGAATATATTCTTGAGGGTTGACCTGTTGTGCGGACAGGCGCACATGACTGGAATCGCCCTTTTGTAAGGGGCGGCCAATCCACGCCTCCGCGCGGTTGATGCGATCTTCAATCTCGGACAGGACACCCAAATATTCGTCTAATCGGCCCTGATCGCCGCGCCCCAGGCGTCGGGACAGATCCTGCGAATCCGCCTTCACCAAATCAACCACCTTACGGCCCTCGGCCAAACGCGTTCGCTGCAACGACTCGGCATCCGCGCCCCCGGCGCTGAAATACCGATCGAATATCTGGCGCGGGCTGGATTCCGATGGCAACGGGTTTCCGGTCGCACCAAAAGACATCGTCGAGACCCGCGATTTGTAACCGATGCCCCCGTCACAGGACAAAATCATCGACGCGTGTCGGGTGTTTCGGCCCAATTCGCGCGCTGCCACCTGATCCACCGAAATTGAATTTTTGTATTCGCCCCCGATGTCACCACCTGTCAGGAACGTGTCACCTGCCGCATGACCCAATAGATTGCGGCTGCGCGGATGGGACAGGCCGGTCAGCACGGTCAGTTGCCGGCGAAATGGTTCTAGGGATTCCAGCGTCCGCGTGAAGGTAAACGCGCGCCCTGTCCCCTGTGGAATCCAGTTCCAGTCCTTATGCGAAGGGTGGCTAGGCTCGGACAGGCTGACACCGTTGGGCACGTACATCACGCACAGTCTTTTCGGGACAGGATCGGATGGACGCGCCGCCATCGCTTCGAACGACGGCAGGGCACAGGCCACGCCCAGTCCCTTTAGAAAAGATCGACGCGGCATGGAGAAACGCCGGATGGAAAAACGCGAGTTCATAGGGTTTGTGCCTCTTAATTCATTTGCTTGAAAACACGTCACTGGCAACAACCGCCACCACCAAATCGCCTAACCCATCACCCTTGGCCTGCATTTGGGCGCATATGTCCTTTAACGCCGCCTCATCAACAAACCCGGGTGTGCGTCCCAGGGCATAGGCCGCCAGATGCCGGGCGACGCTGCGGCGCAGTTGTTCCCGCCGTCGGTCGACCAAATGCGCCTTGAGCGCCGCCATGCCATCGACCCGGCTGCCATCGGGCAGAACCGCCGCGGCATCCACCGGCGACACAAACGGGCTGCCCTTTAATTCCTTGGCTATTTCCCCGCGCACCAACCCCGCGGCGTCGAACCCCTCCATCGGGATCCCCCACGGATCTAGTTTCCGGTGACAGTCACGGCAGGACTCCTTGTTGCGATGAAGTTCCAACTGCGCCTTCACTGACAGTTTCGCCAGTTCTGGATTTTCGCGGTCAATTTCGGGCACGTTCGGGGGCGGCGGGGGCGGGGGATCATCCAGCAATTTTTTCGCCAGCCAGACCCCACGTTTGATCGGATGCGAATCCTCCCCCGTTGAATGCCCCACAAGGAAACTACCCTGGGACAGAAGCCCGCCCCCGCGGCCTGGTTTCGGCAACACCACCTTGCGAAAATCAGCCCCTATCACGCCGTCGATTCCGTAGAACTGCGCCAGGTTCTGGTTCAGCAACGCATAGTCAGCATCCACAAGGTCGGTCAGCGGGCGGTTCTGCGTGAACACCCATTCAACGAACCGGCTGGTTTCTGTCCGCATGTCATCCTTGACGAAACGGGTGAACCGGGGCTGCTTCTTTATATCAACCCGAACGCGATCAAGAGCCCCCAGATCCAACCACTGCGCCGCATACGATTCAAACGCCACGCGCGCCCGGGGATCCTTTAACAGCCGCAAGGTCTGCGCCTTCAATGCAGGACGCAAGTGCCCGGCCTGCGCCAACCCCATCAATTCGTCATCCGGCATGGTATTCCACAAGAAATACGACAGCCGGTTTGCTAGGGCGAAATCATCCAGCGGTCGGCGCGCGCCGTTGCCCCCCGCATCAGCAACGTCTTCGACGTGATGAAGAAAATTTGGCGAACATAGGGCCGCCGCCAGCGCGTCCCGCATGGCTTCCTCGAAGGGCAGACCGGCATGCGCCCTGTCCTTCCAGAAGGCGACATACCTTTGGATCTGGGCATCGGACGGGGGCCGACGAAACGCACGGAACAAAAACCTTTCCAGAATTTGGCGGGCGTAGGACTCAGGATCTGACTTCCGGGTATCGTCGAAAAAAATGCGGCGGTGGCTGGCCGACGGCCACGCGTCCGTCACCGGGCCTTCGAATTCCATCGACTTGATGACCAGGGCCGGGGACGTGACCTCTGCCTTGCCGACCAGGACATCGTTCCACACCCCAATGACGGCCAGATTAGACAGAAATTCTTTGTCTTGCGGATCAACCACGGGGATTGGCAGGTTTTCCATGCGGCCGGAAAATTCGATCACCTGCGGATGCCCCGGCGCGGCTGTCACCTGACGTACGTTTCCGAAGGTGGCGTATGCCATCCCGTCGTCCAGCCGGTTTCCCACAAACGCCCGCAACCACGGGGCCGGGCCCTGGGCCTGGGCGCGCGCAACAGTGACCCGCAAAACAAACGCACCCTCCACCGGGAAATCCCGCAGCACCAGTCCCAGATTGGGATTGGGTCCCTGCCAGATCTGCGCTTCCCGTTCGATGTGGGGCTTCGCGGGCATCAACAAGACCCCGCGGTCATCCACACCAAACCGTTGGACACTGCCCTTGCGATCATAATCCTGCGATCCCCGCAGATCGACATACGCGCGATCCCGCAAATTGCCCCTGGGGACCAGCGTTGCTGTCTTGACCGGGCCCCTATCAGCAAATGTCTCGACCCGAAACTGTTCAGGTCCTAACGGTTGGGCCTGGTAACCAAGATCGACTTTCTTCGACGGCTGCGTCGTCTGCGGGCCAAACACGAATCGAAACCGCCACGCCGGGGGGGGCGCCCCCAACGACAACGCGCGATCCAGGGCCACGCGGGCAATCTTCATCGTCTGTTCCAGATGCAGGGTCGAAGACGCCAGCACCTGGCCGTCGTTCTGCATGCCCATCTTTGACGGGCTTTCGGGAGGCAAAAGCCGGGTGTAGTCACTGGGCACGCCCAACAGATCTTGCAGGGTGTTCGTGTACTGTTCGCGGGTCAGGCGCCGCAACACCGACGCTGCCTGCGCCTGTTTGCGCCGGATCGCTTCGTCGAGGCCACCTTGCAGCCACGCCACCAGGCCACGCCGTTCTTCATCACTTGGCTGGGGCTTGCCTTCAGGCGGCATCTCGCCCTTATTCAGGTTGTCCAGCGCCTCGTGCCACCGTTCGCTGTCCCGCCCGTTGGCGACGTCAGGATCCAGACGATCAAGACGCAGATTGCCTTTGGACTTCGCGGCACCATGACAACCCTGGCAATAGGTCTTCAGCACCCCCCGGATCTTGGCGGGGATTGGCACCGGGGCTGCCTGCGCCGGTCCGGCGGCGCATAGAATTATGACAGCGGCAATTGTGACGGCTTGGTTTTGCAAAATGGTCATGGATTTGGGGGCGCATCAGCATCCCGCCCGGTAAAGGGACGGGTGGGGCCTAAATTCTCACCCTTTGAAACTGGTTCGCCAGCCCTTCGACCGTCAAAATGGGTAAAATCGGTATGAAAGCCCGTAATCTGGAGACGTAATCGGTATAGCGATGGGGAGGCGCCGAATGCGAAATCTGTACCTGGTAAGGCCGATGTTCTCCGTTTGCCTTGCACTTGCGTTATTTTCTCAGTGCAGCACGGCAAAACGCAGATCGGACGAAACGGTGGGTCCCGCCCCTGCCCCCGAGGTGGATACGCCCCCCGCGGTCATACCGAAAAACGGATCAGTGCCGCCCGTCACCGCGCCACCCGGATCGAATCGCCTACAAGACGCGGCTACAGGCGTCGGTCCTGGCCCGATGGAACCCACGCCACCTCCCTTCACAAACGTACCCCCCGACGCGCGGCCCGGAACCCCTGTGAAACCGGTAGCCGATGCCAGTGTCACCGGGCCAGCCCCGGATGCGTTTTTCGGTGGCTCCCGTTGTCCCAAGGACACCATGAATTTGTGCGAGGACTTTGAAAGTGGAAAGATCGATTCAACAGTCTGGTCGTTGGGACAGTCCAAGGCGGCTGCCACCATTGAATCCGCGCGCGCGGCCCGCGGCAAGAATGCACTACACGTCACTGTCAGCGAACCGATGGTCGATGGGTATCACCTAGGATTTATCACCACAAAACGAGCCTTCCCCGTGGCAGGCGCGAACCTATTCGTCCGCGCGTTCGTTTATATCGACGCCATCAGCACCCATCGACATTTCACCGTGTTCAGCGCCACCGGAAACAGCAAATACGCCATCGACGTTATTCCGGCATGGAACCCACCGTATCTGCCGGCCAATTACCGCATGCTGTGGTACCCGCCAGGAAAATTGGGGGGCGAACCGACAGGTGACACCTATGGCAAACCCTGGACGCAGACGCCGTTGGGTCGGTGGGCCTGCTGGGAATGGGAAATGCACGGCGCCACCAATGAAACGCGTTTCTCGATCGACGACAAGGAAATCGTCCCCCTGCGGATCGATGCCCAGATGGGCTGGACCGCCCCCACCACCGCCAAGCTTGGTTTCGGCATGGAACAGTTCCACGCCGTCAGGGAAGGCTTCAGCCTTTGGATTGACGAAATCGCCGTCAGCACGGAAAAAATCGGCTGCGCGATGTGAACACATGTCTCGTATGAACGTGACATGCATCACGATATGACGACCTAATGCACCGTCTTCCAAATAGCGTCAGGTCCGGCCGACGTTATTTCAAAGATGGTGCACTAGGAGTAGAAAATATCAGGGCTACCTTGGGGGTTCCGAAGCCTGTGGGGACATTTGTATGCTACGCGGGGGTATGGACGAGCCATTCGGCCCCCTTGATCTCCCAAAACGTCTGGCCTTTCACCCTTCACGACTTTGGCGGGGCCTGCTGATCTTGGGATTTTTCCTGGGCGGTTGTGCTTCCGCCCCACCACTGATGCCGATTCTGTTCAATGGCTTCGTCGGGGTACCGTTGAACGTCCACGCCGTCGAACTGAAAAACGGGCTGCGTTTGATCCACGAATGGCTGCCGGGAAACGGACAGGTGGCACTCGTTCTCACGATTCGGGCCGGATCGGGGCGTGATCCAAAAGGACAAGAGGGCCTGGCACACCTTCTTGAACACTTGGTCTACAGGGGCAAGGACAACGCCGGGGCAACACGGTGGTATCAGCACGAACGATTGGGAGCGACGCGATTCAACGCCTTCACCACCCCTGACGCCACGATCTTCGTCGTAGAGGTTCCCACCCAATCCATCGGCGGTGCCATGAATCTGCTGGCGGACATCCTCGCGGCGCCACTTCGCGATGTGGACGACGCGGCGATTTCGACCGAGCGGGCAATTGTGAAGAACGAACTTCTTTGGAGGGGCGAGACTCAAATCGAAGGGCCTCTGACGACGTGGAGCGCACAGGCCCTGTTTCCCGAGGGCCATCAGCTTCGGCAACCCGTCGGCGGAACCACAGAGTCTCTAACAGGCCTCGTCCTTCAGGATCTGATCCATTTCGGCCAAAATTTCTATCGGCTGACAATGCCAGCCTCAGCGTCGTCGGAGACCTAGACGACGACACGGTCCAGCAGGCAACGGCGCGCGCTTTTCCCGCTACCAAACCCAACGACGACCCGATGCCACCGCGCAAGTCCTTCACTTCGCCCGTACTGCCACCGCAGCCGACATCCAGTCAGGATATCGTAACGGTGACAGCCGCCGGATTGCCGCGCGTTTGGGTGGCATGAACGTGGAGCAATTCCGCGCAAATCTTTGGCAGCAGACGCGGCAGCGCGGGGCCTACAGCATCGAGGCCCGTCAAAGGGAAATCAGCAGCAGTGCGGGGCTCCGCGCGGGGAGGGCTATTTGCCGTTGGCTCATGGCTGGAACGCCCTACCAGTGTGCACTAGACAACGAGAACACGCCTCTGTCCTTAGAAGCACTCGAAACCTGGTACGCTAGTTCCCGGCGTCCAGAACATGCGATACTTTTGGTAACGGGATTCTTTCACACAGAAGATACGGAGAAGATGGCACGGGCCTGGTTCTCGTCATGGCATCCAGAACGCGCGTCCGTCGAAGCTCGGGTGATAAGTACCAACGAGGCCCCTGCGCCATCACGTCGTCATTTTCAGGTAAGCCAGGCAGGAGGTCAGGGGCGGGTCATCCTGGCTTGCAAACTGTCAGTGCCGGGCGAAAGCGATGCCCTGGCGGCCCAGGTCCTTTCGGACTATCTGGAAGGCGATCTTCGGTCGTCCCTGCGAGAAAAACTGGGTGCGACCTACGGCGTGGAAACTAGTTTTTCAGAATTCAAAGGCGGCACCGGTATCCTCCGCATTGACAGCGTTGTTGCACGTGATCGTCTTGGCTTGGCGGTGACGGCCTTCCTCGATAGTCTAAAAGACGTTGCCAACGTCCCCTTGGGCATGGCCGCCCTCACCAACGCACGCCTGGACGTCATCCGGCTTTTTTCAAGTCCACAGGGCGCTGGTGCGATGATGGGCGTCCTGCTTCGCTATACCGAGCTTTCACGCCCGATCGAAAGCATCGATACCGTCCCGGCCCGGATCGCGGCGGTAAGCGCCGAACAATTGCGGGCGCTTGCCGCCCAATGCACGAATCACTGGGCGATTTCGACTGTCGGAGACACCGGCGCCTTGCGGGAAGCCGCATCACGCACCCCAGGCATCCCACTGGAAACGGTGCCCTGACCCCCCTGGTGCGTCTATATTTCACAATGATCTCCTTCTCTGAGAAAATCGGCCCGGGCCGTCCCTATCCCCTCTACACCCCGTGACATCCCTTCCTTCACCGCCCCCAATGGAGCGCGCCGAAAGGTTCGTTAGCCTGGTTTTGGCCAACCAACGCCGGGTGCACGGGTTCATCCGCGCCCTGGTTCCTGAACTAGCCGACGTCGACGACCTGTTCCAGCAAACCAGCGCCGTTCTGTGGCGACGGTTCGATGATTTTCAGCCCGGAACCAATTTCGCCGCTTGGGCCATGCAGATAGCCCGGAACCAAATACGGGACTACCGAAAGATCCACATGCGAAGGCGGGGCGTGTTCAGTGACGATCTATTTGACGCCATCGCAGACAAGATCGCATCAGCCACTGACACAGTTGATTCCCGTCAAGAGGCCCTGACGTCGTGTTTGCTGGATCTGCCTCCGGATGCCAGGCGGCTTATCCAAATGCGGTATGTCGACGACAAGTCCGTCGAGGAAATCGCGCAAGAACTGAATCGATCTGACAAGACGGTTTATCGGTTGCTGGGGCAACTTCGCCAGGCGCTGATGGCCTGCGTGCGGACCAAAATGACGGCAGATCCCCGATGAATCACGACACCCCGTCGGCGGTCGATCTGGACGAACTTTTGGGTCGCCTCTGCGAGGGTGCGCTGGATGAAAAGCAAACCGAACGACTGGCAGATCTGTTGCGCGACCCCGAATCGCAGCAGCGCTACGTTGAATATTTCATGCTGCACGAAGCGTTGCGGGCCGAACTGTCGCCCGGGGGACGACTGTCTGCGGGCGCCTTGGTACCTGTAACGAAAGTCCCTGTCACAAAAACGGCAGCACCAAAAAAACTGCGGCCCTGGATCTGGGCACCGGTCGGCGCGGTCCTGGCGGCCGCTGCCGTCGTTCTGGTTGTATCCAGCCGGGATCGAATGGAACGGCAGGGGATCGCCGTCGTCACCCGCACGGCCGGCGCGCGATGGGCCCCCGGCAGCATGCCCGTCGAAGAAGGCGCCCTTTTGATGCCCGGTGCTTTGGTGTTGCAAGCGGGCCTTGTACAGTTGGATCTGTATAGCGGGGCCACTTTGGTGCTGGAAGGCCCCGCCGCCCTTGATTTGATCGACGCGCGCAGCGCACGGTTTCATTACGGTCGCATCCGAAGCCGCGTCCCCGAACCCGCCAAGGGCCTAAAAATCAGCCTTCCTGATGGTGACGTGGTTGATCTGGGCACCGAGTTTGGCCTGGACCTACGCCCCACGGGCCCTGCCGAAATCCACGTTTTCGACGGCGCCGTTCAGTGGCATCGCAACGGCAACATCACCACCTTGACCCAGGGACAGGCCTTACGCCTTGGTGGCGGGTCCAACCAGCCTATCGCTGCCGATGACCGGGCCTTCGTGGATCCCGTCCGCCTAGCCGGGGCGGCAGCGGCCGACGTTGAACAGCACCTAAACAGTTTTCGCCAGCACCGCGAAGGCCTGGCTGCTGATCCGTCGGTGCTGCTGTCCTTCGATTTTCAGGACACCGGCACCTGGGGCCGCGCCCTTCACAACCACGCCGCAGCCGCGTGGAACGCTCCCGACGGTGCCATCGTCGGATGTGGGTTGGTGGCAGGTCGATTCCCCGGCAAATCGGCGCTGGATTTCAAACGCCCCAGCGATCGCATCCTGGTTAACATTCCTGGAAACCACGATTCATTTTCCATAGCCGCCTGGGTGCGGTTCGATGGCCTGGACAATCAATTCAACGCTTTCATTCATACCGACGGGTGGAAGACCGGG
>JAYUUT010000498.1:0-3072 GCA_043754455.1 Myxococcales bacterium
CACCAAGTGGCAGGACCTTCATCGCCTCGTGGATGTCGAGATAATCGCGGGGTTCGTCGCGGCCAATCAGCGCGAGCAATTTGTTGATAGCTAGGTCAATAGGGTTGAGCACGAACCCCGCCTTGGGAGACCGAATCGTCGGTAGGAAGCGCCACGCCGAGTCGCGAACCCACTCGACTTTCGTGCCCTCAACCGCGCCGCCACGACCCGGCGGACCGCGCCGAACCAAAGCGCGCACGAAGCCAGGTTGTTGCAGCAGAACCTCCACCGTGCAACCCACATTCTCGAGGAGGCGGCGATCGTCGGCAAAGGCGGTGGCCACTCGCTCTTCGGAATCTTGAAAATAGTCGAGGTCATTGCTTGTGCGCTTCGAGTTGGGCTCGATGTGCATCGCAGCGCCGCCCGCCAGGTAGCTATCCGTACTTCGATTGACCGCGAGAAGTTCGGCTACCTGCGCCTGAAAGGGACTTAGGGGCAAAGCCGACCTGCTATCCGCCAGCCCTCTTGACCACCGTGGTTCCTCAGCTGCCGCGCGACCCACGGAATGTCTTGGGCGCTCACAAGGAAGGTTGCCGGAGCCGACCAGAAGCATCGCAAGCGAAACCGCGCAAAGGCCTTGCGTGCCTCGCGCAAGCGCACCATCTGACGGGCCGTCTGCGGGTCAAGGACACGGCGGCTCTTAAGCCCGCCACGCCGTCCGATATCGGCCAGGTAGGCTTTTAGCTCGGGAGACATGACACCATTATCGTAACCTGCTTATGATAAAAAGCAAGTTATTTCAGCTAGATACATTAAATAGTGGGGCCGTGCCCTGAATCCGCCGCAGGGAAGGGAAGAGGACTTTTCCCATGCAAGTTCACGCCGCGCTATCCCGGAACCACATCCCGCCGTGCGCCTATGATCGCCAGATTGCGCTTCGGTTAAGACTGCGGACGGACGCGGATTTTCTGGCCAAGGACGTTTGGGTGGCTGTGATGGCCCGGGCCGGTGGGATCGAACGCCGCCGTGTCAGCCTGCCATGTGGATATCGCGGGCGCCGCCGTAGGCCGTCGGAATCTGGGTTGGGTCGAGGTACGCTGGGGCCGGGACAGTGCCCAGCGCGCGTTTGTGGATCTTTGTGTGCAGACGACACAGATGGCACCCAGCCGGAACTACCCATGCAGATTCTGGCAGCGATTGTCTGCTTTGATGGCCCAGAGCTGCCGATTTCCTGGATTCGCGCGAAGAGGCCGTAGCCCATATCGAAGCCTCCCTTGCGCTGGATCCTTTCAATCCCGAGGGCCTGCAATCGCGCCAGATCATTTTCAAAAAACTCAGTTCAAATCTGCGTGCCATCGATCCCGACACGGCCGATCCAAACACCGCACGCATCTACGACCTGCTGTTGTTGCACGATGAGGTCGATGTCGAATCGCATGGCCTGGCGATCCGGTTCCCCATGGCCAACTCGGATCTAGATCGGGCGGCCGAAGTGGCCAGCGCAGTGACCGTGCTGCACCCTACCTGGGCCCCCGGTTGGCGCCTGCGCGCCGCTGTCGCCCGCCGCCAAGGCTCCGAAGTTGCCGTTGGCTAACCAGAAGGCGCCGCCGTCGAAACACAGCTTGCCCGAAATGTTCTGACCGAGCGAACCCGTCATTCTGTTGCCCGGCGGCGGGGCTTCGAGGGCGGCACGACTTTTACGAAAGGCACTATCGGCCTTAACGCAAAATGACAGGGCCGTTTAAACTACCTATGCTCGACAAGCACTGAGGTGATTCGGTGTGTGGTCGTGAGCGAGGCTTGGCTCACTTTTACATGACGAAATTGCATGATGGACACGAGCGCGCTACCCTTTGTTGATGCGCGATGTGGTGACGACCCTGACAGAACGAGGCCAGGTTTCGTTGCCCGCGGCTATTCGCAAGGCAATGCGATTGCAGCCAGGACAGCGGTTGCGATGGCAGCAGGTTTCCGACCGAGAGTGCCGCCTGGTGATCGAGGGGGACGACGCCGCTCCTGGGCCGCTCGCGGTTCTGGGGTACGCGCGCCGCCTCCGACCTGGAGTCGCGCCTCGATCCACGGCCGCCTGGATGAAGGAGCTGCGCGCAGGGGAAGGGCGCTGAATGGCGTGGGTGGTCGACACCTGCGTCGTCATCGACGTTTTTGAGAACGATCCTGGGCACGGACTTGCTTCCGCCCGGCTGTTGGAATCACTGCGTACCCACAGTCTGGTGATTTCGCCCGTCACTTTCGTCGAGCTGTCGCCGGCCTTCGGGGGTGATCTGGTCGAGCAGAACCGGTTCCTTGAGCTCGCAGGCATAGGAAGCGGTCAGGACTGGACCGCAGCCGACACCGAAGCCGCCCATGCGGCGTGGAGTCGTCACGTCACCGTGCGACGGGCAGGGCGTGCGGTTCGAAGGCCCGTGGCCGACATCCTGATCGGCGCTTTTGCCAGCCGGTTTCAGGGCCTCGTGACCCGCAACCAACGTGACTTTCGCCCCTGGTTCCCTAGGTTGGCGATCAAGTCGGCGTGACCGTCTGGCCCGGGCCGGGTGTATTCTCGCGCGCGGGCGAAGGTGGGACGCCAATCAGGCCTCTGCCGTTCTGCTAGAAGACGACGCCGCACAGGTCGAGAAACTTGTCTACGTCTTGGCCAATCCCAATGGATTGGTCTACAAGGCCACCGACTGGCCAGGCGCCACGTCTGTCCACACCTTGGCCACAGGCACGTCCGTTACCGCCACCATGCCCGGGCATTTCTTCAGGGACGACAAATCGGGCGGCTCCATGCCTTCGTCCGTTTCCGTCGCGTTCCAAGCTCCGCCTACTCTGGCCCATCTGCCCCGCAACCAATACGCTGCCACCATCACCGACCTTCTCGACATCGCCACTGAGAATCTACGAAAAACTGGCCGCGCTGTTTTGGTAAAATGGCTCCGCATCGAACGGCTCCAGATGAACAAGGCGTTTCAGACGTTCTCCGGCCACGCCTTTGAGGCGTTCCGCAAGGGACTGGAGGCCATCTTCCCCCTCGGAACCTGGGCGATGCGTTTTCGCGCCGCGATCGCGATCAGCACCGCCTGACCTTCGACG
>JAYUUT010000499.1:0-2232 GCA_043754455.1 Myxococcales bacterium
CCCTCGGCGCATTCGGTTGTCCAAAAGATCAGCGTGTTGTCCATAACGCTTTTGCCGTCAGCATCGGTGTAGCCTTTTAGTTTCTGGACAAGGTAGGCCAGCCGCTGGGCCAACCAGATCTGAATGCGGGTTAAAACTTCCAGGGCGGCGCGGCTGTTTTCATCTGCCGAAGTCGGATCCCAAGAGGTTGGGATATGCGAAATCCCATGCCACCATGACGTCGCAACGCCCGCCTTGACACCCAGGTCGACCCCGCGGTTTGATACGACCTTCAACGTGGGATCTACGCTGTCCCAGTTGAAGGCCGATTCTGCGTTCGACCACTGCAATGTCGCCACGCGGGTTTGGTCGCAGGCCATGGCCGCCGCCAGCAAATCCATTTGCATGTCCCCTGTGACCCGCAGATTGGCCCCGGGCGGGTTGACCAACGTGGGTTTTTTGCAGGTGCTTATTGCCAGGCGATTTTCCAGGGATCGCATCAACGTGGCGTGTTCTTCGATCCGGGCCCGGTCCGCTGCGCCTAGGCGTGCCCCTAACCGTTTGAATTCGTCGACCGTGAAATCCAGTGTGCTTTTGTCCTGGGCCAGGACCTGTTTTAACCGGGCCAGGTCGGCTGGATCTCCGCCTTCAGTGGAATTGCTGAAGACCCTGGTGAACATCGTGGCGGGATTGTCTTCGGCGTTGACCCCTTCGATGGCGCCGCCCGCGCCTTGCCGATAACTAAACAGCCGATCTGCCGTGGTGGCGCTGGAGCTTGTCGCACGGACACCAAACTGAAGATTTTCGAACGGAACCGAAGGGTTCGCCATCTTGACCCGTTTGCCCAAAGCGAAGTCGATGCTCACAGCTGTCGCCTTTGCGTTGTCCCCGGCTCCAGCGACCTGGGCCGCAGTCAGCGCGGTCGCCATGAATCCGCTGTGCGTGTTGTTGCCGCCGGCATCGACGTTCATGCCCGACAGTGCGGTCAAATACGGCTTCAATTCAGGCGTGGCCAGCGGTTCCAAAATGCGGGATGGCGTTGGGTTGGCGCCGACTGTTAGGGGGCGCCAGTTCTTTCTCACACTGCCGCTGCTGCTGAACATGAAAATGACCCGTTTGGGGGCGGCACGTGGCTGTGCCAGGGCAGGGCGCATGGCCTCCAAGAACGGCAGGGCGATCGCTGCGCCACCCATCCCGCGAATGGCCGTCCGTCGAGACAAGGTTTTCATTGCGATACCCCTTTGTACAGAAAGGCCTCAGTGGTCGACAGTTTGATGACCAGATCTCGGATGTTGCCGCCGGATTTCTTGAACGAATCCAGCAGTTCTTTTTGGCGACCGCAGTCAGCGGGCACTTCCAACTGCGCCGTCGCATAACGGGCCCACTGGGTGACCATGCAGCTTTGTACTTGTTCGCTGCGGGTCAGCCGTTCAATCAGATCCGTGTGACCCATGAAGGCCCCGTCACTGTCGGTCCCTTTTAGATCGCCCTTCGTGTCGTAGGGCCGCTGCCTGGAATCCATGTCCCGGAAGCGACCTAGGTGGTCAAATTTGTCGAAGGCGAATCCCACTGGGTTCAGAAGGTTGTGGCAGGCCATGCAGGGCTGAACCATCTGGGTCTTCGCCTCTAACTGCTGACGGGCCGTTCGGGTGGCGTCGGCCGGGGCAATCACCGGATCAATGTTCTCCGGAAGCATCAGCTCTGGTTCGCACAGAACGTGCGTTCGGATGTATTTGCCGCGGTGGATCGGGGATGAATCGTTGGGCATCGCTTCCAACGTCAGGAAGGCCGCCTGGGTCAGAAATCCTCGGTGTCGATCTGCGGGTCGCATGACCTCGCGAAATTGTGTTCCCGTCACACCCGGCAGGCCGTAAATCGTCGCGAGGTCGGCGTTGACGAAGGTCGTGGGGCTTTGCATCAGCTCTTGCCAGCCCACGGCCTTTTCACGCACCATCCGATCGAAGTATTCCTCGGTCTCTTGTTTCATGGCAGCAGCCAGACTTGGCGTGAAAGCCGTTCCGCGGTTTAATTTCGCCAGCTTCTGCGCCCCCAACCACTGAACGTAGAAATCACGAATGACCCGGCTGCCGTTCGCATGAACCAACAACCGTTTTGCCTGTGATTCGACCTGCGCAGGCGTCGACAACATCCCGGCCTCGGCGGCTGCCATCAGATCTTCATCCGGCATGGTGCCCCAGAAGAAATAGGACAACCGGGTCGCCATTTCGTAGGGAGCCAGTTTCAGGAGATCCG
>JAYUUT010000500.1:0-22513 GCA_043754455.1 Myxococcales bacterium
GGATATGGGCGCGAAGAAGAGACAACCCTTGATCAGGCGAAACCTGGACCCGATGATTGCAGCTTGGAAATGATCAAACGAAAATTTGTTGCAGGCGGCATGAAATGGCGCGACCTGATGCTGGCGTTAACTGAAAGCGACGCCTTCCTTTACAAACGTGTGTCCGATCTCGGAGGTGTCCGATGAAGCTGCTCAAATCTTTTTCGTTGAGCCGCCGTGCGGTGTTGCGAGGCGCGGGGACCGTGATGGCGCTGCCGTGGCTGGAGGCGATGACGAACAGGCCCCGGGGCGCGCAGGCGGCGGCTGCCGTCAACAAGAAGTTCGTCACCTTCTTCACGCCTGACGGCCATATCCGCGACGCCTGGTTGCCCAAGGGCACCGAGACTGAATTCACCCTGGGTCGATCGCTGAAGCCTTTGGAAAAATTGCAGGCTGAAATCGTGGTGCTGGACGGCGTGGACAACGTCTGCGCCAGCAAGGGACTGGGCGATGATCACATGCGCGGCATGGGATCGATGCTGACGGGGTCCGAATTGATGCCTGGAAAAACCATGGGCGGCGGTGGCACGCCTGCGGGTCTTGCCAACGGCATTTCCGTTGACCAAGAACTAGTCAACAAACTGAAACCGGCGACCAAACTTCCTTCGATGGAAATTGGCGTCTATTCCAGTTCATCGGGGACCGTCTGGGGGTATTCGAACTACAAGGGGCCGGGGCAGGCCCTGCCCCTTGATAACAATCCCCAGAGCATTTGGACCCGGACGTTTTCGGATCTGGGCGCCATGGCTGGCGACACCAGCGGATTTTTGCGACAGCGCGCGCAGCGCAAATCGGTCATGGATGCGGTCACGGCCAATTACCGGTTGATGGTTTCTAGGGTGGGTGTCGAGGACAAAAAACGCCTGGAACAACATCTAAACAACGTTTCAGAGCTGGAAAAACGCGTGGGAAGTTTGACGCCGCCCGTGATTTCCAAGTCCTGCGTAAGACCGGCTGATCCGCTGAAGCCAGACTACAAAACTGCGGCGAAATTCCCTGAGGTAGGAAAACTACAGATGGATCTGTTGGTGATGGCGCTTCAGTGCGACATCACACGGGTGGCGACGCTGCAATGGACCCATTCGGTGGGCGACGCCCGCATGACCTGGATTCCGGGTGTTACGCGCGGGCACCACGATATGTCCCACGATCCTGACAGCAATGCGGAATCAAAAGAAGCCCTGACCCTTATCGACGAATGGTATGCGACCCAGTTCGCGTACCTTATTGACAGGATGAAGGGGGTCGATGAAGGCGGTGTGCCGATGTTGCACAATTCGCTGGTTCTGTGGGCCAACGAATTGTCCAAAGGCAACGCACATTCACATCCTGACATGCCGTTTATCCTGGCGGGTAAAGCGGGCAACAAACTGAAGACCGGTCGTTTGATTAGCTACGACAAGGGCCAGGCGGTTCCGCACAACAACCTGCTTGTGTCGATTCTGAACCTATTCGATGTTCCGGCGACGACCTTCGGTTATCCGGCGTATTGCACCGGACCGCTGGCAAAATTGTAGCGGGCTGAACCCCTAGTGCACCGTCTTCGAAATAGCATCAAGTCCGACCGACGATCCGGGCCGCGCGCAGCGTTGCTTTTCCTCGCAATAGCTACGGCTATTGGTCGTCGTCGCGCCTTGCGCTCGGCCCGGCTTGTCGGTCTCCGCTTTGACGTTATTTCGAAGATGGTGCACTAGCCCCATCGATCACGGGCCTATCGATCAAAGTAGGGCGAAACCGCCCGGTCGATACGCGCCATCAGATCTTCTAACAGCAGGCCGTCGTCGGGTTTGGCCGTTGCCCGGGCTTTCATCAGGTAGTCTTTTGAAGCGCGCAGGGTGCGCAGCCCTTCGATGTGTTGCATGCGGCGAAGGGCCTCGACGGTTTGGCGACGGGTTTCGATGGTCCTAAACCCATCGCCGTCGTTTACGATGTCCCCGAACAGATCCGACATGGCGATCGCCAAATCTGTCGTCAGGACAATCGGTGTCGCAAACGAACCCGATGGGAGGGGATCCGGATACAGCATCCGCACCGCGGTTTGGGTAGCCAATTCTCGACGCGTCTGCAGGGTGCGCGACGCTGTGACCTCTCCTTTAACAAGCGGTGTCCGCAATGGCGTGGCCAGCAGCTTCCAGGCGTCAAGCTGCATGGTTTCGGTGCTGCTGAGGCGCACGAAGCGATCGAGGCCCCGAAGCCCATCGGTGGCAATGCTTAGAAATGTCGCCGCATCAAAATCGACGGTTTCGATCATCCATTTGGCCAGGCCCTGTTGCCAGCGAACGGCGTGGTGATCTCGCAGGGGATTCGCGGTGGCGTCGTTTTTGGCACAAAGCGCGTCGTTGGCCAGATCCGAATCAGTGCAGAAAGGCTGCGTGGGTGCCGCAGAGCCTTCGTAAAGATGCAAGAAGGCGGATTTATCGTAGGGGCCGGGCAGGGGGCCAGCGACGGTGTGGACGAGGTCGTTGTATTCCATAATGGACGTCGAGGGCGGCACCAGGGATCCCTTGAAGTTGTGGCGCAGGCCCAGGGTGTGGCCAATTTCGTGGGCCACGGTGGCGCTGAGCTGTCGTTCCAGTTTTTCCTTGATGCTGAGGGCCGCGATGCTGGCGGCCGCTGTCCCCGTTGGGATCTCGGCGTGGGTCGGGGCCTGAATCGACAGATCACACAGGGGGGGGGCGGTTCGTCCCGGCCAGGACAGGGTCATGGCAGGGTCCTGCGGGGGCAGGTTGGCTGTGACCAGCCCTGTCGCTCCGGGCCCGAGGATAATCTCGGCGCCCCGTTCGATGAAGGACGCGGGCATGTAGACGCTGGCGTTTCGGATTTCACCGGTCGCCGGGTTGGTACGGAAATCCGCAAACGCGGCGCCTGCCGTCGGGACCGGATCCCACAACAGGATGTTCCGGTCGGCGTCGGTCAGGGTGTCGTCAGCCGAAGCCTTCTGGACCACGAAGATCTGAAATCCCAGCAGATCGTTCCAGGATTCGATGCCTCTTTTGACCGCCGCGTAGACATCAACGTCGAATTTTGCATACGTCCGGGTCGAAGCATCAACCGATGCGGACACGGTCCAGGTGATAGGTTTGGCTCGATCGAGCGCCCATTTTGTAATGAAGGTCCGGGTTCGCGCGGCGTTGGGGACCAGTTGCGGCGGCAGGGACGTGAAGAAGAACGCCGGGTGCTGGCCTGCGGCTGGAACCTCCTTCGGCATAAATCCTGGGGTTTCGGCGTAACGGCGCAACGAGATCGCGAGGGTGCCCGAAACCCGGCCTTGTACCGCAAGATTGCGCTGCTGGTACCCGCTGAAGATCTGTTCGAATGCGACGCCGTCATCCAGACGCCTGAAGTTCTGCACGAAGGCCAGATCGATTCCGACCTGGCCCGCGCTTGTGAACATGGCGCCGCTGCCTTCAAGAGAAAACCGGTTCAGTCCTCGGGCCGGGTCAATAAGCACGTAGGCCTCTGTGCCTGACAGGCGATTCCAACCCTGGAAATCTGACACCAGGGGGTAGGCCTCCAAAAGCGCCTCGGGATCGAAAGCGTCACTCCAGCGGCGTCCGCTGGATACGTCCAGCACCAGCAGTCGGTCGTTGGCGATTCGGTAGGTGACGATCTGGGTCCCCAGATCATGGGCCGCCGCGCCTGACACTGCCGGATTTCCCGTGCCTGCCGTGTACTGTCGCATATAGGCCGAAAGGAACCAGCGTTCGGCCAAAGCGGTTTTCTTGATGGCTAGATAGAACGTTGGACTTTGCGCCGACGGGAGGGCCCCAGCGTCTACGGGCGTCCCTGCGGGGGCAGGGCCAGGGCGAAACACCGGGATAAATGCCTCGTTACGGCCTAGGGCGGCCGTCAGGATCGGATCGGGAAGGGGACCCGCGACGGATCCATCCCCCGACCGAAGGCCCCCATCGACAGCAATCCCGCCGTCGGGCCGCGCAACAACGGGCCCGCCCACATCATCCTCGCAGGCCAAAAAGGTTGCGAGAATGACAACGAGAAGAGCAAGAGGAGCAGGCGGCTTCATGGCGCGCCGAATGATGCGGGACATCGTCCCACGACGCAAGCCGACGCGATCGGGGGCTAGGCCCGGGGCAGTTGTTTGTCGTCTAATTCATCCATCAATGACCCGATCCAGCCATTGAGCGACATCTGGGACGGTTTCAGACCGCCCGCGGGCGCGCCCCCACCGTGCAGGGCGCGTTGCGTATGGGCAGAGCGGGAGGGCTCTGCCTGGGTTTGAATCGGGGTTTCGCTGTGCTGGTTGAGTTCGGACATGGGGACCTCCGGGGCCCGCCCTGGGGCGGAAAAGAGGGACACAACTAAAGCGTAGTTTAAGTGTAAGCCGTATCTAACACAAGTCATGTCTGGTTTGCACAGGATTTTAAGGGGCTGGACGCGGCTACGTGAAACGTGGATAATCCCGCCCCGCCCGGGTTGGAAAAACAGATCGGGCAACAAGGATAACGAACGATGAATAGATTTAAGGCTGCTGCTGGTTTGGTGTTGTGTCTGGGTGTTGGGTTCATAGGTTGTGACAACGGGGGTGGCGACGAGCAGAAGATCGACGGCAACAGCGCGACCACAGTCGGGGACATCCTGAAGAAGGCACCTGATGGCGGCTACACCTTTCCAGAGGTCCTTCCCGATGCGGCCCGTGCCCTGTTGGCCATGGATTTGCGGTTGGAAAACCTACTTGACGCCATCATCGTGATTCCGCCGCCGGTTGTGATGCCGGACATGATGGCACCTAGGGCCGAAACCGGAACTGCCGTCGATCGATCCCCTGACGTGACGGTGACGATTCCTGTGCTGCGGCTGGATACGAACGCCGTTCCCGTGGACGCGGTTCCCGATGGTCAGCCCGCCGTGGATCGGGCGCCGCAGATGGCGGTCGACGTGGCCGATCCGACGCCTGATATGACCCCGGACGTGGTGATTTCACTGCCCGACATGGCGATGATGTCGCCTCCAGATATGTCGCCCGTCGATGCGGCCCCGACATCCGACGGGTGTACGTCGGCTGCTGCTTGTGACGACAAAAACCCCTGCACTGTGGATACCTGTACGTCTGGGGTTTGCGGCAATGCTGTGGCCCCGATGATCACCGTGTGCCGGGTTGCCAAGGGCGCCTGCGACCGGGCCGAATATTGCGACGGGACCACGGCGGTTTGCCCTGTCGACAGGTTCCAGAGTGCGGGAACGATCTGCGGGCCCCCGTCGGTCGACAATCGGTCGCGCGAAAATGCGGCCGTCTACTGTCAGTCGCCCACCTGTTCGGGGTCGGCCCCACAGTGTCCTCCGCCTCCTGCCTGCAGCTACTATGAAGAAAGCCCCCAGCCCCAGCCCCAGGGCACACCGGACCGCAGTCTGTAACTAACGGGGCTATCCCGCCGGGACGGGGCTGTCTAGCGTCTCCCGGACGCGGCGGCCCAGTTGTGAGGGTGTGAAGGGTTTGGGTAAGAAGGCTGATCGTTCAAGCACCCCGGTGCTGCGGATGGCTTCGTCGGCGTAGCCTGACATATAAAGCACGCGCATCGGGGATTGGGATTGGATACGCGCGGCCAGGTCGACGCCGCTGGCCCCTGGCATCACGACGTCGGTCAGCAACAAGTCGACGCCATCGGGGCGGGACATCAGTGCGCTAAGGGCGTCGTTGGCGTCTCCTGCCGCGATGACGGTATAGCCCAAGGTGCGCAGAATGCGTTCGGCTGTCCTGCGGACGGCGGGGTCATCCTCGACCAGCAGGATGGTTTCGGTGCCGCGCAGGGTGTCGGAGGGGAGGGGGCCCTCGGTGGCCAGGCTGGCGGGATCCTCTTCGGAGGCCGGAAACAGGGCTTCGAAGGTGGTTCCTTGCCCAGGCTCCGTGAGGACACGAATGAAGCCTCCACTTTGGGTGACGACCCCGTGGACGGTCGCGAGACCCAGGCCCGTGCCCTGGCCGACGGGTTTGGTGGTGAAGAAGGGATCGAAAATCCGTTCGACGGTTTCGGTGTCCATACCGACGCCTGTGTCCCCAATGGACAAGGTGGCATAACGGCCCGGCGGGATTTCGCCGGTGGCCGATGCGGTCGCGACGGTAATGATGTGTTCGGCTGTGCTGATGGTCAGGGTACCGCCCGTGGGCATGGCGTCGCGGGCATTGACGGCCAGGTTCATGACCACCTGTTCAATCTGGCTGGGATCGGCCTTGATGCGGATGCTGGTTGTTTCGGGACGAAACACAAGGTCGATGTTTTCGGGAAGGATGCGCGCCAACATTTTTTTGGCCTCGGCGACCGGATCTTCCAGTCGCAAGATGCGCAGTTTGCGGATCTGTTTGCGCGAAAATGCCAACAACTGCCGGGTCAGCTCGGCCGCACGCAGGGCAGCCTTTTCGATGGCCACGATGTCTTCGGTGGTTTCTTCATCCAGTGTGCGGGTTTTCATCAGGGAGGCGTTGGTAAGAATCACGGTCAGCAGATTGTTAAAATCGTGCGCGATGCCGCCTGCCAGCCGACCGATGGCTTCGACACGTTGGGCCTGGCGCAGCCCGATCTCGAGATCATGGCGGACGCGTTCGTTTTCCTTGCGTTCACTGATGTCGCGGATGGTGGCCTGCATGGATGGCGGGCCGCCCGGGCGGCGAAGAAGGTGGCCGTTGACTTCGACCGGGCACAACGATCCGTCGCGGCGCCGGATTTCCAATTCGAAGGGGGGATAGGGGAGGCCGGCCAACAGATCCTTGAGCGCGGCGTTTGCAAGCCGGATTGACGGGTCGGTCAAGAACCCAGCGGCTTCGATCGATTTGCCTTCGAGCTGGTCGGCGGTAAATCCCGTGATCGTGATCAAGGCTGGGTTGCACAGTTCGATGATTCCATTGCTGTCGGTGCGCAAGATGCCGTCGGGTGACCCGTCGACAAGTTCGGCCAATAGGAGTCGATTTTCTTCCTGATCGTGGTTGGCAAGGATCAGGGCCTGTTCGCGCCGCCGCAATTCCCCGAAAAGGCGTGTCAGGGTTTGGCTGGACCAGCCCAGCATGATCGTCATGGCGGCTATTTCGATAAGTGAAATGATGTAGTCGCTGGTGGCGTTTGCTGGGCTGTTTTGCACCCAGCCTAGGTTGACGGCGACTTCTGCGGCGATGCGCAGAATTAAAAGTGTGATGCCGAAGGCGAGGCTGCCCCGCAACGAAAACACCCGCGAGGCGATGACCAGAAGGGCGTAACCAACGGCGGCGATGGTCGCGCTCATTCCGGTTGTGACGACAAGCCCGCACAGAATTGTCAGGAAGCCCCATACCAGCGTTTGGGCAGCGGCGTGGTGCCGAACCTTGCGCAGTCCCAGCAGGACAAGGCCCGACAACCCGGCCAGGGCAGCGGCCGCCAAGACAAAAGCGCCGTGTGATCCCATCGCCAAAGAGCTGACGCCGTAAGTGATGGCGCCGATGAGGAGAACCAGGCTGCTGTTCAGCAACGTTTCGGCGCGGAGTTGATGCGCAGGGTGGGATGACGGGCCTTTGACCAGCGCCTTTCGGAGTTTTTCCGCAAAACGGCCAAACCTGCGCAAGGTGGGGGGATCTTCGACGATCGGGCGGTTGCTGGTTGACGTCAGCCGCCGGGAAAGCGGCAGGGTCGTCGCTGACAACATGGATCCTACCGGGGGAACCGGGGGGGCGACCTGGTCACGGCGCAAGGTGGGCATGCCCGAAGGACCAGAGTCCTCGGGGCCCGGTGGACCCCCGTCCCGCGTATTCGAAGTCGCCGACACGGGGATAACATCGACCGATCCCGCGTCAAACTTCAGGAGTGGGAGGCGATACAGGTGTCCGGGAAAAACCTACCAGTCGACCACTGACCCATCGTCAGCATCGTAAGTTTCGGGGCTTTTCCAGTTGTGGCCTATTTTTTTGGCAATGGCGGCTTCGTCCAGTTCGATGCCCAGGCCGGGGCCCGTGGGCAGATCGATGTGGCCGTCTTTGACCTTAAAGGGGTTCTTGATGTACCCGTCGCCCAGACTGACCTGTTCCTGGCACAAAAAATTCGGGATAGACGCGTCTAGGTGCAGGCCCGCTGCCAACGAAATGGGGCCCAGAGGATTGTGGGGCGCGACGCCCGCGTAATACGCTTCGGCCATGGCGGCGATGTTGCGCCCTTCGGTGATGCCCCCGGCGTGGCAAAGATCGGGCTGTAGGATGACCGCCGCATGTTTTTCGAGGATTTCGCGAAACCCCCATTTCGTGAAGATGCGTTCACCCGTGGCGATGGGAAGGTGCGTGCCGCGGGCGATTTCGGCCATCAGGTCAACGTACTGACAGTTCACCGGTTCTTCGACGAACATGGGTTGGTAGGGCTCTAAGGCCTTGATCAGCAGTTTGGCGGTGGGTGGGGGAACCGCGCCGTGAAAATCGATGGCAATGTCGGTGTCCTTGCCGGCGGCCTCGCGCAAGGCCGCGAATTGATCGGCGACGTAGTCAACGGCGGCCTTGGTGTCGATGATGCGAAACGCGCGTTTTTTCGCTGGGCCACATTTGAAGGCCGTGAATCCCTCTGCCTTCCATTTTTTGATGGCCTCGGGTGTGCCCGCATGGGCGTAAACGCGAATGCGCCGTCTGGTGGGGCCCCCCAGAAGTTCGTACACGGGTACGCCCAAGATCTTGCCCTTAATGTCCCATAAAGCGTGATCAATCCCCGACAAGGCGCTGGTCAGGATGGGGCCACCGCGATAAAAGGCGTGGCGGTAGATGGCCTGCCAGTGGTGGGTGACGGCACGGGGATCTTTGCCAATCAAGTACGGTTCACATTCCTTGACCGCGGCGGCAACCGTGGCGGCGCGGCCTTCGACGACGGGTTCACCAAGGCCAACGATTCCGATGTTGGTATGAACCTTTAGAAACATCCAGCGGGGCTGCACCATGATGGTTTCAAGGCGCGTGATTTTAACGGCCTCAAGCAGCCGGGGGGCAGGGGCGGCCGCACGGGCGAATCCCGTTGATTTGACGGTGGCGGCGGCCAGGCCCAAAAGGCCGGCGGTGCGGCCGATAGCGGTTCGGCGGTCGATGAGGGATGTGGGCGTGCGCTTGGGCATTGGCCGGGCCTTTTTTTTGGGTGGGAAGGCGGACGGTATCGTGTTGCCGGTGGTGTGGGAGTGGATTTGTTGCGGACCTACGGCTGTATGCCGCTGATTTACCGGCCCTTGACCCCCGGGTCACGGCGGCTACCATCGGGGAACACAAATGAACAGCCCGCGCCTTTTTCTGTTGTTGGTGGTTGCTGGGGTAACGTTGGGGTGTGGGCGGGTGACGCCCGCGTCGATCGAGGGGTGGAAAAACGCGCCCGATGGGGCCGATCGGTTACATAAGGTCGTCGTCGACGCCCGACAGCCGGCCGATCTGCGTGGACTGGCGGTGGCGGCGCTGGTCGCGATGGGGGATTTGGCGCGGGCTGAAGCGGCCACAGCGGGAATTCCCATTGAAGACCGGGGCGTGGTTGTGGCGGCCGCGATTTCACCGCTTGCGGCGGGGTTGAACGGAGGGGATGTGAGGCGGGCCGAAGACGCGCGCGACGCCCTTTATGGATTGCGACAACAGTCCACGTCCGATGCGGCGAAAAAGGCGATTGATGCGGCCCTGCTGCCGGTGGTTGAAAAAGAAATGCGGGCGGGACGGGCCGTGGGGGTGGGGCGTTTTTCGGCGTTGCAGGTTTGTCAGGCGATGGGGCCGGGTGCCTATCCGCTGCTGCACAAACTGTTGGCGGATCAGGTCGTGGGGTTCGGTCCCGTGACTGACATTCTGGAAAAAATTGGCGACAAGGCCGCGCGCGAACGGGGCGGATCTGTATTGGCGGATCGGGCGCGGGGGCAAGGCCCCCTGCCCAAAGAAATGGCTGAGGCGATGGGGCGGCTTGGTGGCAAGGATGCGACGGCCTTTTTGGTGGGAAAGGTTGAACCGCCACGGGGCGAAACGGCGGCTCACGCGGTGGCGGGGTTGGTGAAGCTTCAGCGCGATGAGACTTTGTTACCCCTGGCGCTGCGGCTGGCCGGGGCGGCCGAAACCGATGTGGCGGTCAGGGCGGGGCTGTTTGAACTTGTGGAACGGTTTTATGGCGAAGAGCCGCGCAAAGGGCTGGTCAAATTGATAGCGGGAAGTACGAATTTGGAAATTGTGGCGCGCGCGTTTGCCGCTGCCCTGAAGGTCAATGGGCCCGATGCGGCCGTGCCCGCCCTAGAAGCGTTTTCATCGGGATTGGATTTGAACGAGGCCTTTGTGAAGGAGAAGATTTTGAAACCGGTCATCGAAATGCGGTTCGATGGTCGGGCGGCAGCGTTCAAGGCGCTGGAATCGAAGAGCCCGCTGTGTCTGTTGATAGCCATCTGGTACCTGGACGATGGTGGTTTTCCTGAAGATTCGGAACAAATGCTGAAGCTGGTTGCTGACAAACGGGGAATCAAAGGTTTGCCCAAGACATTGACCCTAGGGGCAGAAGCTGCGCGCGTGGCCGCGAAACTGAAGAAACCGGCGGGCGGATGAACGGCGCGGGCGTTCAGATTCAGGCGGTGTTGTTGGACCTCGGCAACGTGTTGGCGTTCCACGATGACCAGATGGTGTTGGGGCGGTTTGCGGCGCGGGCCGGGCGGACGGTTGACGACATAGCGGCAGGGTTTTCGCCCGTATGGGCAGACATCGGAACCGGGCGGTTGCAGGGTGAGCCCCTACGGCGATCTGTCTGTGACCGGATCGGCGTTGATTTGGACGAGTCAGAATTCGCAGCCATTTGGAGCTGCCATTTCACGATTCATGAAGCGATTTTGCCGCTGGTTGAAGCGTTGGTGCTGCGCACCCGGGTGCTGCTGCTATCGAATACGAACGCCCGGCATTTTGATCATTTGCGACCACGGCTGCCGGTTTTGGACCGGTTTCATGACATTGTCCTGTCGCACGAAGTGGGGATTTCGAAGCCCGATCGCGGCATATATGATGAAGCCGTGCGGCGCGCGGGTGTTCCTTCGGGCGCCTGCGTGTTTTTCGACGACGTGGCGCGGAATCTGGATGCCGCGCGGGCGCTGGGCATCCACGGACGCCTGTTTACCGACGCGCCGACCTTCGCGGCTGATCTGCAAGTTCTGGGGCTTCGCTGAAACTAAATTTCAAGTCAATCTTGAAAACGATGGCCTAGGTCGACTAGAGCCGAGGGAGCATGTCTTTGCTCACGACGCCTCTGCCGCCCCAACCCGCCCCCGTCCTGCCGCCCCTGAATGTGGTGGCCATCATCGCGGCGGAACTTTCGACCACGCCATCCCAGGTGCAATGCACGCTGGCCCTGTTTGCCGAAGGGGGCACGATCCCGTTCGTAGCACGGTATCGCAAGGAGCAAACGGGGGGCCTTGATGAAGTGGTGCTTCAGAAGATCAAGGAGCGGGCTGAGGATCTAAAGGAGCTAGAGGCGCGACGAAAGACGGTGGTTGAAACGATAGCCCAGCAGGGAAAGATGACGGACATCCTGCTTGCCCGGATTGCCAAGACGCTGTCGCGGACGGAACTGGAGGATCTGTATCTACCGTACAAGCCCAAACGGCGAACGAGGGCGATGATTGCAAAAGAACGTGGGCTTGCACCCCTGGCGGACATTTTGTGGGCCCAAACAGAGGGGGGCACAGGGTCGCGGGACGAGCTAGCGGGGCCGTTCGTTGACGTCGCCAAAGAGGTGCCGGACGTGGAGGCGGCGTGGCAAGGGGCGCGGGACATCGTGGCGGAAAGGATTTCTGATTCCGCTGATGCACGGGCGGCGCTGCGGGCGTTGGCGCTGGAACAGGGGGGCCTGCGATCGGAACAAAATGGCGAGGGCACCGAACCCGATCGGATGAAGTTCAAGGACTATTTCGAGTTCAATGAACCGGCGGCCAAAGTGCCGTCACACCGAATCTTGGCGATGAGGCGCGGGGAAAAAGAAGGGTTCCTGCGCCTACACCTGGACGTGGATCGCGATACCGGCCTGTCGCGGCTGCATGCCTTGTTCGTGAAAAATCCCAAGGCTGCCCTGGTGGGCGACCTGGTCAAGGCGGTGGCGGACGCGCATGATCGGTTGTTGCGGCCTTCTATCGAAGTGGATGTGCGGTTGGCATTGAAGGAACGGGCGGACGCAGAAGCGATTCGGGTGTTCGCCGAAAATCTGCGCCATCTGCTGCTGGCGGCGCCGATGGGCGGCAAGCGCGTCTTGGCCCTGGATCCGGGGTTTCGCACGGGGTGCAAGGTTGTCGTGTTGGATGACACAGGAAAATTGTTGGGCAACGAGGTCATCTACCCGCATGAGCCCCAGCGACAGGTCGAATCGGCGCGCCGGCAGGTTGCGGCCCTGTGTGTGAAGCACCGGATTGAAGCTGTCGCGATCGGCAATGGCACAGGAGGCCGGGAAACCGAAACGTTTGTGCGGGCGATGAAAAAAGATGGTCAGATCCCTGAGGCGGTGTTGGTTGTGTCGGTCAACGAAAGTGGCGCGTCTGTGTATTCGGCTTCTGAGGTTGCCCGGGAAGAGTTTCCGAACGAGGACATCACGGTGCGGGGGGCGGTGTCGATCGGGCGCCGGTTGCAAGATCCCCTGGCAGAGCTGGTCAAAATCGATCCGAAATCCATCGGGGTTGGGCAGTACCAACACGACGTCAGCCAATTAAATCTAAGCCGGTCGTTGGATGGTGTCGTCGAATCGTGTGTGAACGGCGTCGGGGTCGAGCTGAACACGGCGTCGGCAAAGTTGTTGTCGTACGTGTCGGGCATCGGGCCGGTGTTGGCGAAAAACATTGTTGATTTTCGTGTGGAGAACGGCCCGTTCAAAAGCCGCGCGGAATTAAAAAAGGTCCCCCGCCTGGGGGCCAAGGCCTATGAGCAGGCGGCCGGTTTTTTGCGCGTGCACGCGGCCCTGAGCCCGCTAGACGCAAGTTCAGTTCACCCAGAAAGTTACGACGTGGTCGAACGCATGGCTCAGGATCTGGGGGTGCCAGTCAAAGATCTGGTGGGCAGCGGGGACTTGGTCAAAAAGATCGATATCGGTCGGTATGTCGATGAACGGCGGGGTGAACCCACGTTGCGGGACATCGTGCGCGAACTGGAAAAGCCGGGTCGCGATCCCCGCCAAGGTTTTGAGGAAACCCGGTTTCGGGAAGATGTGACGGAAATGTCGCACCTGCAAGAGGGCATGGTGCTGGATGGAATCGTGACCAACGTCACGGCGTTTGGTTGTTTCGTTGATTTGGGGGTTCATCAGGATGGGCTCGTCCATGTCAGCGAGCTGTCGCATCGATTCGTCAAAGATCCGGCCGAGGTGGTGAAGGTTGGGGATCGCGTGAAGGTGCGAATTCTGAAGGTTGAACTGGATCGCAAACGTGTGGCGCTGTCGATAAAACAGGCCTCGGCCCCGCCCACCGCGGGTCCGTCACCGGCGCCGCCTCCCCGGGATCGGGGCCCGCAAAGGCCTTCGCCGCAACCTGAGCCGGCGCGACCGTTCAACGGCAGATTCAACAACCCGTTTGACGCCTTGAGGCTGAAAAAGTAGAGAAATCCAGGCATAATCCGCCATCGCCATGGGCACTTTTCGCACTCTGGGTTCGAACGACATCACGGACATTTTAGGCGCGTACGCGCTGACCGGGTACCGTGGCCACACGCCTATTTCTGCCGGCACGGTCAACACCAACGTGGGGGTTGATCTTGGAGATGGAAGGCGGGTTTTTCTGCGCGTGAACGAGGGTAAGGATCGCGCGGATGTGCAGCGCGAGGCCCAGATTGTGGCGCATGCCGCACGCAAGGGGGTGCTGACGCCAGCGCCGTTGCCCACGGCTGATGGATCGCCGTTCTTGACCTGGAAGGGGCTGTTTGTGTCGCTGTTTCCCTGGGTCGTGGGGCGCACGCTGGGACGTGGGGATGTTGGCCCCGCGCATGCCCACAGCGTGGGGAGCGCGTTGGCGCGGCTGCACCTGGCGGGTGCGGATCTTGCTGATCGCGGTGTGGGACGATACGAACCGGACGAGATTGATAGGCGGGTCAAGGCCATCGTGCAGGACGCGCGATCCGTGACCGATCCTGCCGTGGCGGCCGCGGTGGCGCTGTTGGTTCCTGAACTTCGATCCTGCGCCACCGATCGCCACGAATTGCCGATGGGGCTGATTCACGGCGATTTGTTCATCGACAACACGTTGTTTGGCGAAAACGGCGCCCTGGTCGCCCTACTGGATTTTGAACAGGCCTCGTGGGGACGACTGGCCTACGACGTTGCGGTGTCAGCCTTGGCGTTCGGGTATGGCCGTGACGATTTTCGCCCTGATGTGACCCGTGCTTTTTTGGACGGCTACGCGCAGGTTCGCCATCCGACCACCGCGGAAAGGGCGGGATTTGGCGCTGAACTACGGTTCGCCGCGTGCCGGTTCGCGGTCACCCGCATCACGGATGTGTATCTACGGCGTGCTCCTGGTGCCCCTGCAGGGAAAGATTTCAACCGCTACTTGCAGCGGCTGGCCAGCGTGAAGGCCCATCTTGCGGCGGGCAGCGGGCTTTTGACGTTCGGTTGATTGAACCAACGAGGTCATTCCAGTCGTATCAGACCGCGGCGGATAGCGATGGTTACCGCTTGTGTCCGGTCATCGGCCCCCAGTTTGCCGAGGATGTTGATCACGTGCGATTTTACCGTTCCTTCGGTGACGGCCAGCGCATCCCCAATCCGTTTGTTGCTGAGGCCTTTTGCAATCAGGTTCAGGACGTCGATTTCGCGGGCGCTGATCTGCGAACCCTGGAGGCGTTCGGCCAGACGGGCGGCAACCTTGGGCGGGATGTGGTGTCCGCCGCTGTGTACGCTGCGAACCGCGGTTACCAGTTCCTGTCCCAACATGTTCTTCAGAAGGTAGGCGCGGGCGCCGGCCTCAAGGGCGCGGTAAATTTCCTCGTCGCCGTCGTAGGTTGTCAGGATGATGACCCGGGCTGCGGGATCTTCGGTGAGTATGGCCTTTGTGGCCTCGACCCCGCCCATCACCGGCATGCGCAGGTCCATTAACACGACATCGGGCCGCAGTTTGCGAAACTGTTCGATGGCGGCGCGGCCATCGTCGGCCTCGCCCACGCACAGAAGATCGGGCTCGCTGTGCAGCAGCCCTACAAGTCCCATGCGAACGACTGCATGATCATCCACGACCAAGGCACGAATTTTGGGGCTGTCCATCAGATCCTCAATTGCACATCGATGTGCGTTCCTTGGCCAGGGGCCGAAAGTACAGTTAGGTGGCCCCCTAGTTGTTTGGCGCGCTCCCGCATTCCGACCAAGCCAAAATGACCGTCGCGTTCGGAAGGCGCGTGGTTCATGTCGAAGCCACGGCCATCGTCCTTGATGGTCAGTCGTAAAAGATCGGGTTCATAGGAAAGGCATAGGTCGATGCGCGTGGCCTGGGCGTGCCGAAGGGCGTTCGCGACGGCTTCCTGTGAGATACGGAGCAGATCGTTTTGCACAGTCCCCGGAAGGGATCGCGGTTGACCAACGACACGTAGGTTGGCCTGCAGATCAAGGCCAGCTGTCAGCGTCTGGATCGCGGACGACATGGCTTCTGCAAGGTTGCCCCCGTCCAGCGCCTGGGATCGCAGATCTGCTATCGACCGGCGGGCTTCGGCCTGGCTGTGCAAAAGGAGGTCACGGGCAAGTCCTAAGGGGCGGTGGGCTAAAGCGGCCGTGGGCAGGGATTTTTCGGCGACATCCAACTGAAGGGTCACCGCGGTGAAGGCCTGATCCAGCGTGTCGTGAAGTTCGCGCGCCATGCGGTTTCGTTCGACAAAAACCGCAGAGAATCGCGCCTTGACCTGCATCAGCCGCAGACGATATAGCAATGTGGCCAGCAGCAGAATGACCAGGAATACGGCTGGGTAAAAGGCCGAGGTTTCGTGCCAAAACGAGGCGAAAACCACATCCGCGGATGCACCTGATTCGTTCCATACGCCGCTTTCGTTACAAGCGATCACGCGAAAATGGTAGGGGCCGGGTGGCAAGTTCGTATAGGTAGCGGTTCGCCGCCTGTCCGCATCGACCCAGTCCGTGTCGAACCCCTCTAACCGGTATTTGAATCGAATTTTTTTTGGCTCGCGAAAACACAAAGCTGTGTAAGTGATTTCGAGATTTCGTGGGCCCGGAGGCACCGTGGTGGACAGGCCGTTTTCCTGGGGGCGTCCGTTGATGACGAGGTTTTCGATGAAGACCGGGGGGGGCGTTTGGTGCACGGGCAGAGATCGGGTGTCGACACCCATAAGGCCAAAAGGGCCCGTCAGCCACAAACGCCCATCGCGCGTCAGGCAGCGCCCGGGCTGATCGACCGAACATTCCTGAGAGCGTAGCCCGTCGCCTTTGCCATAGAAAGTGGAGACAACGGTCTGTTGTTTTCCTGCCATGACCTGTTCAACCGCCTTCTTGTCGACATGGAAAACCGCCTTCGGACCGCCCAGCCATAGGCGTCCCTGTTCGTCTTCGACAACTTGTGAGATATCGTCGTCAAACAAGCCCTGCCGTGTGGTCACGGTTGACCAATGCCCATCGCGGAAGCGGGAAAGGCCTTCTGTTGTGCCGACCCACAACGTTCCTTGGCCATCCTCATGGATGGCCTTTACCCCGTTGCTTCCGAGGCCGTCGTCAACCGTGTAGTGCGTATTACTATCCCCGTTCAAAACGTTCAGGCCGTGTCCAGCGACGCCGTACCAAAGACGCATCTTGGAATCTTCGTACACGGGCCGCGCATAGGTCAATTCGGGGATTGTGGCGCGGATGCTGAATCCTGCGCTGGAAAATCGCCCCACGCCGCCTTGCGCCCCAATCCAGAAGCCGCCCTGTCGTGCAGGAACCAAGGTCACGACATCGTTAGACGGCAGGCCATCCTGTTTCGTGAAGGTCGTGAATTTTCCGTCGCGCAACCGGCTGAGGCCCTGGTTGGTCCCTGCCCAGACGCTGCCGTCTGTGTCTTCGAAGACGATGCGAACGTAGTCGCTGACAAGGCCGTCCCGCCGCGAATAACCGCGAAAATGGCCATTTTTGAAATTGTGGAAGCCGCCCCCCCGCGTCGCCACCCACAGGCTGCCATCCCGTGATTCCGCGACGGTCGTCGTCCAGTCGTGCGAGAGCCCTTCACGTTTTGTATAGGTCGTAAAGACGCCGTCGCGGAAACATTCAAGCCCGCTGGCCGTGCCGACCCATAGATTTTTTTCTGAATCTTCTAATAAAACGTTGCTGCGGTTGTCCGACAGACCGAGCGTGGTGTCGAAGGTCTCGAAAACCCCGTCCCGCACCCGGGCAATGCCGTCCATGGTGGCCATCCAGACGCCCGCGTCGCTGTCTACCTGAAGATCCCGCACGGAATTGTCGGGTTGTTCCGTTCGCGGGGAATACGTTGTGATCTTGCCGTCTTTCAGGCGGGACAGCGCCGCTAGGACCGTCCCAATCCAAAGGGCGCCTTGCCGGTCTTGAGCCAGCGTGGTCACGCGATCGTCGAAAAGACCGTCGGCTTTCGTGTAGCGGGTGCGACGGTCCCCGTGCCGTTTGACGAGGCCGCTGTCTGTGCCGACCCACAAAACGCCGTCGGTGCCCGCAAATAAAGATCGAACGGAACTTTGTTCACTGTCACGCCGAAAATGTCCGTCTGTAAACGTGAACAGACTGCCGTCGGTCGCAACCCACAGGACGCCATTGCTGTCTTCGTCAAGAGCCGTCACACTTTTTCGAGGGAGACCACCCTTGCCCCAATACGATTCGAATTGCCCCAAGCGATGGCGCAGGAGCCCCGCGTTTGTGCTGATCCAGACGCTGCCGTCGCGCGTGGCACGAAGCGCATGGATGCGATCGCTGAGCATCGCGGGGGTGTTCCGCCGGTCGAAGGTGCGAAACGTCACGCCGTCAAAGCGGGCCAAGCCGCCAGGAGTTCCCACCCAAATGAAGCCATCGCGATCTTGTGCCAAAGCCTGAACGGCCTCGCGGGGCAGTCCGTCTTCGACACGCCACACCCGGTGGCTGTACTGGCCGATCCCTCGGTTTGGGTCCAGAGCCTGGGCGCCCGCCGAAACGAGCAGCACAATCCCGAACGCGCATGCCCCGGCAGGCCAGACGCATCGGTCACGGGACAACATCGGTTCAATCTTAGGGCACAGAGCTGTAGGCGCGAAACGGGATCAACGAGTCCTCCGTCAATCTGCTGCCCGGGAGGAAGAAGTTCGAGTGTATTTAGGGTGCCGGATTGAAGGCCTTGCAGTCGCGGGTGGCGAGCTGTTGCTTGTCCAGGGCGTTCAGGATCTTCGCGAGTTCAGCCACCCCCGGCGGGATCGGCTGGCAGGAACTGGAGGTGGTGTTGCAGGCATCGCCCACCAAGAGGCCGTGGCCGTCGCCTCGTTTGAACTCCAGCACGGTCCCGTCGACGGGACGAGAATCCCTGCCGAAAAGCGGCGGCTTGGCGGCGGCCAAGGCGGCCTTGACGTCTGCATTTTCTGTGACGAGGCGTTCAATGGTCATGACCGTGACGCCGTCGGCGCCACACGCGGGCAGGGGGGGGGCGCAGGACAGTTCCGGTGCATCCCCACGCACGGGCGTTCGTGTGTGGCGGTAGCCTAAAGGCGGGGTCAGGAAGGACCGATCAACCGCAACGCGCAGCCCGCCGATGGCGCCGAAATCATAAGGGGCCGACAACAGGCAAGCGGTAGGCGAGGCGTCGTTTGGGCGTCCGGCGTCGGGGGCCGGCGCTGGGGGTGGACAGGCCTTCAGGGTGCACGCGACCCGGCCTGCGGCGCACGAACACGTATTGCATCCGTCGGTGGACGGGAACGACGACCCCGAAGCGACGGTCTTTCCGGCATAGACGCAGGCGTTTGCAGGCATGTCAAACGCGGGGGGGCCGGCGTCGGTCGAAACGGGAGGGCAGGCTTTTTTGGTACACGCCAGTAGGCCGCTTGTGGTGCATACGCAGGTGTTGCATCCATCGGTGGCGGAGACTGTGGTGCCCGGGGAAATCGCCTGCCCGGCGTTTGGGCACGTCACGGGGCCCGCACCCGCGTCGTTGGCAGCGCCGCCCGCGCCCCCCGTTCCACCGATTGCGGGACCTCCCACAACGGGCCTGCCCGGTGCGCAAGCGATCTCGGTGCAGGCCACGTCGCCGCCCGCCGTACACAGGCAGGTGTTACATCCATCCATGCTGGGAAACGACTTACCCGCGGTTTGCCGGCTGCCGCCGTAACTGCAGCCGCCGGACGCGTTTCCATTGGCGCCCCCGCTGCCCCCTAGGGGGGTCGTCTCGTTCTGACAGGCGAGGGTTAGGATCCCCATGGCCGCGGCGGCGGCGAAACTAATGAGGAAAGACCTGGTCTTTTTGGAAGAGCTGCTTTGCACGGGAGGCCTCCAGAAGCGATGGTACAAAAGATTAAGGAAACTATCGTGCCACACGGAAGTACCCTCACTGCGCCGAACACCACCGAAAAGGCGGGGCAGATCGCGTGAGGGACCACGGAAATCTGAGGTCGGGGACCCGCGCCCGTCGCAGGTAAAGCACTTGCCTTGCAGGGGGTCGGAAGCCGGGGTGGTTGTTTTCATGACGCATTGGTCTTGCGGCTTAAGGTAGCGTGCGCTTCGACCGATGGTTCCCAACGTGTGCGTCCGGCGCGCACGAGGTCACGTGCACAGTCCCAACTTTCAGCAACTCGCCTGGGTCGTTTTTGGGATCGCGTGCGTTTCATGCGGGCGCTTGGGGTATGAGCCCACCGCGCGTCCCGGGGAGGTCGGCGATGCCGGCGCGTTTGACAGCAGCGGGCTGTTCGACGGCAGGGAAATGTTCGATGCGCCGGTCGTCGTTGACACGCAACAGATAGACACGCAACAGATAGACACGCAAGAGATAGTGGCGACCAGTCGCGACGCTGCACAAGACAGCGCCGGCAACGTACCTGTTGCCACACCACTTGGCAGTCGCGACGCTGCACAAGACAGCGCCGGCAACGCACCTGATGCCACACCACTTGATCCATGCACGCCACCCAAGGCGATTGCCTTGCTGGCGGTCAACGCTGGGTGCCCGTCACAATACGCGTTGGTTCCGGGGAAATTGGCCACCGGCATCGGACACGTGGACCGCGATTTCTGCGTGCCGCTGTTTGAGATGAAGGCCGTCAACAACCAGGGCAAGGTCGTGCTGGAAGGTCGGGCCGACGGCAAACCTGAACAGCTGGCTCTTGCGGCCCACCATCCGGAATCGCGGCCCGATGGCAAGCCCTGGCGCTTCATCAGCCAGAAACAGGCGAAGGCAAAGTGCACCGCTTTAGGATCAGGGTACCACTTGATGACCAATGCTGAATGGATGACCATCGCGTTGCAGCTGGAAGCCTCAACCTGGATCTGGAGCGGTTGCACGCGTGGCATGGGAAATTTGCCGACCGGCTACGCGGGCGTACCCGTCAGCGACACGTCCAACCCGTACAGCGACACGGGCGCGACAGAAACCACCCCTTGGGGCCAAGGTGGTGAGAAGCGTCGTGCGTTGACGCTGATGAACGGCGAGGTTGTGTGGGACTTCAATCGTTTCGCTGAATGGTTGGACGTAAGAAGCGAAGGCAACAGCGTGCAGTTGAGCGTGCAAGCGGGCGACGGGACGGATTCAAGCGAAGAGCTGGTGTATCAGTGGGACAGCGCCGAATTCCTGCAGGTTTTAGCAAGATCGAAGGGCGACACGCAGATGCCACCGCGCTTCATCGCCCTCGACGCTAAAATGATTCTGCCAGCCACGTCTAAATGGAACGGAACGCGCTGGGTGGGCGCTACCCGCGATCGCGGCTTTGGGCAATTTGTCGCCAAGAAGGAATATCGGGACTCAAAGACATTGATGCGCGGTAGGTACGCCATGTTTGATTTCAATGTCTTCGAATATGACAACTCTGACGCGTGGGACGCGGTCGGCTTTCGCTGCGTTCGCGACCTCCCATGACGTAGGCCGGACGGGCCCTGGGCACTGGACTGTGTTGTTCGATGGTCAGCTGCACGCAGGAGCGATTCCCTTGCCGATGTGACAACCGATGCGCTGCCCGCAGATATGGGGATGAAACAAGCCGCCTGTCCTGATGATGGTGGCAAGGACGGGGGCAGCGTCCCGCCCCTATCCCCACCACCACGATAGCTTCAGCAGCAGCACGTCGGCAGCGGGCGCGCGGGGCAAGGCCCCGAAGTCCAGCCGGGGTAGCTCTCCCGGCATGAGCGGCATTAGGGGGCTCTGCGAGCGTGTGTACACGACATAGAGCACGCCGCCAAGTTGGTACTCCCAGCGCAAGACCACGCTTGCATTGAGTCCTGCGCGTTGAAAGTCGGCGTTTTGCTCGGGGGCACTGGCGGTTGGTGCCAGATCTCGCAACTGAATTTGCGGGCGCGTTTGACCTGTTGTCAGCGCAGACACAAAATCGCTGTAGTGACCTCGCGCCAGGAACAACTGGGCATAGGTTTGCAACGTCAGCTGCGGTGTGAAAGTGGCGGTCATTCGCAACGTACCGCCGATTTGCGTGGCCGTCAGTCGACCAAACAGCAGCTGACTGGCCGAATCCTTACCTACGAAGCGCGGCTCACCATTCGTGTGTACGAGATCAGGGAGAACTTCGATATCCAGCCATGATCCAGGTCGCCATGTCACGGTGCCTTCCAAGCGGCCAGCGGTGCCGTTTTCAAGCTTCTGGAGCAAGCCAAATAATTTTCCCGAAACCACCCGCCGCGGATCGCCCTGCACAGAAGCCTCAAGACCCCATAAAGCGGCGCGTTCGAAGGCTGATCCGTCTCCGATTTCGCGATCTTCGTACCAGCGTCCTCGGTATTGCCCCTCCAGAAACACAGTCATGTGGTTCTGCAGCAGCCAGGTTGTATTCAGTTGATAAATATTCGACAGGATCTTTCCGTCCAGGTTGCGCAGGTGTTGCAGTTCCAGCTTCGAGGCTGTTTCCTGGGTCAGCCACCAGGATCTCTGTGTGCGGTAGGTTAAAGCAAAGGTGCCACCTGTGAAGTTTTGTCGCGGCAAATACCCTAGATCGTTGGTGTCCAGATCCCGTCCGATGGCCCGTCCTTGCAAATCCCACAGCCAATGGCCACCGCCGGCTTTTGTGATTCCAATGGCGACCCCGTGCCCAGCCGATCCCGGCTGAACAGCGCCGCCGTCGGGTAGCTTGCGCACTGGGCCGCCTTCCAAGACCGACGACGCCGTCTGGCCAAAGACACTGTAATTTCCTGCGGGGCTTTGCCAGCGTCCATCGACGCCGACGACATAGGCGTCGTTGAAGCAACCGCCCGGATCGCGTCCTGCCGTGCTGCTGGGGCAGATGAAACGTGCGTCCTCGAATCGGTTTGTCGCTGTCCCCATCATCCCTACGGTGCTGTGAGCCCCGACCGATTGGCGCAACCGCACTACGTTGTATGTCGTCAAGGGGGCTGCCAGGCGAAGCTCCTGCGTGCCCGTCGCGGTTCGGATCGGGACTGTATTT
>JAYUUT010000501.1:0-4872 GCA_043754455.1 Myxococcales bacterium
CCGCTGGATCCGAACGTGGTCGGGGTGGCTCGCAAACTTGTGACGCTGCCCGTTCCCCGCAACGGCGATAGCCAAACGACCTCCGCATCGGCCCATCCCTGCGCGCCCCGCTTCTTGCTGCGCACCTACCGAACCCTTTACGAATTTCGTGCCCCCGCAGGCGGAACCCTTGCCGACGCCTTCGCCGCGCCCCCGACACGCCTGGTTGTGGCGAATGAACCCGTGGGCGAGGCGGTTTCTTACCGCGCCGATGGCCTTGGTTTTGTGACCGTCAGCGAAGGTGCGTTGCCCCCTTTGTACGAAAGCCGCTGCGCCCCTTAGCCGCGTGCGCATTTTTCTGCCTACTAAGCGGTATAAAGAGAGGCAGCAAAATGATTCCGAAGAACAATCCGATCCACCCCGGCGAGATACTTCGCGAGGAGTTCCTCGTCCCGCTGGAGATTTCGCAGACCAAACTCGCCTCACGGCTTGGCATCTCCTGTTCGATAATACGCCGCAGTTTTGGATGAACCTGCGGGCCATGTACGACCTTGCTCGTGCACGGAAGAACATCGACCACCTTCCGAAGCCCCTGCGTCGAGCGTCCTGACTGTGCCGGTAATGGGGGCCGAACCGCCCATGTTGTGACATTCAGCAAAAGGCCGATGACGTTTTTGCCTAGCAAGCCGTAAAAATTGCCGCATAATTTACGGCGATGTATACAAGGACCCTGACGCTCCCGAAGAAAAGCTTCCTGCTTTTTGGCCCCAGGGGCACTGGGAAAAGCACTTGGATCAAGCAGCAGTGCAAACAGGCCGTCGTCTTCGACTTGCTTCATAATGAGGTCTATTTTGAATTCCTGAAACACCCGGAATTGCTGCGGCAAAAGGTTCTGGGTTACGACATCAAGCGGTGGATCGTCATCGACGAAGTCCAGCGCGTGCCCGCGCTTTTGAATGAAGTACATGCCCTGATTGAGGAACACGGGTACAGGTTCGCCCTGACGGGTTCTAGCGCCCGGAAGCTGAAGCGCGGCCAGGCCAATCTGCTGGCCGGCAGGGCCCTGGTGTTGAAGATGTTCCCGTTGACGCAGGCCGAGTATGGCAGTGATATCGGCATCGAAGATGCGTTGCGCTTTGGCACGCTGCCCGTGGTGATAGCCGACAAGGAGACAAGAATCGGAACACTTGAGGCCTACGCAGGTACGTACCTGCGAGAAGAGATCAAGGAGGAAGCCCTGACCCGCAATGTAGATGCGTTTAGTCGATTTCTTGAGATCGCGGCGTTGGCCAACGCCCAGGTAACCAATCTGTCGAATCTTGCCCGCGACTCGGGCGTCGCCCGCGCGACGGTTACCACCTTTTTCGAGATCCTCCAGGACACGCTGATCATTGGAAGGCTAGATGCCTGGACGCCCCGGTTGCGGGTCAAAGAAATTAGCCATCCGAAATTCTATTTCTTCGATTGCGGCGTGTTGCGGGCAACCCAAGGTCGATTGCGCGAGCCGCTTGAATCAGAGGAACGCGGTCATTTGCTGGAAACGCTGGTGCACCAGGAACTTAGCGCTGCAATGGCTTACCAAGATCTGGGCGGAAAACTTTCCTACTGGCGAACCGCTGACGGCAGCGAGATAGACTTCATTTGGCAGCGGGGCAAGCGCCTGGTTGCTATTGAGGTCAAGGCCGCACAACGATGGCGACCTGAGTACGATCGCGCTTTTGAAGTGGTAGCGACCGCCATGCCCACCGTCAGCTACGGCGTGTATCTTGGTAAAGAAATCCTGAAAAAGACCTGGGGATTGGTTCTTCCCTTGCGCGACTTTTTCGAACGGTTAGGGAAGGGCAATATCCTAGGCGCCTAGCCGGTCCCGGGACAACATTATGCGGGACAACATTATGTTGGGGAACATAATGTCTGGACGCCCTTTCTGGGGCCGGGAGGCGGGACGGTCTACTTGTCGGGCCCCAGGTACCTGACCACGGTGCTGGCCAGGTCGCTTTGGAGGATTCGCATCAAGGTTTCTAGATCGTTGGGGGATGTCTTCATGCTGTCGGCCAACGCCCGCCTTGTCAGTGCCACGATGCTGTCCCGGGCGTCCTGCACCCACCGATGAACCGTGCGACGGGACACGCTGTACATTTTCGCCATCGCGTCGCCGGTCAGACCTTCCAGAAAATGAAAACGAATCACGTTGCGCTGCTGTGGCGACATCTGCGCCAGCGCCCCTTCGAAGGCCTTGCGAAATTCTCGGCTGTGGCGGCGCATCGCTGACAGATCCGGATCGGGCGCGGCCATCCTCGCGGCCAGCGCCCCGTGTCCGTCCAGGCTTTCCGTGGGGTGTTGGGCAATGCGCATGTTGGCAGTCGTGCGGGCTGCAGCCGTTCGCACCCACGCGACCAAGGGCCCGCGCCCGGAATATTGGGTGATGCGCGGCTGACCGCCGGGTGCCGCAACGATGATGCGTTCACATAAGATCTGTCGCAGGTCATCGGACCAACCTGTCGACACCTTCTGGCCAGTGGGGATCACGCGAAAGATAAACTGTTTTTGGAAGGCATCGACCGCTGTTGCGTCCCCCTGCGCGCAGGCGCAGGCCAGGTACAGATCCGAGGCGTGCATGATGGCCAAGGCCACCAAGATCTCAACCCCGTCGACCACCCGTTTGGCGACGTAGCTGGAAAAATCTTCAGCCGAAAGTAAAACGGCGGGCCAGGCGGTTTGCCCCGCGCGCCACATGTCGTCTAGGGCCTTGGTCAACGCCGGGTCGGCGGGACGAACAGCTGTGCCTGCGTAATTTTCCAGGAAGACGCGGGCTGGCGACACTGCCTTATATTTGTCGCATCTGGGAACCCGAGGCGCAAGAGCGTTGGCGACATTGGGTGGGGAGCGCCCACATTAGTCCCAGATTAAGACAGGAAGGTTACTTCAGCCATTCGGTCAGCGGGCCCTGCGTATAACCGGCCCTGCCGAAGGTCTTGAATCCTGTCAGGCCCATGGCGGTCCCGATGGTCGCAAAAACATCCCCATGTTGTCGGCCATTGAAGGCCAGGTGGATGTTCGACTTCAGGGTCCCACCTAGGTTGCCGACAACGGTAAACGGCATGTCGTTGCGGCCGTGATCGCCTTGGGCGACCTCGGAGGTCCAGAAGATGACCGTGTTGTCGAGGACGCTTTTGCCGTCCTTGTCCTTGTACTTCTTCATCCGCAGGGCCAACGAGGCAATCTGTTCGGAAAACCATATCTGGATGTTCGTGATCACTTCCAGGGCCATTTTTTCGCTGGGGTTTGGCTTTGTCGGATCCCAGGTGTCTGGCATATGGGAGATCCCATGCCACCACGATGTAGCGCTGCCGGCGCCCACGCCGTTGTCGGTCGATCGCCCCGCGGTCGCGCGAAAATTGAGCGACTTATCCACGTCGTCCCAGTTCAACCCAGATTCCCCGGTTGTGTACTGCAACGTGGCCACCCGGGTCTGGTCACATGCAAATGCGGCGGCAATCATGTCCAGGTTCATGTCGCTTACGGCACGAAAACTTCCGGAACTTTCGCTTTGTGCATCGGTAAGGGTCGCAATCCCCTGCGCGGGCTTGGCGCAGGTGAGCATGCTGTTCGCCACCATGCTTTGTTCCAGCCCTCGTACCATCGTGGCGTGTTCCTCCAGCCGCGCGCGGTCGGGGCCATTTAGTTTGGCGCCCACACGTTTGTGCTCCTCTGCGACAAAATCAAGGACGCTGCGGTTGCGGGCCAGTTGTTGCGCCAGCACCGGCGATCCGCCCGCTGCTGTATTGGAGAACAATTTGCCGTACATGGTCACGGGGTTGTCTTCTGGGTACACACCTTCGACGCCACCACCCGCGCGTTCGCGATAGGTGATGAAGGAATCGCCCAATCCATTCGGTGGCTTCCGTGTCTTTACGCCAAACTGAAGCGCCTCAAACGGGGTCACGCCTTTGAACCGGCTTCCCAGCGCGGTGTCGATGCTGATCCCCGACGCGTAACCACCGACGTTTTGCGATGCGGTTAGGCAGGTTGCCATCCCTTCAAGGTGGGTGTTGGATCCTCCGCCCGCGCTGGCGTTGATACCGGACAGCGCGGTCAAATATGGTTTCAGTTCAGGCGTGGCCAGCGGTTTGAGAATCACAGACGGCGGCGGATCCATGCCCACGACGGATGGTTTCCAGTTCTTCCGCACACTTCCCGTGCTGGTAAAAACGAAGAGCGCCCGTTTCGGGGCGACCTCGGCGGCGCCGAAAGCGCGCTGCGCAGATTCCAGGAATGGCAAGGACAGGCAAGCACCGCTGAGCCCGCGCAATACGGTCCGTCGCGGAACGTTCATTTATAGTCTCCGGTGTCTTGATTTTGGTTATCGATAAATGAACGCATCGGATATGGCCAATTTCAAAATGACGCTTTTAATGTCGCCCTTCGTTGCTGTAAAGGTTCCAAGCAGGCCCTGAAGGACACAGTCGTCTGCTGCGGTTTCCATGCGGGCCAGGGCATATCGAAACCACAACGTGCCGACGCAACTATTCGCCTGTTTGCTGCTGGCAAGGCGTTCGATAAGTTCGACGTGGCCTTTGAACGGTCCATCAACGTCCGATCCGGACAAGGCGCCGGATGTTTCGATGGGCCGCTTCTGTTCGTCAGTTTCGTGCCAGATCCCCAGGTGGTCGAATTTTGCGAAGGAAAAGCCAGGAGGGTTGATCAAGTTGTGGCAGCTTTTGCATGGCAGGACCATCTGGGTCTTGTCTTCCAGCTGCTGTCGTGAGGTCTTGTCGGCATCGGCGGCGGGAACTTTTGGCAGGACCAGATCGGGGGGCGGCGTTAGGGTTGGCTCGCATAGGAACTGTTCCCGAATCAGCTTGCCCCGGTGAATCGGTGACCCTTCGTTGG
>JAYUUT010000502.1:0-2246 GCA_043754455.1 Myxococcales bacterium
TCTGATTGCCAACACCGTTGCCTTCGCCCAGGAACATGCGCCGCAGTTCGTAGCGCCCCAGGCTGGTCAGGCCGTTGTTCACGTTGGTGATAATCGCCAACGTCGTGGGCGCAGCCGCCGCCATACCAAAGCCTCCCGCCATGATCCCGGCCAGGCCCCCTAAGGCGTGTCGCCGTTTGATTCCCGTGGACATGGCAGCCACTAGAAAGCCCACGCCAATTGGGCCTGAAACATCATGAAATCCGTAATGTAATCAGGCGTGTTGCCGGGCAATTGGGAATACAAGCCTTCCATTTTGAACACCAGATTGGGGGTCAGCAGAACATTCACGCCCAGGTGCAATGCCCGCACCGCATCGACCAGCGCGTAACCTGGCGCATCTTGGAAACGAAAGTACTCGTACACCGCAAACGGCAGGATGTCATAAAATCCCGTGCGATAGCCCAAAAGAGCGTAATAACCGTGTCGCCTCTGATTGGGTACGTACTGGTTGTTCGATAGGGGGCGTCCCGCCGCCGTGAACAGCTGCTCGTTGTAGACAAACTCGCTGCGCAGGACCAGTCCCCGCCAGTCCCCACGCAGGTCCGCGCCGATGGCCTGTTCGTCATATTGACTGGTTATGGGGACCACGGCTTCGTGTTTTGTCGAGTCGTAGGTCGCGGGGTTGGTGTTGGTGTAGCGCCCACGGTAGTAGGACAACCCCACTTTCCAGTCGCCAAACCGGCTATACTCCAGTTCCAGCCGTCCCCCCAGGCCCTTGTTGCTGTCAAGGTCACGATGCGTGTCCATCGCGCCACGCCCGTTCGATAGCGTCAGGCTGTATCCCAGGCGAAAGTCCCCCAGATTTTTTCCACCCATAAACTGCAATCCAGTTTGGCCACTAGGAAACAATTCGTCACCGACGACATACGGCCTGCGGATTGAAATGATGGTAGGGGTGCCGTGGTCGACGTTCCAGATCCCATACGGGGTCAACCAATGCCCCGCCCGTATGGTCAGCAGTGGGTGAATCTGGCAATCCACATAGACCCGTTCGATGCGAATGCCCCCCCAGGGGATGGGGCGTTCAACATCGGCGTGATCCGGCACATTGGTGTTGATTCGCTTGGCGCCATCGGGGGCACCATTGGGTTCATAAAGGAACCGCACTTCGCCCAGGGTGCTACAGCGAGACGATAATTTCTTGGACAGATACAAATTGAAGTTGCCGACCGCAAAACTGTCGTGTGGCGGCAGATTTAAGTACACCCAGATGCTTTTGGGCCCCCAGCCCGGTTTTTGATACGTGAAGTCGGCAAACCCATACACCTCCAGCGCGTCCGGCTCGGGTTCCGGCAACGCCATGTCGGGGATCGCTTCGGGCAGGACCAGCGGGACTGGTTCTTCAGCCCGCACGCCCTGGACCCCGATGGCCAGCATGACCCCCGCCGTTAGTATGCGAAAAAAGGTCATTTTTTCGGACACTCTCCTTTCGGCACGCAAAACGTGGGCACGGGTAACGGTGTTAGATCGCAACATTCCCAGCCATCCGGACAGGTGTTGGGGGTCACCATGCACCCCTGTACCAGGCACTTGTGGCTCATGAAGGTCTCGCAGTAGGTTGCATCGAAGGACTTGCAGTCGTCGCTTGCCTTGCAGGCATTGCCCTGACCGGCGGGGGCACGTCTGCAGTACGGCATCGCCTCCCAAACTGTGCAGGTGAATCCAAACCCACAGTCATCCGATGTCGTACAGCCACGTTTGGTGCAGTACCCCACAGCGGGTTCGTTGGTCGGCTGGCATAGGGGGTAGGTGGCAGATGGGCAGGCGGGCCCTCCTGATGCGCATGCATCCCCGAACCCTTTGGGTCTCGGCGGAGGCGGCACCACGCACGCGCCCGTGGAATTTTTTTCGAACCCGTCTTTACAGACGCATGCGTAGTTCTTGATCTCTTCGTTGGCCCCGCAGGGCTTGCACCCGTTCAGCGTGGGGACAAGTCCGGCGCGGCAGGCGCAGCCCTCGGATACGTCGTCGAAGATCTGATCCGTACCGCAGCGGTCATTGGCGTCGAATCGACAACCCCCGCCGTGCACGGCAAGGACGACAAATAAAACTCCGTACCTCCAATGACTTGGCACACCCACGCCATCGGACCCTTTCCCCCGGGCCTGAAGCCGGGTCTATCGAACCAGGCGCAGTTTCGGTCGTCGTTTTCGGGTGGCCGACGTTTCGGCACCGTCATCAGACGCATCTTCGGATTCTGCGGG
>JAYUUT010000503.1:0-13137 GCA_043754455.1 Myxococcales bacterium
AAACAAACATGACTACTAGCAAACGGAAGACTTTTGGTCTGAAGGACATGGATAAGCGATTGGGCAAGCTCACGGTTGGTGAGTTGCTGCATACTTGGCGGGTCTCGGAGGAGATCAGCCTGAAGGATTTCGGAAAGCTGATCGGCATGTCCGTTGCGAACATCTGCGACATCGAGAAGGGGCGCAAAGGCGTAAGTCCCGAGAAGGCTGAACAGATTGCCAAGTCCATTGGTGTTCCTCCTGCGCTCTTGATCCGACTGTCGATGCAGGAGAGCCTACACGCAGCAGGATTGAACTATCGGGTTGAGATCAAACCGGCAGCGTGACCACGCTGACGCGCTTGTTCGAGGGTTTTAGGCCAGGGGGCGGGTCAGCCGCCCAGAAGTTTTTCCAAGAAACCGTGCAGGTCGCCGGCCTTCGCTTCGATGAAGGCGCGGCCGACCTGGGCGAAGAGGCGGCCTAGGGGTTGGCCGGTTTTTGCCACGAGGGCCAGGGCTTGTAAGGCGGCGTCCCGTTTGTCGCTGCCCGCCTGGGCGACCAAGGCTTCTACGGCGACCTGACGACGCGCGCTTTCAGTTTCAGAAGCGCCCAGAATCTGGCCCAAATCCGCGGGGGATCGTCGGCGTGACCAGGCGGCCCCCAGCCCGGCGATGGCGGCGCTGCGCACGTCGTGTGCTGGATCAAGGAGGGCCTGTTCAAGGGCCCGGGTCGAAGCGTTCGCGTTGCGGTCGGCCAAATGCCCCAGGGCGACGGCGGCTGCGGCGCGCATCGATTCGCTGCGCTGGGTAAGCAGTTCCGAAAGGATGCGGGTGGCGTCGTCTGCGGCGTCCGCGATTTCACCAAGGGCCGTGATGCCCGCGCGGCGGGTGGCGGGATCGCTGGATTGCAACATGGCCTGAAATACGGGAATCACCTGGCGTGCTGATTCACCTTGGCTTGTCGCCAGGTGGCGGACGGCGGCGGCCCTGACCAGGCTGGATCGATCGGCGACGGCGCCTTCTAAAACCTGGCGACCCACGGTTCCAGCCGCGGCGGCTCGTTTCACGGACTCTAAGCGCACGCCTTCGTCAGGGTCCCCGGCGCCCTGTTTGACCAACGACAACAGTCCCAGATCGGCGCCGGATTCAACCGCCAATCGTCGTTCTTCGGCATCGCCTTGAAGCATGAAGGTCCCGAGCGCCTTCTCGATTTCATCGTTCACTTTTGCCTCGGCGGTTTTGCCACCGAAGGATCGAAGGGATATGGCGGCCGCCATGCGTACGGCCCGATCGGAATCAAGAAGCAGCTTCAGCAAGGGCCCCACAGCCTGATCGCGGGCCCCGCCTGACAACCCACCCAACGCGTGGGCGGCGGCGGCGCGGACCGCTGGTTCTTCGGACGAACCCAGTTCGGACGCCAGCCGAGCGGCGGCCTTGGGATCGGCGGCCCCCAATTCAGGGAGGCACGCGGCGGCGGCGGAACGCACGTCTCGATCGGGATCACGCGCAGCCAGGCGCAGGTAGGGCGTCACGGCTTCGGGGGCCTTGCGGGCCATCCCGCACAGGGCCGAAGCGGCGGCGGTGCGGCTTGGCACATCGCCTTCCTTCAGCGCACGGGCCAAGGGGGGCACGACCGGGGCGGGCCGTTCCCGCCCGATCCGGCCTAGGGCCTCGACCACGAATCGACGCAGCCCGGGTCGAACGTTTTTAAACGCGCGTCCGAGCGCTTCGGCTACCAAATAAGGTTGGGCGGGTGCCAGTTCCACGGCTGCATCCAGCGCCGCTCGCATGACCTCGGCGTTCGGATCCAGCAAGATGCGCTGGACCAAGGCCGGTCCCTCGCGTTTGAGAGCGCCGTATGATCGAGCCGCTTCCACGCGGACCTCGGCGGAAGGATCGTAAAGGGCGGCCTTGAGCGCCTTGGTTGCGGCCTCGGGTCTTTGGGCGGCCACGGCGCCCCACACCGCTGCGGCGGCGGCCCTTTGTGCGGGAGATCCCTTGCCGTCGGCCAAGGCCATGGTTTCGGCCTCAGCAGGATCGATGAGCCGCGCAAACAACGGAAGGGCGGCCGCCTTGAGGCGCGGCGAAGATTCGGGAGCCCTTACCGCCTTTTCGAGCACCGTTTTGAGCGAGGGGTCTGGTTTCCCGGCGCGCCGGAGCTGGCCTAAGACCGCGATGCGAACTTCCTCGGACGCTGATTCATCCGCCAAAACATCGCCTAAGGTCGCCGTGATCTCGCTGGCTGCGGTCGCGCCCACCTGTTCCAAAAGCTGCAGCGCCGTTTTGCGCGCTTGGGCGTTGGGGCTGCGAAGGGCGGCCCGCACCGCCTCGGCGGCAGCTTTTGGGGCGCGGGCCCCAAGGGCCGTGACAGCCTTCTCGGCTTCGCGCCGCAGTCGTGGTTCCTGATCCCCAAGCGCGACCGAAAGAATTTCTGCGACTTCTGCGGGGGGCAAAGTTTCACATTCACGCAGGACGCTTTGTTTAACGTCGAAGGATGGATCTTTGAGAGCGCTGCGTAGGGTCGTCCCGTGGGAGCCCTTGCCAAGCCGCCTGTCAATCGAGGCCGCGACCTCGACGCCCCGTCGTCGCACCTCGGGGGATGCATCGCTTAACGCTGCGGCCAGGATCTCGTCTTCGCCGGCGCGTCCGGTACCGATGACGGCCAGGCTTTCTAGGGCTTCGCGGCGCGTGGCGGGATCGGCGAATCCCTGTTTTAACGATGTGATGCCGCCGGGATCGCCCAGCAGCACCAGCGCCATGCCACGGGGAACGGGCCGCAGGCCATCCAGAACCGCGCGCAACCAGGTGGGCACGGCGGTGGTTCCGGGACGCTCCAGGGCACCGGCTATGGCACCCTGGGAAATACGGGACGCGACATCTGGGGCCAGGCCGGCCGCAGAAAACCCCGTATCAGCCAGGGTTTCGCCGCGCATCAGGCCCCCGACCAGGGGAAGGCGGTTGCGGCCCTTTCGCACCACCACGCGGGCGCTGGGCGACCCATCGGCGGGATCCAATCCCAGGGTGAAGGAACGTTTCATATCAATCGTCATCGCGATGGCGGCGGCTGCAACGACAGCGGTGATGCTGGTCAGTTTCAGGATGTTGCGCCGCAAGCTGCGCCGCAAGGTGGTCGATTCGTCCGTAGTGACGGCGGCGCCCAAATACCGACGAGCGGCGGCGATTTCGCGTAACGACAGCCGATCGCCAGCCAGGGTGGCGCGGCGGACCCTCTGTCGGGCCTGGGCGGCGCGGGCCCCGTCTAGGGCGCACAAAGATTCGATGTGCGGCCCCAGTGCCGGGTGCGACAGGGCGAAACGTTCGCCACGATCAAGCGCGCGTTTACGGAGGATTCCGCGGCTTGTCAGCACCGACAGCGCCTGATCAACGGCGGCGCGGGTTGATCCTAGGTTGGTCGTCAATTCATCAGCCGAAAGTTCGTGGCCTACCGTCACGGCCTGAAGGAGCCGTCGTCCCAGCAGGCCCCCCGCATCGTGGCAGGCGCGGTCCAGCCATTCCGGTATCAGCAACAGGGCCCCCCCTGCGCGTTCATACCGACGAACGGTGGTTAGGCGTTGATCCAGCGCGGCCCGTACGACCAACTGGAAATCAAGCGGCAAACACGATCCGTCGCGGCATAGATCGGCGGCGATGACGGATGCGAGGCCTGTTTCGAAGAAGGTGCCGGTTTGAAGCGCTGTCTGTTCTACGATTTGGGACAGTTGATCGGGGAGCAGGCGCGGCACTTCGTACCAGTTTGCGGGCGGTGGCAGGGCGTGGCCCCGGGTCATGCGATCGAGACGATGAAAGGAACCGGTTTGCACCGACAACACGAACCGCAACCGTGGCCCAGCGGCAACGGCTGCCCGGGATAAGATGTCCAGAAGATCAGGTGGCGGTGCATCGGCGCCCAGCAAACGTTCCAGATGATCAAGTATCAATACACTGCCCGATCGAGCCGTCCGCGCAATGCGGATAAGGTAGTCCCCCGCGGTTTCGTTGGCGGTAGGGGGCTCGGCCCCGGCGCGGGCCGCAGCCGGAAGAAATTCCTGATCAAACGGGGCGTCCCCCGGAAGGTAGATGGCCAGGACGCCCTGTTTGGTAAGGCGTGCAATCAGCCCTGCCCGGAGCAGCGAGGTTTTGCCCACGCCTTGGGCCCCGGTTACCGCTGTGGTCAAAGCGCCTTCGCGCACGACCAAGCGAAACAAGGCTTCGATTTCGGCGGCCCGACCGAAAAAAAGGCCAGCGGCCCCTTCGTCGTAGGGGATGAAGCCCCGAAAGGGCCCGGTTCCTGTCATGGCTGTGGCGGACACGGTGCGCCCAGAATAGCCCTCATCCCCGAACCTGATAGGGGAAAGTGACAGCTAAAGCCGAATGTCGACGAGCGTCTTCTTACGCAATTCCGTCAGGTACGTCTTGCTTTGGCGTTCGAACTCTTTTTGGTACAGCTGCAGCCTTAAATTCTCGCGAATTTCGGCAAAAGGTTTGACGTCCTTGGCACGTCGTTCGACCACCTTCAGCACGCTAAACCCGCGATTGCCGCGGACCGGACCCCCGATCTGGCCCTTGTCCATCGTGAAGACCAATTCTTCTATCGGTTTGGGAAGCCCCATGTCCTTGCCGAAAAACCCCATGTCACCACCTTCGGCACGGGTGGCGCGGTCCTCAGAAAATTCCTTGGCCAGCTTGGCGAAATCTTCGCCCTTTTTTGCTCTTTCCCCGAGGGCCTTGGCCTGTTTTTCCTTCTCAAGGACCGTGGCCGCGTCGGCGTCATCGGGAATGGCAATAAAAATGTGGCTGACGCGGATTTCAGCGTTGGCGCCGGTTTTCATATGCCGTTCGTAGTAGGACTGCAGATCGGCGTCCGTGATGCTGACCTTCGATCCAACGGTGATGTTCAGTACCTTGCTTTTCACGATTTCCTTGCGCCAGTTCTGCCGGTATTGCGTCAGCGTCATGCCGGCCTTGCGCAGCTCGTCTGCCAGCAACTGATCCGTCAGTTTGTTTTCGCGTTTGATGTGATCCACCGCGCGGTCGACCTCTTCGCTGGTCACGGCCAATTTCAAATCTGTCGCTTGTTGAACCAGTAGAACTTCGTCGATGATCCGTTCCAATACTTCCTTCCGCAGTGCCGCTGTGCGGGTGTTGCGTTGGGCGGCCGTCGGCAGGGCTGAGATGTCGGCCAAATAAGGGGCCGTGCGTTCATCCACCTCGCTTTGCAGGACAATCTCGCTGCCCACGAGGGCAACGATTCGTTCAACGACGCGGGCGTGGGCCATGGGGATTAGCGTTGTCATTGGCGTCGCCGTCATGAGCAGCGCTGCGCATAGCCATCGGTATTTCATGGGTGTGCCCTTCCGGCGTCGACGCTGTTGTGAAGCTTCACGTCTGCCAGTTTGTCGGCAAAAATCTCGATCTTCACTTTTTGGCGCATTTCGGCTTCCCATTGGGCCATCTTCTTGGCGCGAGATTGGCTGTGAAGCAATCGTTTGATGGTAATTTTAACCTCGGCAAACGACCGGGTGAAGGGTGGCTTGCGGGCCGTCAGGCGTAAGATTTGGAATCCGGCGGCTGTTTTGACCGGAGCGGACACGTCGCCGACGGCCGCAAGGGCGAACCCTGCGTCAACGATCTGTTTCGGGTATTGCGAGGACGTTCGGGAAAAGTAGGTCAGGTCGCCCGCGCGGGGACGTGCGTCCTCGTCGATGCTGTGCTGGGCAACGAGGTCGTCAAACCCTTTGCTATCAGTCTTTGGCAGCGCCCGGGCCGCGGCCGCGACCTTCGTTGCAGCGGTTTCGTCGGCCATCAATATAGCGCTGACCCGGACTTCTTCTGGCTGGAGGAATTCCTTGATCCTTTCCTTGTAGTAGGACTCTGCCTCGGCATCGGGAATGTCTTCGGCTTTGGTTTTTGATTCAAAATCCCGGCGCACCAATTCCGCCACCATATGTTCTTTGACCAGATTCACGACTTCGGGATCTTTGTCGTACCCGCGGCGGCGTGCTTCTTCTGCCAGGACTTCGAATCGGACCAGATTATCCAGCAGGGCCTTCCGTTTTTCGATCGAGGAATATCGATGTTGGACATAGGGATCTTGTTTTCCGATTTGGGCTTCCAGATCTGCCACCGTGATCACCCGATCATCGATGCGTGCCAGGATCGGACCTGTCGCACCTAAGGTGGGTTTTTCACCCGACGGTTTTCCCTGGCAACCGACCCCAACGGCCATGACAAAGGTGAAAAGGCGACGATCCATGCTGGGTTAGATCGCACGCCCGGGCGGCAGCTGCAAGTGGGTCAGAAGGTCAGGCGCAGCGTGCCGCCCCCGGGGAAGATACCAAATGACAGCCTGGGTTCGACCAGGGCGTCGTTGCCCGCGTAACCTGCGATCCCGTCGATGACCCCGTAAAGGTAGGTCGCAATTAACGCCGCCCCCGAGATGATATTGATGGTTTTGTAGGTATCGCAGGGGGCATTAGGGCAGGTGTCGCCCGCCCGTTTTGCGGATTTCAGCAGGGCGAAACTGGTCAGCGTCGTTCCTGTGGCCAGCGCGCCGACCCCTAGAATCAGCCATCCCCTTTTGGGGGCACCATTTTGAAACTGACCAAAGGGCGGCAAGAAGTTCCAGACCAGCAGTTTTTTGGGGCGGCGGCGGCGTACGTCGTCAAAAAAATCGACCACCTCGGGACGTGTATTGGCGCGGTTCAGGGTTGCGTTCGGATTGCGTTTCAAAAGTTCGACGAAGGCCACTTCGGCGCCTTCCCGGCGACCCGTCAGGGACAACCCAATCCCCAACATTCGATACCCTTCAGCCCGTTGCGCCAGGGTGGCGGTGACGCCGCCGTCGGCCACCAGCCGCGACAACTGGACCATTTGGTTGATATCGCCGAATTCGTAGGCGGCGGCTGCCTGGTCAAGGGCGGCGGCGGCTGACGTCGGGCCTTTGGCGGCCGCACGTGTGGTCGCGGGCGTTGGGGCCGCCTGCGAAAAAACAGAAGTGGTCAGGATGAGGCAGGTAAGAGCGTGCAACATGGAGGGGGTCCGTCGCGTCGGGGGGGCGATCAAAGGTTCGTTGTTGCGGGGTCAGGAAGGACGACCCGGTATTCGCCCGTGGGCCCGCTGACCGATTCGGTCAAGGGGCGCAGCGGTTCGACCAGGGGCTGGCCGGGGGTCGTGTCGATGCAATCCGAGGTGGGGCCCATGCAATAGACCTGCACCACCGCACCGGTCAGTGCCGTGTTGGTCGTGTCTACCAGCAGCACCCGCCCTGACAGTGTGATCCCGCGCGGAAGGGGGCGCGGTGCAATCACGCGGGCGGCGGTGCCGAGGGCTTCGGTGAACAGCGGCGCGCGCGGAAAGGCGCCGTCCGCCGATGGTTCAATCCACAGCCGGAACTGGCGGTTGGGATTCAGCCACAGATCGAATCTGCCCTGCGCGTCCAGGCGTGAAGTGGTGGGCTGCGGAAACGGATTCGTGCCGGTGTCGAACGCGATCAGGGGTCGCGTGGCGGCCTGGCCTGCAGGTTCAAACGATCCGCTGACCTTGACCTTTGACAGCAGCTTCAATGACGTCCGCGGGGCTGTTCCCCCTAGGTCCATCACCGCCGTCGTTATACCCAGGGCCGATGCCGGGTCGACGGGAGTCACGGTGACCTGGTACCTGGCGCGGGGCAGGGATTCGAATCGGAAAAGGCGCCCCGTGCCGATCTGTTCGGCGCGCATTTGTCCTGTGCCCGGCGTGGAATCTCCGTCGATGCTGAAAGTTCCCGCAGACGGCAGGTCGTTAGATTGGACGCGGACACGCAGGGGACCCTCGGGCGCCGAACCTTGGTCGTTGACGACGTCGATTTCGATGTTGGCAGCCGCAACGGCCGCGAACCCAACATCAACCCGGGCGCGTGTATCTGTAAGGCCGATTCCGGGCGTGGGGAGAATCAGGGTTGGCAGGTGGCTGCTGTCGGGGGGCGTGACCTCGATCTGGTGAACACCAGGCCGGGCCCGCAGCTGATAACGCCCCATTGTGTCGGTCATCGCCAGCGTCGAGGTGAGCACCCCCTGCCGCATCAGCACGCGCACGTCCGGAACCGGCATCCCGCGTCCGTCAAGAATCTGCCCTGTCACCTGAAGGCCAACATCCATCGTCAGCGTCATTGCCCCCAACTGGGCGGGCCGTACCCCAGCGATAAACAATGGTGCCACCGGGGCCGCCGGGGTCGAATCCGGAACCAGCAGCACGTCGTAGGTCAGTTGGGGATCAAGGGCCAGGCGAAACCCGCGCCCGCGCGTGTGGCCTTCGTGTACGACGGATGATCGCTGTGACGAGATCCGCACGTACGAGGCAATCGCCACGCCACGGGTGTCCACCGGATCCACGGTGACGGGGTAACCGGGGGACAACATGAGATCTCGGCTGGCGTCGCGGCCTGCGAAGATCGGAATCCCCGTCTCCAGCACGGGGACGTTCATGGCGGCACCATTTGCGGGCGGCGGCAACACCCGCAGCCAGAAGGTGGTCTGACGTTCATCAGGCCGACGCACAGATGCGGTTTCCGTACCGATGCATACGGCGCTGGCCTGCGCGCGCAGCCGGTACACGCCCGGGTGGGCAAGAGATATCTCTATTTCGGCCGGTTGTCCGGATACAGCCGTCGGCGTGATAGCGATTGAATCTTCTCCGGTGATCCGCCACTGCCAGGTGGGGGTCGCGGGGGCCTGGGGGCCCAGGGCGGTTGCCCGTAGGCGCAGGACGGTGCCTTCCAAAAGGTCCAGAAGTTTTACCGGGGCGATCGCTGTGATGGCGACCTGGCAGGGGGAGGCCGTCGGTGGGGCTGCGTCCCGTGAGGGGTTAACGACAGCACCCGCGTCTGCTGAGGCGGGTCTGCCGCCCGCACCTGCGGCGGAGCCTCCGGATCCAAAAATTCCTCCAGATCCGGAAGCGCCCGCCGAACCTGAGGATCCACCGTTCCGGGCTGCGGCGTCACGGCCGCTTCCTGATGGGGTCGCCCCACCTGATCCCGAACCCATGCCGGGGCTGTCATCTGTCCCCCCGTCTTGATTGCTGCCGCCCGATTTCTTGGAAAGCTCTGCTGCGCATGCCGCGATGCTGAGGGCTATGGCCCACAACGCAAGATAGCCACCTGTGGATTTCACAGGTACTCCACGGTCCAGGTGACCGCCTGGTAACAGGCGCTCATCGGTTCAACAGCGCAGAGCAGGACATCCCGCTTGCGACACGCAGCCAATTCTTGTTCGCGGTTAATTCGATCTTCGTATTCGACTCTGACCTGCACAATATCGCCCGATCGGAAGTCATCGGACAGTTGAAAGAAATTTAAGCTCACGCCGCCGAGACGTTGAAAGTCACCAGATTTTCCAGGGCGAAAGCTCCAGACGAAAGATGAACGGGTTGCCTGGCCGGGCGCGGGGGGGGATGGATCGCCGTCATCTTGGACCTGGCCCACTTCCAGTTTTACGATTTCGCCGGGGCGTTTGATCAGCCGATCGAGGGTCACGCGGGGCCGCGTCTGTTCGGGCACAATGCACGGCGGCCCGTCTTTTCGTACCTGAACGCGAAACAGTGCAGGTTCACTGGGGGCATCGTTCCCGTCGAGCACCAGCAACGTGACGACGTACACACCGGGACTGTCGGCTGAAAAACACAGTTCAACTTCGGGGTTTGATCCCTCGGGACAACGCAGGGGCCGTGCGACCTGACCCAGGGGATCGGTGACCGACCACTGAAATGACAGCTTGTCGCCCGGATCAGGATCTCGCGATCCGGCGCCCGACAGCCGCACCATCGTGTAAAGCGAAACCATCAATTCCGTTGGCAGCGAGTTTTTTGCACTGCCGACCGTCGCCGGCAACGCGATCTGGGCGACGGGGACGCGGTTCTCGACTTTCGCGTTGAGGGTCGAAAAGGCCGAGGCCCCGTGCGCGTCCGTCACCACAGCCCACACGCATACGGGACCCAGCGTCAGATCTTTCAAGGAGAAGTTTAACCCCCGTCCTTGCACCGGGGCGGTTTTGGCAAGGTCGATGGTTGTTGGGCAAATCGCGCCCCGTCCCCAATCCACCCGCAATGAGTCAACGGTGCTGTCGCTGTCGGTGGGCACTGCCACAAAAGTCGGCGTTTCCCCTCGGTGAAGGGCTTGCGGCCCGGTGATGGTGATCGTGGGTTCCACGTTTATTGGTTCGGACAGCAGGCATCCGGGGATAGCCGCCAGGTAAATCGTGAAAATCAGCGCAGGCTTCATGTTCCGGCGGCGACGGTACCAACCGGGTGACGCTGCAAGCAAGGGGCCAGGAGGTGTCTGGCCGCTAAATCGTCCTTGTCTGGGCTGGCTGGGGGCCACGTTCGGATCAAAATGTCGCGCTTATTGCCGAAAGAACGCGCGGAGAGGGGCGCCGCCGCAGTGCGTGGTGACGAATGTCACACAAACACCGACTCAGTTCCCGCGTGATCTTGTCCAAGGGTGGGATACCGGCTTGTAAAGGAGCTTCCATGGGTTCAGTTCGTCTTAACCGCCTTGTCTTTGCTTTGGCTCTGGTTCATTCCGGGGCGCTTCTGCTAGGCGAAGGCCCTGCGCAGGCCGACTGCGCGAATCCCTTCGGCAAGCCCAACGAGGTGCTGGATTTCCACGTCAAGATGAAGCGTGCGGATTGGGATCTGTTGCGTGGATTCAGTCCTAAACAGGATCTCTGCGATGCTGGTTTCCCGAACTACAAGGCCGAGTTTCGCTGCGGCGATGTCGAGCCCTGGCTCAAGGTGGCCATCCATAAGAAACGCGGCTCGGATGCGCCGATGCAGAAGCCGTCGCTGAAGATCGATTTCAACGACGATTTCATGGGTGCCGTCCCGGAAGCCAAAGGCCAAAGCTGGCCGCCCCAAATGGGGAAGCTGGGCTACCGGAAGCTGACACTAAACAATGGACAGGCCAATCTTCCCCCGGCCGCCTTTGGGACGTTCCTGCTGCCGGTTTTGCTAAAGGAAGAAGTGGGGATGCGGCTTGTGCACCGGGAAATTCCTCTGTCGCCGGGTGCCGCGTACGCCAAGCTGTTTATCCATTTCGACGGCGAACCCGCTGCTGAATACCATGGTGTGTTCGTGCTTCTTGAGGACATCGATCGATCGGCCCTGAGGCGCCGCATTGGGTCCTTCTATCCTGACGGCAAGATGACCAAACAGACGAATGCCCTTTGTGCAGCGGAGGTACAGTTCGATGATCCCGCCCCGAATCCGGCACGGGAGGCCTTCGACGCGTGGATGAAGAAGGACCCCAAGGCGTTTGCGGGCACCTGGCTTGCCGAAACGCAAAAGGCGATGGAACTGGATTGGCTGCTGCGACAGGAGGCCGTTCGCGAGATCATCTTGAACGGCACCGACACGATCCTGAACAATGCCAACAACGAAGGTGCCAATCCCGGGCTTGGAAACAACTACTACGCGTTTGATCCGCTGGTTGGATCTAAGCGCCAATACATTCCCTGGGATGTCGACGGTGCCTTCGGGCATGCCTATGATCTATGCCAGCCGACGGCCTTCAAGTGCGCCCCGACGATTAAGGTGTTGAAACAGTGTGATCCGCTGCCGCCGATGGGGCGGTTTTCGGTTCTCGGTCAACGGACGGTGTGTCATCCGGAGATACAGCCGCGTTACCTTGCGACCATGTGTCAGCTTATCAACGGCTCGCTTTCAGCGAACGAAATGATCAAGGTGTGGGACGATGCGGATAAGGCCGTGCGGCCGGTGATCCCGCTTGAGGCGGCCTTTATCTGGGGGGGCAAGGACCCCCTTAGCCTGACATCGAACGTCAGCTACGGCGCCGAATATGCGCGCATCAAGTCCTGGATTCCCCTGCGCATCGCTTCCATTCGCGATCAGCTCAAGGCCCGTGGCGTTGTCTGTCCGGACGCCTGTACGGAAGGTGCCAGTGAAAGCTGCGGTTTGTTCGATTGTCAGGGCCAGCGTCGTTGCACAAACGGGCTGTGGACCCCTTGTGTTCTTCCATCGACCTGTAAGTACATGTCGATGTCGACCACACCAGACGCGGGCGCAAAACCGGACGATGCGTCTGCCGCGGGACGGGACGGCGGCACCGGCGCGGTGGCCTCAGCACGCGACGGTGGGATCGGGGGTGCCGATCCGGGCGTCGGTGGATCGGGCGGCATGCCAGGGCCGGGCGGGGCGGGTACTGCCCCAGGCGTCGGATCCGGAGGGACAAAGGCTGTCGCACGATTAGATGCCAAGGCAGATCCTGGGGGGCCCTCCAATGACCCGGGCGCTGGGACTGATGCGAAAGGTGGCTGCGCGTGCGCTGTTGGCAGCCGCAGCAGGCCCTCCGCATTTGGAATCGTGACCTTGATGGTGGTTGCGTGCCTGATCCGGCGCCCGGGCCGCCGCACGGGCGGCAAGGCAAGTTAGAAACCAGGAAGTGGCGGGAGGTTGTTCAGGAATGTGCTGCTGTATGAACCTTTGGGCCGCAGGTGCTGGCCCAGTTTCAAGCGCCCCTTGCCCCCCGCCACAAAATTCAGCATCTCGCCTGTGAAGTGGCTGTCGCAAGCGATGGCCTGCTTTTATATTGGCCAGGACTCGAGCCAACACTCCACGAAGAGTTTCTTCCTGACGGTGTTCAAGTCGCCGCGCGCATCAAGAAATGGGCCGATGACCGGCACGCCGCTCTTGTCCAGCGGCTCGCGCAGTAGCCAACGTTCCTTAAAGGCACCGAGCCGCGACCTTCACCGTTTCGGCGAGTCTGTGTTGCGGGCGGCGTGAAGCTCGTAGGGCCGGCCTTTGTGCAACGCGAACCGTGTGATGATTGCGCGCCTAACGCCTGCAATGTCAGGCTCGCTTTGCGCGGGGACGATGACACCCTCGGTGCGCACTTCGACGGGCGTCCAGGTGCGGACGACCAATGGACCGCTTTGTTGCCCTAACAGCGTGGCCTGGGTCAACGCTCCCGCTTTCCACTGCAAAGACACCTGTAGGCCGCCGCGGGCGCGCAGGCCAGTCACGGTACCGACAGGCCAGGAAGCGGGCAGGGCAGGCAGCAACGCGACGACGTCTTCGTGGGTTTGTAGCAGCATCTCTGCCATTGCCGCCGCGAAGCCGTGCGCGTCGCCCACCTGTGGCTGCCCGTGGGCATTAACAAACATGTTGGGGA
>JAYUUT010000504.1:0-3180 GCA_043754455.1 Myxococcales bacterium
CCAAATGCCAAATGCCAAATGCCAAATGCCAAATGCCAAATGCCAAATGCCAAATGCCAAATGCCAAATGCCAAATGCCAAATGCCAAATGCCAGATGCCACGATGAGGTTATATCTTTACGATCAGAAGAACTATCCTCCCAAAGGGCAGGTTTATGATGAAAACGCGGGCATCCCTGATGCAAAGACGACGCGCTATGGCCTACTCACCCCTCAAGGTATGGTTGTCCGGACTGATACCGGGGCTGTGCAACCTTTGGCTGATCGGGAACACTGGATAGCGAAAGAAATTGTCTGGTGAAAACAGTCGAAAGACATCTGTTGCGCTGTGGCGCCGTGCTTCTTGTCATGGCAGCGGCTGTCTTATCGGCTTGCGGTACGTCGGTTTCCAGTCGGTCTGCGGGCTTACCAGTCGATGCAGCGGCGGAGGCTGGAGACTACCGGGTTAACTATCCGGGTGGTCCTAAGCCGCCCGGCTATGCAGACTTGAGTTTTTTTGAATTGTTGAGCCTTGCGCGTGATGTTGAATACAATTCACCTGGTTCGTTTTCAGGGCTCGCTGCAAAAAGTGACTTCGCTGCGATTGGAAAACTTTCGGCAGTCGTTGAAGGTCGGACGCTTGGCCTCGCGCGAGGCTATGGAACTCATACGTCCGTGGGTGTCTTTGAAGTCGAAAGGGTACTCCGGGGCAATCCGCGAACCACTGCGTTCGTGGAGTTTCTCCATGTGCCTGTCGTCGAAAGCCGTGATTTAATGGCCCGGATGCCGGGGGATAGGATGCTGTTCTTTGTTTATGACACGTCGAAGTATCCCGTAAAGACGGTATTCGAAGAACGCAAGGGAGTTCCGCTCGGGGAGCCCCTCTTTAGTCCCTTTACGCCTTTGGGCCTTGTGATTGAACGCGGCGGGGCGCTGCTGTTTCCTCTGGAGCCTGACAAGAATCTTTGGCTCACAACAGCGGCGAAAACCCTTGAGGGTGCCGTTAACCTGGCGTTCCCGCCGTAACCTGCGAGCGAGGTTCGGGTCGAGTGCCGCCGAACATCGAAGAAAATGGACAGGGGCCCGCAGATTTTCCTGCAACCATCACCATGTATTCGCGGCCTTCTCAACCCGCTCCGTCACCATCCTCACTACCTCGTCCGGATCCGTCAATCTCATTTTTTCAGCCATCTGGCTCAGATGCGCATAAACGGTTTTGTGCGAGATTCCAAATTTGACCCCCGTTTCCTTCGGGGACCACCCCTTGGCCAGCCAGGCAACGATCTCGATCTGCCGTGGCGTCCAGCCGTGGGTACTTCCGACCTCGGCCGCCGCAGTCTCAAAGCTTATGCGCCGCCTCGCCGCCCGTTGCCACATGACCTCCGCGGGATCTGAAATTGTGATTTGTTCATCGCTGGCTTCCGGCGGAACCTCGCGCGCATCGCGGATCCATGCCCCACAGGTCACGCGCATGGCCTCGGGTAGATCTGTCAGCTCGATCTGTTGTGGCGATCCGGAGAGGCGTTCGAACAGCAACCTTCGGGCTGTCGACCTCAATTGCTCGACGTTTCCTGGCCAATCGTAAAGAAGAAGCGCACGCCACGCGGCCAGCGACACAGTGACGCCAGAACGGTTTCCCATCGTATGCCGGAAAATGGTCGCGATGTCTTCCTTACGGCGCACAAGCGACGGCAGGGTGAATGCCAAGCCGCCGGACAGAATGGCGTCTGCGAGATGGGGCAATAATGCATGACCGCTGTTTTCACCTTGGTCAGCGCCACCGAGGGACGACACGATCAGGCGCACATCCCCGAGGCCCTGGCGTACCAAGGCCGCCACGGCACCCTGCACGGCGGGCGCCGCGCGGTCCACGCGGTTCAGGTACAAGGTCCCGCCTTGTGCCTCGCGTATGAGTTCGTCGATTGCTGGCAGCTTCGATGGTTCGGTGGGACTTTCTTCATCCGCAGGGTGAACGACGACCTGGCCCCTTGGGTCCAGAGCCAGCGACGTTCCATCAATCGTGCGCATCGGCCCGCCGGACGACGTTTTTTCGTGAATGGTCGCGGCGTAGGACAATTTTCCGACACCAGGAGGGCCACACAGCAAGACCGGACGCTGGTCGTCCAGCCGCATCCGCAGCCGCTTGTGCAACAACGCAACCTGCGGGGATAGGGTTGGCGTCGACATGAACGGTCGCTTCCAATCCTGGGCGATGGCGGCGCGTGCCTGGTCCGATAAAAATCGAAGCATCAGGGCATGGCGCCCCACAAAGACCAAGGACCCATTTGGCGCCGGGCCCCTTGTTGGTATGGGGCAGGTATTCACAAAGGTTCCGTTGCCGCTTCCGAGGTCATGGACCTCGAATGCGTTTTCGCTGGGCACAACGCGCGCATGCATCCGTGAAACCAGCCGGTCCTCATCCAGAACTAGCCGCGGCCCTTCCCCTTCTGGCGTTCGTCCGACGACGAGGTTTTCCTCGGCGGGAACGACGAGATGACGTGCCTTTAAAAGATGGGAAGCGCCAATAACGATGGCCGCAGGACGCCGGGGCGCACCAGGAACGTCATCATCGGTGTCAGGTGTCGCCCCCGTCCAGGGCGTCCGCGCCCACATGCTGTCAGTCGACCACTTCGCCATGCCCCTAGTCCCCCCTCACGGCAGAACGGCAGAACGGCAGAACGGCAGAACGGCAGAACGGCAGAACGGCAGAACGGCAGAACGGCAGAACGGCAGAACGACCCGGCCAGTCATGACACTTCCTATCCCTCTGTCTTTTCGGCGCCAATCCACCATGTTCCTGCGCTCCTTCCTGCCAACGCAGGCAGTCTGCGCCAAGACGCGCAAAGAGTCAACCGGATCGGGCACCCGGGAACTTGATCACATTCTAGCGATGTCGTTTCAGTTCTGGGACGTGGTGCTGCGCGGACGGACCCGGTTCGTTCCGGGGGCGCCCCCTAGCGAAACACTCCCAGAAGCGGAAAATTCACCTCCGGAAAATCCGGACAACTAAGCGTCGAGGCCCGGTCGAATCGCGCCCGAAGCTGATAGCGACCGTCCTCAAGACGCCAGGCCGTGACGAAGCCATGATCGGGATCGACCACCCAATATTCAGGCACACCGAAACGTTCATAGATGCGGCGTTTGATGTGATGGTCGCGATCGCCTGACGTTGGCGACAGAATCTCAACCACGATGCTGGGA
>JAYUUT010000505.1:0-4212 GCA_043754455.1 Myxococcales bacterium
CGCTGGGGTTTTACACCGAATGTCGGGTGGATTGAAACGACCATAACTGTTGCGGTGCGGGCCCGTGCCGCCCTACAATGCCGCGTTCGCGAAAGTCGCGGACGTCGATGGTTCTCAAAACCCAGGAGACGATACTCATGAGAAAACTGACGGCAGGTATTGGTATGGCCCTTTTTGTTGGAACTGTGGGAACATCGGGTGTCGCCCGCGCTGACTATGGAATGGCAGGCTGTGGATTGGGGTCGTTGTTGTTTGGACAGGACAACTCCATGATGATGCAGGTCCTGGCAGCTACGACCAACGGCACGGGCATCCAGACCTTCGGAATCACGTCGGGTACGTCTAACTGCGTTTCTGGTGGCACGGTGAAGGCTGCCAAGGAACAGGCGGCCTTTGCCGAGGTGAACTTTCAGGATCTGAAACGAAATATGGCGGCCGGCGGCGGTGAATACCTCACGTCGTTCTCCACCCTGCTGGGCTGCGATGACGGCGCGAAGGCTGGACTTGCCAAGATGACCCAGGAAAAATACGCGGTGATCATCGCCAGCTCGAAGACCACGCCCATCCAGATGTTGTCGGCGGTGAAATCGCAGATTAAGGCGTCGTCCACCCTATCGGGTTCGTGCAGTGACGAGCGTGCGATCGCGCGGGCCGAGGGCCGTCCGATGACCATCGCGAAGAAGTAGATTCGGTACGGTTTGAAACAGAAATGTTCTAACCCAACGGCCCGGTGCAGCTTTGCTCGCCGGGCCGTTTCCTTGTCCGTCGGATGGGCCCTGCTGGGGCTTTCGTTGCCTGCGCAGGCCCATGATCTGCGGCTTGCGAGGGTCGTGCAACGGGCCTTCGCAGCGAGGATCTACGAATCCAGGGGCTGGCAAGTGCTGCTGCATTATCGGCCTACAGTGCGCGGTACCTGGCGTAGCACAGCCGATGGTGCCGGTTTTTTCAATGCGGGACCGCGGGGCAAAATCGATCCAGCGTCAGAACTGAAGGCCACTTTGGCCGCGTTCGCGAAGGAGCCGACGGTACCAAAACCGGGCGTACCATTGCCGGAAGAGCAGCACGCGCAGTGCCGATTTCCCGCCCGCTGGGAATTCTTGAAGTCGTCATTGGGCATTGCGAAGGAAGAAATCGAAGAACAGCCCTGTCCGATGTTCGACGAATGGCGCCAGGCGTTTTCGGCCGAGAAAGTATCGTTGGTGTACGCGTCGGCCTATGTCAACAGCCCCGCGTCGATGTACGGCCACACGTTTCTGCGGCTTCACCGAAGCACGGCTGAAGGGAACCCGCTGCTCGATTATGCGATCAATCTAGCGGCAGATCTGGACACCAAAAATGGCCTTGTTTACGCCGTCAAGGGCATCCTGGGGGGATTCAAGGGGCGATTTTTTGCCTTACCCTACTATGTGAAGATTCAGGAATATTCGAATCTGGAAAGCCGGGAGTTGTGGGAATACGAGTTGTCCCTGACGCCCGCGCAGACCGAGACGCTGGTCAAACACACATGGGAGACCCGCAGCACACACTTTGACTACTTTTTTCAGTCTGAGAATTGTTCCTACTTCCTCCTGGAACTTCTGGAGGTAGCGAACCCGGATTTGCGGCTGTCTGACCAGTTTGGCGGACACGTGATTCCTGCGGACACCGTGCGGGCCCTTGTGAACGTTCCCGGACTTGTGGGCCGCCAGATCGTGCGTCCGTCACTGCGGGGAACCATGCTGGCGCGCAAACGGGGCCTTTCGGGGCACGAATTGGACGTGGCCCAAGATCTTGCCAAGGGGGGCGCGGTTCCACGGTTGGCCCAGATCGATCCCGCACGTCGAGCGGCTGTGATCGATGCGGCCTACGACCGGCTGCGGTTCAAAGAAGGGTTCCAGTGGCCGCCGTCGACGTTTTTTGAAACCACCGAACGGGAACTTCTGATAGCACGGGGACAGACTGGTTCACCTCCGCAAGCGGTCCCGGACGTTGCCGTGGTAGATGCTCCCGAGCGGGGGCATCGTACTTTCCGGGTGGGCCTGGGGGCGGGGACCTATGATGGCGATCGGGGGACGTATCAGGATCTTTCCCTGCGGCTGGCCATTCATGATTTTCTGGATCCGGGGCGGGGATACCCCGAGGACGCACAGTTGGAAATGGGCAGCTTACGGATTCGTTTCGAGAATCTGAAGCGACGGGCGTTGATAGAACGGCTAAGCCTGTTGAACATTGTGTCCGCCTCACCCCTCGACAGGTGGAGCATAAAGCCGTCATGGCGGGTCTGGGTGGGCGCGGGCCAGGCCCGTGATCTTGCCTGCGAAGGGTGGGCTTGTTCTTTTGGTGGCGCCATCGTGGGAGGGGGGATCGCGGCCCGGCCTCATCGCCGCTGGTTGCTCATTGCGATGCTCGATTCGGTCGCTGCGTTTGGGCGGCCTTTCGATCGGGGGTATCGGCTGGGCGTTGGAGGGAATGTAACCAGCTCTTTTGTCTGGGGATCCTGGGCGCAGACCTTGGTTGAAGCACGAACCGTGTGGTTCCTGGCAGGTGACGTGGGGCGCGTGCCTACGCTGACATTGGGCCATGCCTTTAACCTGGGGTCGAGGGCCCAGTTGCGATTCGGCGCGGACGCCGTTGGTGTAGGGCCGGGTCGGCGCGAAGCCCGGGTTGAGGTTTTAGGGTATTTCTAGATCGGCAGGCCGAACGCGCGGCGGGTGTTGTCGGTGGTCATCTGCGCGGCCCGGTCGTAGGTTTCGCTCTTCAGCGCCGCCAAGCATTCAAGGGTTTTGACCATGAATGCAGGTTCGTTGCGTTTGCCACGAAATGGAATGGGCGCCAAATAGGGCGAATCGGTTTCGACAAGAATGCGATCCCAGGGGGCCAGTTGTGCTGATTTTCGAATCGGCTCGGCATTTTTGAAGGTCACGATTCCGGAGAACGACAGGTAGAAGCCTAGGTCCAGGTAGGCTCGGGCGTCGGCTTCGTCCCCGGTGAAACAGTGAATGATCCCGCCACTTGCCTTTTCTTCCCGCAGGATCTGGATGGCGTCCGCGTGGGCGTCACGGACATGGCAGACAAGGGCCCGTCCGGTTCTCTGCGAAAGCGCAATGAACCGGCGAAACGCGGATTGTTGAAGGTGACGCTCTGAAAGGTCGTAGTGGTAGTCAAGTCCGGTCTCGCCAATGCCGACCACACGTTCGCGGGTGGCTAAATCATCAAGGGTGGTCCAGTCGGTCTCGGTCATGCGGGCGGCGTCGTGAGGATGAATGCCGACCGTGGCAAACACATCGGGTTCGCGTCCAGCAATGCCCACCGCCCCGTGCGCCGATGACAGATCGCGCCCGGCGCCAATACACACGAAGGTGACGATGCCGACCGCCCGCGCGCGCGCCAGGACGTCGGGCAGTTCATCCTTGTAGTCGTCGAAATCGAGGTGACAGTGCGAGTCGATAATCGGGGCGGGCATGGACGCCTGATACCATGCCAACCGCCGATCAGGTGCCAATCAAGCGAAACACACCAGGGTGGGGTTCAAGGACAAGGGGCGATGCCCGTAGGTGCCGTCCCAGGGCCACGGCGCCCAGCCCAACGGTTTCACATAGTTCGGGCAATCGATGGCCGTCGATGCGGGGGCCCCAGCGGCGGAACAACTCAACCACGGATCGCTCGCGATCGTTCAATCGGGTCCCCTCATCGGGTGGCTGGGCAGGGGCGCCGATTGGCCGGAGCCGTACGGAGGCTCCTGTGACCTCAATGTTTGGGATCTGTTCACACAAGGTGCGCAGGGCCCGGTTTGAGGGCGCGTTGTCAGGGGCAAATCGCCTGAACAGGACCTCGTGCAGTTCCTTGATGCCGACAGATCCCGCCACAGACAGAACCTTCTCGATGGTTTTCACGGCCCGCGAGCGTTCATTGCGAAACCAGAACCACCCTTGACGCTTGTCTAGCCATTCAAAGTTGTTTTGTGCCGATACAACCGCCCGGGTGAAGGCCAGATCATCGGTTCGGGATTGGAACGCAACCCGTCCGACCAGGGCGAACCCGAAATTGACCACTGACCGCACCGCCAGGGCGTAAACCGTCGTGGCTAGGGCCAGGTGGTGGGGTTCGACAGCCAGAGTCAGTCCCTCCCGTCTTAAAACCGCAAAGGGCAGGGGCGCGGTGCCGAAGCGGGAGGCCCGTTCGATTCGGGCCAAATCAATCGATACCCCCGTCAGCCCCGCGTCGATGAGACGA
>JAYUUT010000506.1:0-3130 GCA_043754455.1 Myxococcales bacterium
AACAACCTGTCTTTGGCGAAAAAATAGTCCGACACCACGCCCCCCTGCGCAAACAGATCGCCCTGCGAAAGCAGGCGTTGCAACCGCGGGTGGCGACCCCTGATTTGGTCGTCTATCTTCAGGCCCGGCAGGATGTGTTGATCGAACGCATTGAAAAACGAGGCCGCGCGGAAGAAAAGCCTATTCGACCCGAATATGTGGCGGAAGTTGCCAACCGATATTCGCAGTTTTTCTTCAACTACCACGAAGGGGCTTTGTTGATAGTCAACGCGTCGGATATTGATTTTGTCGGCAACGCTGAAGATCGCGAAGCCCTGCTGAAGGTCATCCATAAGACACGAAGCGGCGTGAACCACTGGTCGCGCAGTTAGGAATTTATGTCTCTCACGAAACTCACAGCCAGCGCCATTAAGGCAAAAAAGGCGCTCGGCGAAAAATTGGTTGTGCTGACCGCCTACGACGTCACCTTCGCGCGCCTGTGTGATGGTGCTGGCATCGATATCATCCTCGTGGGTGATTCCGTGGGCATGGTGGTGCAAGGACACAGCAGCACCATCGCTGTCACGTTGGACGACATGATTTATCATGCACGTGCGGTTGTTCGCGGGACCGCCCGCGCGCATGTGGTGGTCGACATGCCCTTCATGAGTTATCAGATCTCCGTCGAAGACGGTCTACGTGCGGCGGGCCGCCTGATGAAAGAAAGCGGTGCAGAATCGGTGAAACTGGAAGGGGGCGTGCAGATGGCGCCTTTGGTGGCGCGGCTTGTGTCCATTGGCATCCCCGTGATGGGCCATATAGGTCTTCAGCCCCAGTCGGTGCATCAATTGGGGGGATTCAAGATTCAGGGCCGTGACGAGCCCGCGCGCCAACAGATATTGGACGACGCGAAAGCCTTGGCACAAGCTGGTGCGTATTCATTGATTCTTGAAGCGATCCCTGCCCCCTTGGGGGTGGCCGTGACCGCCGCTGTACCGATTCCCACCATAGGCATTGGGGCGGGGCCGGGCTGTGACGGACAGGTGCTGGTGATGCACGATTTGTTGGGGCTTGACCCAGCGTGGCAACCGCGTTTTGTGCGTCGGTATGCAGATCTAGGACGGGAGGTGTCCCATGCGTTCGCCCAATATGCGGACGACGTGCGCGCAGGAAAATTCCCCGCTGACAGCGAGTCCTATGAATGAATCCGGATCCGCAGGTCATCACTGATGGACAGGCAATGTCGGTTTGGGCTGATGATGTGCGATCCCGGGGACAGCGCATTGGCCTGATTCCCACAATGGGGTATTTGCACGAAGGGCATTTGGCCCTTATTGACGAAGCCCGACGTCATGTGGATCAGGTGGTCGTGTCTATATTCGTCAATCCGACCCAGTTTGGGCCCAAAGAAGATCTGGCGCGGTATCCCCGCGATCTGTCCGGCGACCTTCGCAAAATTGCAGATCGGAAGGCGAAGATAGCGTTCGTGCCCGAGCCGGGTGAGATGTACCAGCCGGGGCATCAAACCTATGTCGACGTTCGCGGTGTCTCGCAAGGGCTGTGTGGCGGCAGCCGCCCTGGGCATTTTGTCGGCGTGGCGACGGTGGTTCTAAAACTGTTCAACATCGTGCGCCCGCATGTCAGCGTGTTCGGGGAGAAGGACTATCAACAACTGTCCGTTATTCGCGCGATGGTGGCGGATCTGAACGTGCCCGTGAAGGTCCTGTCACTGCCCACGGTTCGCGAAGCTGACGGATTGGCGTTGTCATCACGTAATGTTTATTTGCTGCCCGACCAACGCACGCGGGCTTCTGCCTTGTCACAAACCATCGTCGCTGTGCGGGCCCAGGTGGCGCAGGGGGAACGCCGCGTGGATGTCTTGCTTGTGCAAGCAAGCCAGCTTCTGAGTGTGGCCGTCGATCGTCTTGATTATGTCGAGATTCGGGATGCCGTGACACTGCTGCCTTTGTCGCTGCTGGACAGACCGGCGGTCATTCTCGTGGCGGCATTTTTCGGTAGCACCCGGCTTATCGATAACGGACGGCTTGACGGGTGAAAACGTTACCGGCTGTTTTTCATGGAAATGACAGCAGATGTGTTGTCGGCAGCCGCCTTTGGGGACTACCATCTGTCCATGATCAAACCCAATGCGGTTCTTTCCATGCGGCCTTCGCGGCGATCCTTTCTGACCGGGGCAGGGGCGGTCGCGGTGGCGCCCTTTTTCACGGGAAAGGTCCTGGGTGCCAATGATCGGGTGAACATGGCCATCGTCGGCATTCGCGGCCAGGGCAAGGCCCATATCGGTGGCTACGCGAAAATGCCTGGGGTCAAGATCAAGACCCTGTGTGATATCGACGAGAACATTTTCGCCGACCGCATAAAAATGGTTGAAGAGCGGGCCCAATACGCCCCTGGTACAGCCTTCGATATGCGACGTGTGCTGGACGATAAAGACATTGATGCGGTCAGTTTTGCGACACCCAATTTCTGGCACGCCCTGGGAACCATTTGGGCCTGTCAAGCGGGCAAACACGTCTACGTTGAAAAGCCCGCCAGCCACGGTGTTTGGGAAGGCCGCCAGATGGTGAACGCGGCTCGTAAATACAAGACCTTGGTTCAGGTCGGTTTCCAGAACCGGTCACGTCCCAACACCCGGGCGGGGATTGAATTTCTGCGCAGTGGAAAGTTGGGGAAGATTTTCAAGGCCCGGGGCCTTTGTTTCAAACCCCGACCAAACATCGGGACCTACCCCGATGGTCCCATGGCCGAAGGCGCCAAATCCCCCCCGATGGTGGGTCATCCCGACGCGTACACGAAGACGTACCTTGATAAGGTTCACTACGATCTGTGGCAGGGCCCCGCGGCGGCACGCCCCTTCAATCCCAATCGTTTTCATTACAACTGGCATTGGCAATGGGAATACGGCGGTGGTGACACCGGCAACCAGGGTCCGCACCAGTTTGACGTGGGCCGTTGGGGTCTGAACAAACACGAATATCCGGTCAAGGTGAAGTCATCCGGAGGTTTGTTTGGGTGGAGCAACACCCAACAGGACACGCCCAATGACCAGACGTCGATGTTGGAATACGCGGACGGCACGATCTTCGAGTTCGCCACCCGCGGGTTGCCCACCAACAGCGAAGGCGGCGTG
>JAYUUT010000507.1:0-6455 GCA_043754455.1 Myxococcales bacterium
AATGAAGGCTGCTGGAGCCAAAACCGCCGGGTCGAATTCATCATCTTGCGTCGGACCAACGAGGTCGATCTGCAAGGAGGCGACGGCCAGTGATGAGTGCCTTCCTGTAACCGACCACACGAAAGACTTTGGAGGGGTTCAATCGAAGCGGTCCCGATCTGGGACAACATCGCTAAACATTGAACCTTCCAGCTAATTTTGTGTTGGTTTCGCTTGACTGGAGACGACCCTGGGGTAAGTACGAGACTTCATTTTTTTGATGGACGGGCGTCGTCTTGGCACTGATTTCGCGGGACAAGATCGATCAAGTCCGGGAGCGAACCAACATTGTGGAGGTCGTCAAACGACACGTGGAGCTTAAGCGGGCGGGTACTGCCAGTTGGAAGGGGTTATGTCCCTTCCACGCTGAGAAATCCCCTTCGTTCCATGTGCACGAGACGCGGCAGTTTTTCCACTGCTTCGGATGTGGTGAAAAAGGCGATGTGTTCGGATTCCTAACCAAAACTGAAGGTCGATCCTTTATGGAAGTCCTTCGCGACCTTGCGGGGGAATCCGGGATCGACCTCGGCGAGGCGCAGCTAACCGACGCTGAAAAGCGGTCCATCGCCGAGGCAGAATCCGAACGCGAACGGATGATGCGGGCGTTAGAAGACACGACCAAATTCTTCGAGGCACAGTTGCTGACACCGTCCGGGGCGCAGGCACGGGCTTACCTGGAAAAACGAGGCCTCACAGCCCAGGTTGCGACCCGGTTTAGAATCGGGTTCGCATCAGCCTCTTCGGCAGCGCTGGAACAACACCTGTCAGCGTGTCGGATTTCGGACGAGGTGGCCGAACGGTTGGGGTTGGTGGGTAACAACGAACGCGGGCGGTACGCCTTCTTTCGCGATCGCGTGATGCTGCCGGTACTGGATCGTCAGAAACGTGTGGTTGGTTTCTCAGGGCGTTTGCTCGATCCTGACGCCAAAGCAGCCAAATACGTCAATTCCCCAGACTCGCCCGTTTTCCATAAAAAGGAATTGCTCCTGGGCCTGCCGTTCGCCCTGGATCCGATCCGACGGGCGGGCCACTCGATCATCGTGGAAGGTAACTTTGACGTCGTCACCTGCCACCAGGCCGGCATCGAAGAAGTCGTCGCTCCGATGGGGACCGCCCTAGGCGCTGAACACGTGGCGGCGCTGGGAAGGCTGGCACGGCGGGTGGTCGTCATTTTTGATGGGGACGACGCGGGCCAACGGGCGGCGCGGAAGGTGCTGCCGCTTTTTGTGGATCTGGATCTTGATGGCCGCGTGGCGCAACTGCCCAAGGGGGTTGATCCCGACGATTTTGTGCGTCGCGAGGGTGCGGCGGCATTTCGATCCCTGGTCGAATCCGCGCGGCCGATGGTGGAACAGTTCATTGATGATTTGGCTCGGCAGGCGGACCCTACGATTCCGGGGCGCGTCAAGGCGATGGACGAAGGCGTCGAGATTCTGATCAAGGTTCGCAACAGCACCGAACGGGAACTGTATGCAGCCCGCCTGGCTGCGGCCTTGAAGCTGGACCTACCCCAGGTCATTCGGGCCTTGCGGACGGCTCGAACCGGTAGGGCGCCGGGGGGGCAAACGCAACAGGGCGGACCGCCTGATCCTGCCCACGCGGCGGTCTCTGATTCTGGCGAACCTATTGTGGCCCCGCGAATACCTGCGCGTGACGAACTTGAGGTCGTGGTGCTTCTGTTGGGGGCCCCGTCGTTGGCGGCACTTCCCGAGGCTGCCCGCGCCTTGGCGCTGCTGACAGACGTCAGTGTCGCCACGTTGTACCGCGCCGCCCTAGACGCGCTTCACGGGGGAGGTCATGCGGACATTCCCGGTTGGCTAAGCGCCGGTCCGTCGGACATTCGGGAAGCGGTGGCGCGCACCTTGATGGAGGGCCGCTACGATGGCATGGACGAAGGCGATGCTGCGCGAACCCTGCGTTCTTTTGTCCAGCGGCTGGAACGCGCTCGGCTGGACGCAGAAATTGAAAGGGTGCGCCGCGACCAAGAAATCGCCCAGCTTCGCGGTGACGAGGTGGCAGCGCGTGCTATGTCGCAGCACCTGATGGAATTGATTCGTACAAAACAGGGTCTGGGGAAAAAGCCGAATTGAGGCCGTAGGAACATGATCGAAGACGCAGAAGAGTCGTTTAGCACCGAGACCGATGATGATGACGACGCGGATCTGCGTCCCGAGCGCGGTGCGCGCAAGGACAAAGACAAAGCGGCGCCCAAAAAAGCGGCTGTGGCTGCTGGCGGTAAGGAAACCGATAAGAAGAAAAAAGAGCTTATCGCGATGGGGAAGTCCAAGGGCTTCCTTACTTACGATGAGATCAACGACCATATGCCCGATACGGTCGTATCTTCGGATCAGATCGACGATTGGCTGTCGACCCTAGGCGGCGAGGGCATTGAGGTGGTTGACGCCGCTGCCCCGGCCAAGACGCCCGAAAAGGTCGGGGAAGGCGAGGAGGAAGAAGAAACGGAGGAGGCCGGAGCTGAGGCGACTGCCACCGCCAAGCCTGCGCGTGACGAAGAAGAAGAGGAAGACGACAGTTATTCCAAGACCAACGATCCCGTCCGCATGTATTTGCGGAAGATGGGATCTGTGTCGCTTCTTACGCGCGAGGGTGAGGTCGAGATCGCCAAACGCATCGAGGTTGGCGAAAGGCGTGTCCTTCAGATCGTCCTAAACTGTCCGGTCGCCATTGAAGAGCTTTTGGAGCTAGGTGACAGACTGCGTAAGCAGAAGATTCGCGTCAAAGACGTGGTTAAAGACGCGGACGAGGAAGACGCTGAATTTAACGAAGAATTCCACATTGAACGCGTCTGTAAAGTTATCGACAAGGTCCGTCGGCTGTATCGCGACGTTGAAAAGATCGAGGAGAAACTTCTTGAGAAGGCCGCCGCCGCCACCGACGGGGTCAAGAAGAAGGCAAAGGCCGAGATCGAGGAACTGAAGAACGGCATGTTCGATGCGCTGCAGGATCTGCGGCTGAACAAGAAGCAGATTGATCGCATCGTCCTGAAGTTGAAGGGCTTTGTCACGCGCATCGAGGTCGCCCACAAAGAAATCGCCGATTGCGAGAACAAGGCGGGCATGAGCCTGCGCGAGTTCAAGAAAACCCTGCGGGAAATTCGCGGCTCGGCCCTGCGCCAGCGGTCGATCGAGAAGAAGCTGGGCATCCGTGCCGAAGAGCTGGAAGAACTGGCGAAAATCGTCATAAATTCGCAGAAGCGAATCAAACAGGTCGAGGACGAGGCGAAGCTTCCCGAAAATAGCCTGCGGGTTACGGTCTGCGACATTGAGGACGGCGAGCGGAACGCCGAAAGGGCCAAATCAGAACTGGTTGAAGCAAACCTTCGTTTGGTGGTGTCGATTGCCAAGAAGTACACAAACCGGGGCCTGCAGTTCTTAGACTTGATCCAAGAAGGCAACATCGGCCTTATGAAGGCGGTCGATAAGTTCGAGTACAAACGTGGGTACAAGTTTTCGACGTACGCTACGTGGTGGATTCGACAGGCGATCACGCGCGCGATTGCCGATCAAGCGCGAACCATTCGCATCCCAGTTCATATGATCGAGACGATCAATAAGCTGATCCGGACAAGCCGTTACCTGGTTCAGGAATTGGGCCGTGAACCGACGCCCGAAGAGATCGCGGAGAAGATGGAGCTTCCGCTTGATAAGGTCCGCAAGGTCCTCAAGATTGCGAAGGAGCCCATTTCACTGGAAACCCCCATCGGTGAAGAGGAAGATTCCCACCTGGGCGATTTCATAGAGGACAAGAGCGTGGTGTCACCGTCCGATGCGGTCATTTCGATGAACCTGGCCGAACAGACGCGGAAGGTTCTTGCGACCCTGACCCCGCGTGAAGAAAAAGTCCTGCGGATGCGTTTTGGTATCGGTGAGAAGTCGGACCACACTTTGGAAGAAGTGGGGCAGGATTTCGAGGTCACCAGGGAGCGCATTCGTCAGATCGAGGCCAAGGCCTTGCGGAAGTTGCGCCACCCCTCACGTTCGAAACGTCTGAAGAGTTTTATGGAAAGCTAAGATCCGTTGCGGCGGCTTACCGTCACGGCGGGCGCCCCACCTAGCGTGTTCGACGTCCAGGTGGAGCGCCTAGATGATCACCGGTTTCGCGTGCTCATCGAAGGAATCGAAGAGATCATTGACCTGCGCGCCCATGGCGGGGGTCGGTATTCCTGGCTTGCGTCCAAGCAGGTCGTATCGGTTTCTGTACAAGGCGCGCTGCCACAAATCAGCGTGACCCTTGCTGGTAATATCGTGCCGGTCGATGTTGCGGACAGTGTTCTGGCGTCGCCTTTGGTCCTGGCCCCCTGCGGTCCACAGGGATCTATTGCGGTTCGGACGCCTATCCCAGGTCGCATCGTAAGGGTGCTTGTGAAAACCGGCGATGACGTCCCTGCGGGGGGGGCGATGGTCATCGTCGAGGCGATGAAGATGGAGAACGAAATCCGGGCGCCGCGAAAGGGTGTGGTTGCTGCCATCAAAGTGGGCGAGGGTGACGCCGTCGACGCCGGTCAGGAACTGCTAAGTCTGTCCTGAACCAGGGCCGCAAGGTCATCAATCTGGGCGGGCCCCAAATCGGCGACTGGTAGCGCAGGCAGTTCGATAAGCGGAAGGCCTGGCCGCTGTGCAAGGCAGGCGAGCTGGGCCACGGCATCGATCCGCCGGTGGTGCAGCACGTTAACCGATCGAAGGGTCGCTGCCAGCGGCGACTGATCCCCTAAGGTAGGGATGATACCTAGGCAAGGCTCCCCTAAAAACGCAGGGGGAACCGCATTCACAAAGATGGGGCCTAACGGTAACTGAAGTTCGTCGCGCACGCGCTGGGCCAGCTCAGCGGTCTCCCGCACAGGTAGGTCTTCGGCCCGGGTCACAATGACGAACGCCGATCGCAAAGGGTCGGTCAACATTGTCAGAAGGGCCGCGGCGTCGGGGCCAAGAGGGCCCTTGGGCATAACGTCCAGAATGGCCCTGGGGATCTTCAGCATGGTCATCGCGTGACCTGACGCCGGGGCGTCCAAGACAATGAGATCGTACCGAGGTCGCCCCTGAAACATTTCGGTGCTGTGCCACCACGCCTTACCCAACATGGCGTATGCGTCCAGGCCAGGTACGGCGGCTAAAAAACTTCGTGCGGCTTTATTGTCAAGCAGCGCCTTGGCTAGGGTTTCATAGTGCAGCGCCATCGCCGCGTACTGCAGCAGCGCGGTCCGGGGGTTCATGTTGACCGCAGACAAGCCGTCGCGGATGGCGACCACGGCGGGGCCAATTGGGGTCGCATGACCCAGCAGCGACGACAGCCCGGCGGGCGCATCCATCTGCGCGATAAGGACCCGTTTTCCGGCCCGTTCGGCGACCCGCGCTAGGACGGCAGCCACGGTGGTTCGTCCGACGCCACCCTTTCCTGAAATGACCAGGAACTGGCGATCTAGAACTGAGTTGGCAACCCCTGACATGTGGCTAGAAATCGTAGGACATCGAAATCCCGGCCCCTAAGCGATCTGCGAAAACACTGTGGTCATTCCCCATAGCGTCTTCAAAAGGTGCCGCAGCAAAAACGTGCGCAAAAGTGAAACGGACGCCCAGGGCAATCTGTTCGCTGACAGAGAAATCAAGACCGGCCGCTGCACGAAGGGCGGTTCGTGTCCCCCGGGCCTCCGCCGGACCAAGTCGTGGTTCGTCGGTCGAAAAATAGGCGACATCCAGGCCCGGTCCCAAGGCGACCTGCGTCCGCGTGGGGCCAAGTTTTAGGGCCATACCTAGTGTGATTGCGAAATCGAAGTGTGTAAGCTGCCGAAACGCGTCACCACGGTCTGGGGCACCCGCGGGTGGGACTGGGATGGAGACCTGGTGGTTGGTCCTGTGATAGGAAAAATCGAAATTGATCCCCACATCGATCAGATCGGCCAACCGGCCATAGCGGCGCGTTAAGACGGCATCGAAGGCCAGGCCCTGTGTCCCTGGAAGGTCGTCGCTGTCAGTGCCAACACGTTTGACCAGCCCCACGGCCACAAGCCCCGTCACCGGCGCGGCCCGGCGCGGCCCAGGATCGATCGGGGCAACGGTGGCCGGTAGGGAGGGTAGGGGCCTTGGTTCAGGCGTAGCTGGTTCTGGTGGCGCTGGTTCAGCGTCGCCTGCGGTGACGACGGCTATGATTAACAACGCAGGCCACATGACGCTGGCTTATACATCGACAACCCAGGTTTTCACGCACCTCGGGTTCGACGCCACCGGTGCCAGGTACTAAGAAGCCCGGCCCATGCCAACGACCAAGGCCCCGACTGACCCGATCAAGACCACCCCGGCCGCAAAAGGGGGGGAGGGGGCAGGGCGGGTCGTATTGAAAAAGGGTCGTGCGCGGCCTTTGTGGTTCGGCCACCCGTGGGCTTACGCAAACGCGGTGGATCG
>JAYUUT010000508.1:0-36033 GCA_043754455.1 Myxococcales bacterium
CCCATGTCAGTTCACGGAACGAAACAGCGTTTGATTCTAAGTTGGTTGGTGGTCCCAGTGTTGGCCACTGGTCTTGTCGCATGCGGCAGCGATGCGAAAAAAAAGCCCGTCGGTCATGTCGGCGAAGACCCCGATGCGAGCGACTTCGTTAAACCTAGCCCCGGAACGGGCGGCCGCACCGGCAACGGCGGCACTTCAGGCGGCCAAGGCGGCATGGCCGCGGGCCAGGGTGGCATGGCGATGATGGGCATGGGCGGAAAGGGCATGGGCGGCGCCGGAATGGGCGGCATGGGAATGGGCGGCATGGCCATGGGAATGGGCGGCAACGTGGTTCGGTTGGATGCGGGCGGTGGCGATCGACCCCGTCCGGGTGATGCTGGTGACGGGCCCCGTCTGGGTGACGCCCGACCGGGTGATGCCCCGAAGGCCGATATGGCGGCGCCCAAAGACACAGCCCCACTGGCGGCCCTGACCGTGACCAGTTCGGCTTTCACGAACAACGGCACGATCCCCGATTCGTACACCTGCGGATTCGCCGATGGTTCCCCTCCTCTGGCCTGGACAGCCGGCCCGGCAGGCACCAAGGGGTACGCGGTGGTGCTTACCGGTGTGACCAGCATGCGAGCCCACTGGATCCTGTGGGATTTGCCGTCGGATACGACCAGCATTGCGGCCGGTGTGCCCGAAGTCGCCAACCTGACCACACCCGCCGCGCTGAACGGGGCCAAGCAAAACCAGTACAACGCCGCCACGGACAAGTACGGTTACAACGGACCCTGCCCTAACGGGGCCCTGCATGACTACGAATTCGTCGTCTATGCCCTAGGTGCCAAGCCCCTTGCCGCCGCAACCCCAACGACCCCCGAGGCCGACCTGCTAGACGCCATCAAAGGCCAGGCGTTGGCCATGGGCAAAATCGTATTCAAATCGATGGCCGCCCGCGCCGATGGCGGCGTTGCCGACGCGGCCACCGGCAACTAGGCCCGACTAGACGCCGTAGGACCGGCCCTGGTGGCGCTTTTGCAACCAGGGCCAGTCCCGGCGTAAACCATGCACGACGAGCTGAACAAAGTGAAGGCGGCCCTTGCCGCTGCGGACGCGGGTAGATGGGATGAGGCCCACAACCTTGTGCAGGATCTGGACGGTGCCGAAGCGGCCTGGATCCACGCCAATCTGCACCGGGACGAAGGGGACGACGCCAACGCGCGGTATTGGTACGCCCGCGCCGGACGACCCTTCCCGCTGGTGGGTGTCGTGGACGAGCGAAAAGCCATTAACGACGCGCTGTCAGCGGCGGTAACGGTCGCGCAGCAAGGTTTGGCGGGTCACAAGGGATAGATCGCGACCACCGATAAGGATGCGCCGGGGACGGTGTAGCGGTTCAAACGGATCGCCGGACCACACGACCACATCCGCGGATTGGCCGGGCAATAGGGTGCCCACACGATCGGCAACGCCGAACAATTGTGCGGGAACCCGTGTGATGGCGGCCAGCGCGGTTTCCCAGGGAAGTCCCTGGGCGACGGCGTTTCCGGCCTGAAAGCGCAGCGTGCGTGCGCCCTGCACATCTTCGGCGCGCGGGGACAGGGCCACCTGAACGCCCGCGGCCGACAGCAGCGCCGCATTTTCTAAACGTGCGGCCAGCGATTCGAAAGACCGAGGCAGATTGGGCAAGGCGCTGCAAATCACGGGGATCTGGGCTGCGGCGATTTCGGCCGCCACGACCCAGCCTTCTTCACAGCCTGACAGGATGAGCCGAATTTTTTGGCTGCCGGCAAAGGCCAAGGCCGCCTGAATATCGGAGGCCCGGTGGGCTTCGACGACCAAGGGCAATTGGCCACCAATGACCGGGATAAGGGCTTCCAGATCCAGGCGGCTGGCGGCCACCCGGCGCATCTGGTTCCGTTCGAAATCGGCGCGGCGATCGCGGTACTGGCGGACATCATCGAAAAGTTCGCGCAACCGCAAAAGCGCCCCGCCCCGGGCGCCGAACCCTGCCGCGCGGCCAGGTGCAGCCAAATTGGCGTACACGGCGGACGGACCGCGCAGCAACAGGTCGTTGATACGTGCGCCCGAAAGGTGGACCACCGCACCCCGCCCCGCAACCAACCCACCCCGGGCTGCCAACGCAACGGCGGTCACACCTTCGGCGCGGGTGATAGGAACATTGACCGCCCGGGGGTTGAACCCGTCAATGACAGAAAATGCCGCGCGAACAGCATCATAGTGTTCATCCAGGCCCCGTTCGACGGTGGACTGTTCCAGATCCACATCCGTGAGGCCGGTTTCGGCTTCGGCATCGAAGAGGCCCGGGGTGATCCATGCGCCGCGGGCGTCCACCCGGCGTGCGTCGGCGGGAACGACCACATCGGGTCCTAAGGCCGCAATGCGATCCCCCTGCACCAACAACGTGGCATCGTCCAGCCGGCGGCCATCACCAGGATGTATGCGGGCGTGTTCGAAGGCCAACGCTGGCGTGGCGGCGTTGGCATTTCGGCCCAGCAGCAGGGCCGTGCCGCCCAGAAATCCCCGGCGGTTCATGGGAACCCTTGGGGCCGACCGGCGGGGACGTTGCCATCGACCGTGGGAATGGTTCCGATCTCGAAATCCGACGGGCGCCGTCCCAGCGCGCGATCATGAACCAACCGCCCGTCCACGAAGACCCGATCTGGCAGCGCGTAAATTGAAAACGGATGTGCCGACCACAAAACTAGATCCGCCATCTTGCCAGGTTCGATGGTCCCGGTCAGCGCATCGACCCCCAAGGCCCAGGCCGGATTCGCGGTAATCCAGCGCAAGGCCTGATCGTCGGTGATGGGAATTCCCATGGCGCGGCCAGCGGCCAGCCCCTGTGCGGCGTGGTGGTTCAACCGCTGCACACCGATGGCAGAATCCGAATGCACAACCGCACGGCCACCGGCTGCATGAACCATGGCCAAATTTTCCGGGATTGCGTCCCAGCCTTCCAGTTTGAATCCCCACCAATCCGCCCAGGTCGCAACCGCCACGCCCGTGCGCGCTAGAATCCCGGCGATCTTGTAGGCCTCAAGCGCGTGATGAAAGGTGCGAATGCGATAACCAAATTCTTTGGCCACATCCAACATCAACAACATTTCGTCGGCCCGGTAACAGTGGTTCTGAACCAGAATCGTGCCCGCCATCACGCCCGCCAAGGTTTCCCATTTCAGGTCGCGGCCGGGCTGTGTTTCGCCCTTGTCCCGTCCTTTGTCATTCCAGGCCTTCCATTTGCGGGCGTAGTCCTGTGCTGCCAAAAAAGCGGTTCGCACCTGGGCCACATTTCCCATGCGGGTTGAGGGACCTGATTTCTTCCCATAAACGCGTTTGGGATTTTCGCCGCACGCCATTTTCAAGACATCGGGGGCGCCCGGAAATCGCATGGCGTCGGCCGACAGGCCCGGGCGATTTTTGATGGAAAACCCGCGTCCCCCGAACAAATTCGCCGATCCGGGCAAGACCAGCAGGCTGGTAACCCCCGCAGCCGCTGCGTGTGAAAGCCCTGGATCTTGCGGCCAGAACCCATGCGCGGCGTTGACTTCTGCTGTATTGGGTGACGTCATTTCGTTGCCATCGGCATGCGCTTCAACCTCAGGGGTCGCGTACACGCCTAAATGCGAATGTGCGTCGATGATCCCCGGGGTCACGAACCGCCCTTTGGCATCGACAACCCGCGCTCCCGGGGGCACCTGTGTCCCCGCGCCACCCACGGCTGCGATGCGGCCACCCCTTATGACCAGCGTCCCATCGACAAATCGACGGCCTCGCTCATCGGCGGTCAAGATGGTGGCATGAACCAGCGCCCAGACCGGTTCAGGTCGCGCGGCCGCCTTGACAGCGGAAATGGTCGGGGCCTCGGGCGCGTGGCGACAACCGAGGGACAGGACAAGGAAAAGACCGAACCAGCGGGCCATCAGGACGGCCTAATGTCGGTCGGCGGTGGGACGTTGTCAACCCAGATTGATATCAGGGAGTCGGCTTAACGTTTCTTCAGCGCCCCCACGGGGACCACGGGAACGGAGGCAGGGTCAAAACCAACAAATTCCTCCCAGTAGGTATTGCCCTTGTATTCGATCTCCTGTTTGATCCCTATTTCCGATGTGTAATACGACGTTGTCGTAAGTGTCTTCACTTCGACGAAGAATTTTTCTTCGTCGGTGACGGGTTTGCTTTCGTGGGCAGACAGTTTATCCATCACAGTGATTCGTTGATCAGGCGAGGCTTTCAGAAACGTCGTGCCACAGATTGACTGGGCTATTTTGTCGACCAGGACCAGTCCTTTTTTGAACCGGGCACGGGTGGCGGCGTGTTCCGCAATACGGGGAATCAACTGCCCCAGACGACGGTCGATGTCCCAGGCCACCTCAGCGCTTCGTGCGCCGGGTGAATGGTCGTCCGTGGGGATGATCGTCTCAGTCAGTTCATCAACCAGGGCGAATTCAGCCTTAGTGAAAAAAATGGGCTTTCGGGTCGCCTTGGCCAAGGTGTCTGCGGCTTGCCCCAGGGCACGACCAGGCAAGGCGCCTCCGGCCACTGCGGCCGCACCCCGGAACATGTTTCGCCGTGAGACCCGATAAGCGGCGCCCGTCGTTCGTCGGGCCATTAGATATTCCCCCTCTTCATTTCACCGACGAGGTAGTCACAGGACCGCCAGGCCAGCGCCATGATGGTCCAGGTTGGGTTCACAAAACTGCTGTTCACGTGGCTGCTTCCATCGACGACGAACAGATTTTTAATGTCGTGGGTCTGCTGAAACTGATTCAGCACCGAAATTTTTGGATCTTTGCCCATGCGTGCCGTGCCCAGTTCATGAATCGACCACCCGGGGGGCAGCGCCTTGTTTGAATGATCCACGATCTCGATCCGACTGGTTTCAAAGATCTCCTTGGCTTTGTCGGCCATATCTTCGACCATCTTTTTTTCGTTGTCGCCCCATTCGATATGGAACTGCAAGGCGGGCACGCCCCATTTGTCTTTTACAACGGGGTCCAATTTCACGTGATTCTCGTACCGCGCCAAAACCTCCCCGAACCCGCCCATGCGAACAAATGCGCCTGCGCGCTCGCGAACAGTTTTTTTGTAGGCCTTGCCGTAGCCGGGGACACGCGCCACGCTCATGGGCAACATTTCAGCCCCACTGCGGCCCTGGAACCCATAGCCACGCAAAAACTTAGGATTTTTGGTTTCAATGTTCTCAAAACGGGGAATGTAAAAGCCCCCGGGCCGGGCATCGTCGGCGGTGCGGGGTTTTGCGACCAGATCTTTCATGAACCCCACCACGCTGGGCCCCATGATGTGTTCGCAGAAGTTGTGGCCCACGTGAGAGCTGGTATTGCCCGCGCCGTTCGGATGTTGTTTGCTTTTCGATAACAACATCAACCGTGTGGATTCCAGGGTCGAGGCCGCCAGCACGACCACCCGGGCGCGGGCTTCGTAGGATTTGTTCGTGTCAGCGTCGACAAACCAGATGCCGCGCGCCCGTCCGGTGTCCTTGTCGATGGTAATTTCGCGCGCGATGGCGCCGGTTCGCACTTTGACGTTGCCAGTGTCCACGGCAGGATAAATAAGGCCCGTTGGCGAATCGAAGGCCGCGTGGATGTCGCAGCCACCTTTGCGAAAACAGGCGCCCCGCCCCATGCACCGGGCGCGGTATTTGTTGTGCGGCAGAACGTCTGTGGCCACGCCGACCCGGTAGGTGGTCACCAGGCGACCGCTGGGGGCAAGCCGTTCGCGCATTTTCAGCTCGGCCCCGTTCAGTTTATAGCCGCGTTGGTACAGCGAATCGGGCAGCTGGGCCAAATTTTCTTTGACGCCGCCAATGCCCAGCAACCGATCGACCCTGTCGTAGTAAGGGGCCACGTCTTTGTAACTCAGAGGCCAGTTTTCCCCATACCCATCGTGATCCTTGCCGCGAAAATCGAAGTCCGACATGCGCAGCGCGACCCGGCCCCACAGGTGGGTTTTCCCACCCAGCAATCGCGATCGAACCCAGGCATAGGGCTTGCCCGTGTAGGGGTGATCTTTCTCGTCGACCAGCAGATTTTTTCGGTAGTCCGAATAGGGCGTCGACTGAAGGTAGGACTGAACCTTTTGGTAGGGGCTGTTTTTTGCGTAGGGCAAAGGGCGCAACGTGTATTCGTCCACCGCCAGGCCGTGATGACTGGTCGGCATATCGCCACGCCGTTCGTTTTCAAACGGCCATTCGGTGGAACGCAGTTCAGCGTCCGTTTCCTCTTTTTTCCCCGCTTCCAGCAGCAGCACCTTCAGACCCGATTTGGCCAAAACATAGGCGGCCATTCCCCCTGCCGCGCCTGATCCGACAACGATCACGTCGTAGACGATTTTCAGATCGACCTGTGAACCAAACGGCGTCTCCTGTGCGTCAGGCATTTCGAACAGTAGCGCAGATTTGCGGTAGGTCAGATCCTGGTCGTTTGCCAATGGTAGCTACTGTAGCTACTATTGATCCATGAAAGCCGTGGGGATTAAGAATCTCAAAAACAATCTAAGCCGGTATCTGGACATGGTGCGTCAAGGAGAGGTTGTCTACGTTACCGACAGGGATGACGTGATTGCAGAAATCCATAAGCCCATAAGCCCACCAACCACGTTGCTGTCCCGTTGGCAGGCGTTCCTGAACGAGGGGGAGCGCAGGGGCACCATTGTCCCAGCGGCACAAACGGGCCCATCGAAGATCGCGGATTTGGCGGCCGATCTGCCCCCTGCACAGGGCGACGTTGACTTGGCGGGATTGATCAACGAAATGCGAGACGATCGATTCTAGTGGCTCTTATTTATTTCGACACAAGCGTCGTATTGTCATTCCTATTGAACGAGGGAAAACATCAGCTGGCCCAGTCGCTGTGGATGCAGAACAGCCCACGATGCGCTTCGGTTCTATTGGAGGCTGAGTCGTGGATCGGCCTGCGCCGCCAACGAAGCCGTTTGGGAAAAAACGCCCCGACAGACTGGCTGGAAACTCGGGCACGCGCGTTGACCAGCATGTTGAACGAAGTCTCCCTTCACGTTGTAGGCGCCTCAGTGACCGCCATCGTCAGGCGGGAGCCAGTCCTTGCTGAGTGCCGCGCACTTGACGCCATTCACTTGGCCACGGTCCTTGATTTGCGCGACCACTCCGACGGCGGGATCCGAATGGCTACTTTCGACGCGCGGATGAGGCAAACGGCGTTGTCGCTAAAAATTGAAGTCGTTCCTGCCGTGTAGCCTCACCCTGGGGTCCGTCATGACGGACCAACTGAAGCCTTCGCCAGCAGTTCGCGCACCACCTTGCCATGCACGTCGGTCAGACGGAATTGTCGGCCTTGACTGCGGTAGGTCAGCCGTTCGTGATCAAGGCCCAAGCAGTGCAGGATCGTCGCCTGTAGATCGTGGATGTGGACGCCGCCCCGCGCGATGTTGAAGCCTAGTTCGTCGGTCTCGCCGTGGACGTAACCGGCCTTCATCCCGCCGCCCGCCATCCACAACGAAAACGCGCGGCCATGATGGTCGCGGCCATATTTCGCGCGGTTGGCGCCACCTTGGGCATAGGGCGTCCGGCCAAATTCACCGGCCCAAATCACCAAGGTATCCTCCAGGAGCCCGCGCTGTTTCAGATCCTGGACCAGGGCCGCCGAGGCCTGATCGGTGTCCCGGCACAACACCGGCATCCGTTCGGTGACGCCGGCGTGGGTGTCCCAGCCGCGGTGGTAAAGCTGGATAAACCGGATCCCCTGTTCGGCCATGCGCCTAGCCAACAAACAATTGCGCGCGAACGTGCCAGGCCGGCGGGCCTCGTCACCGTACAGATCGAAACTGTGTTTTGGTTCGCGCGACAGATCCATCAACCCGGGCACCGACGCCTGCATGCGAAAGGCCATCTCGTATTGGGTGATGCGGGTCTCGATCTCGGGATCCTGGCTGTCCTTCCCTTCGATACGGTTCAGCGTGGTCAGTTCGTCCAGGAACATCCGCCTGCGTGGGCGTGAAATCCCGGGCGGGTTGTCAAGATACAGAACCGGTTCGTTGCTGGATCGCAACTGCACCCCCTGGTACCGACCCGGTAAAAAACCCGATCCCCATAGCCGGGACAACAGCCCCTGATCGGCCGTGCCTTTGCTGGGCACCGAACACAGCACGACAAACGAAGGCAGATTCTGGTTCATGCCGCCTAGGCCGTAATCGACCCACGCGCCTAGGCTGGGACGCCCGGGCTGCTGGCTGCCAGTCTGAATGAAGGTGATCGCGGGATCGTGGTTGATGGCCTCAGTGTTCATCGAACGAACCAGGCAAATGTCATCGACGATTTTTTGCGTGTAGGGCAGCAGATCGCTAAGCGACGTTCCGCTTTGTCCGCTGGGGCGAAACGGGTACAGGCTGGGCTGCAAGGCCAGGCGGGCCTGGCCGCTGACCATGCCGGTTATCCGCTGCCCCTGTCGTACGGAATCGGGAAGATCCTTATCGAACAGGGCTTCCAGCGTCGGCTTCGGATCGAAAAGTTCCAGTTGGGACGGGCCGCCGGCCTGAAACAGAAGAATCACACGTTTGGCGGTCGGCGCAAAATGGGGAGCAGGGTTCGCAAGCCCTGCGGCACGGCCCAAGGGCGGCAGGATCTGCGACAAGGCCATCGCGCCTAGTCCGTATCCGGTTCGGGCGAGAAGATCACGTCGGGTGGGGATCATGTAGTTCGCCTCAGTGTTTGCTGATGGATTCGTTCAGATTGAAAATGATCCCAACAACCGATGTCATCGCGGCGGTCTCGACCGGCGCCAACTGTGGGTCATGGGGCAAGGCACCGACCGACAGAAGCGCCCGCGCGCCTTTGCTATCGCCCGCAAACGATCGCCGGAATCGTTGCAGCGATTTTCGCAGGGCGCGCGTTTCGGCGGAGGCGGGCCTGCGGCTTGTGACCAGTCGGAAGGCAAACCCTAACTTGTCGTCGTCGGTTGGTCCCCCATCGCGCAAGGATCGTTCTGCCAGGGCACGGGCCGCTTCAACCGCACCGGGTTCGTTCATCAATGCCAGCGCCTGCAGCGGCGTATTCGTGTTCGGCCGGCGGGCCAAGCAGACTTCGCGATCGGGGGCATCAAAAATTGCCATCATGGGATGCGGAACGGTGCGCTTCCAGAACGTATACAAACTGCGCCGGTATAGATCGTCGCCAGAACTGTTCTCCCAGACCGTACCCGGGTAAGTGGCGGCGACAACGATGCCCCTGTACAAGTCGGGCGGCTGGTAGGGGAACACCCCCGGCCCCCCCAATCGATGCCGAAGAAGGCCACTGGACGCCAACATCTGATCGCGGATCATTTCCGCGGGCAACCGCCCCCGCGGTCCCCGGGCCAACAGGCGGTTGTCGGGATCGCGGTCACGCAACACAGGACGTACGGTTGATTCCTGGCGGTAGGTCGCCGACAGCACGATGTCGCGCAGCAATTCTTTCACGTTCCAGCCGCCGTCGACAAATCGGCGGGCCAGCCAGTCGAGCAGTTCCGGATGGCTGGGGAATTCCCCCTGCAAGCCAAAATCTTCGACCGTCTTGACGATGCCGGTGCCGAACAGTTGCTGCCAGAAACGGTTGACGACCACACGACCGGTCAGCGGGTGGTCAGGTTTGGTCAACCAGCGGGCTAGCCCCAGCCGGTTGCGGGGGGCGCCCGTCGGCCACGCGCCCAGCAAAGATTCCGGAACGCCGGGGGTTAGAGCCTCACCGGGCACATCGTATTGGCCTCGGATCAAAAGGTGGGTCTGTCGTGGCGCATTTTCCACCATCACCATCGCGGTCGGCAGGCGGCGTTCAAGGTCCAAACGCGCGTGCCGCAGATGTTCGCGTTCGGTAAAGGCGATTTCGTAGGCGGGGTTGGCACGCCGCCAGGCCAGTTCGCGCAGAAATTCGCGCCGTTTGATGGATTGTCCCGTCCCCGCAGCAGAGGCCAGCCAATTGGACAACAACCCTTGCGACCACGCGGCGACCTCGTCAGCCCCAAGCTGACGATCAAACACGCGCCAGTCTCCGGCACCGGGCGGGCGGGGCGCCTTCGTGCTGTCAGTGCCGGGTGTCACGTCGTCGTGATCCACCTCGGTCGGGCTTTCCCGTCCGTCAATGAAGATGCGAACCCCGCGCGCCTTTTGAGATCCATCGTAGACCACGACCACGTGGTTTTTTAGGCCCATGCGAATCAGATCCGTCGATCGCACCTGGACCGCGTAGGCGGGCCAGCGATCCGCCAGGCGCATTTCAACCGCCCCTTTTTCTGTGATCCGGACCTCAACGCCGCGTCCGTGAGCCTGAGACGAGGGGTGCGGGCGCATGTCCATCGTAGAAACGATCGGTCCCACCGCACCCGCCCAAGTGGCGAAAGTCCAGGGCCTGTTCATCGTCAGCCCAAGGCTGGCGTCGGCAGCGGCGGGATCGGTCACCGGGATTTTTCCAAGCGCGGGTGTTGTTAAATGGCCACGCCCCAGGTCACTGAGGATCTTCGTCTGGGCGGCTACTGCGATGTCCAATTCTTTGAGGCGCGCGCGCTGGGCATGTGTCGGCGCCGGCATGAACGGGGCGGCGTTCGCCACGCGGCCGTCTTCCCCGGTTTCCGATACGTTGTTGAAAAACGCGAAAAGACGATAAAAATCCCTTTGTGCGATGGGGTCGTATTTGTGATCGTGACAGCGGGAACATTCAACCGTCAGCCCCATCCAAGCCAGCCCCAGTGTGCGGACCCGATCCACGACATATTCGACCCGGTATTCCTCGTCGATGATGCCACCTTCGGAATTGATCACATGGTTGCGGGCGAACCCGGTCGCCAGTTTCTGATCCAGCGTCGGGGCTGGCAATAGGTCACCCGCCAGTTGTTCGACAATAAATTGGTCGTAGGGCAGGCCGTTGTTGAAGGCCTCAATCACCCAATCGCGCCAGCGCCACATCGACCGCGCCGAATCGTTGTTAAACCCATGGGTGTCTCCGTAACGGGCGACATCCAACCAGTCCTGGGCCATCCGTTCGCCAAATCGCGGGGAGCCAAGCAGGCGACTGACAGCGTCTTGGTAGGCGCTTTCGCCCTTGCGGCCCACGTCAGCCACAAATCGATCGATTTCCTCAAGAGTTGGCGGCAGGCCCACGAGATCAAGGCTGACCCGGCGAAGCCAGATCTGGGGCGACGCCTCGGCGCTGGGAGAAAGGCTTTCTGTTTCAAGTTGGTCCAGCACAAATGCGTCGACAGGCCGGCGCACCCAACTGGATTGTTTTACCTTCGGCAGGGGCTGCGGCCGGGCGGGGGCAAAGGCCCAGTGCGGGGCATAGGCCGCCCCTTCGTTTATCCACTGTTTAAGTTTCAACTTTTGTTCAAGGCTTAGCTGCCGGTGGGCATCGGGCGGCGGCATCATCTCGTCCGCGTCTGTCGAGAAGATACGCGCCACAAGGTCACTTTTGGTCGCGTCGCCCGGTACCAGCGCCGGGGTGCCGTCCCGATTTGCGGTGGCGCCCTCGAACGAATCAAGCCGCAGCCCGGCCTTGCGCTGGCTTTTGTCTTGCCCGTGGCAGTGAAAACATTTCTCCGACAGGATCGGGCGGATATCGCGGCTGTACCGCAAGGGATCAGCGGCCCGGGCGTGGACGACGCCGAAGCTGGCATACGCTATCGCAATCGGGATCCAAAAAACTGCCATCCCACGCATGTCTGCACTATTAGGGATTGGCGCGGGCGATGCTTGTATAGGGCCGCCCATTTTTGGTATATTTGCACCATGGGGGCCCGCACATTTTTTCAGCAACTTGGGGGCGCAGACGCTTGGGGCACTCTGTTTGATCACCTACCCAATGTCTTTATGTTTGCCAAAAATCTGAATCACAAATTTGTAATGGTGAATCGCGCCACATGGACGCTATTTGGATGTAATTCTGCGGCGGGGATGATTGGAAAGACAGACTGGGATTTTGCCCCACCTGTCCTGGCGCAGCAGTATGTGGACGAAGACGATCGCGTGATGCGTTCGGGGCGCGCGCTGCCGGACCAGATTTGGCTTGTGGCGGGTGCTGACGGCGTTCCGCTTTGGTACCTGTCCACCAAGGTGCCGCTAAAAAATGGCCGAGGAAAGGTCATCGGGATAGCAGGCGTCATGCGGCCCTACGAAGGTGCGGGCGATGCGACTTCAGACCATGCGACTTCAGACCATGCGCCTTCAGACCGTGCACCTGCGGGCCATGCACCGGGTGAATACCGGCGGCTCACGGGGGCTATTGATCACGTCCTCAAACACTACGGCGATTCAATCCGGGTCGCTGACCTGGCCAAGATATCCCATCTATCGGTTAGCCATTTTCAGCGGGAATTTCACCGTCTGTTCGGGATGTCGCCACGCGATTACATGATGCGTGTGCGGCTGTTGGCCGCGCGCCACCGCCTGGAAGTGTCCCGCGTGCCCGTCGGCGAGATTGCGCTTGAATGCGGTTTTTACGATCAGAGCTATTTCACCAAGTGCTTTAAATCCGCACTGGGAATAAACCCGCTGGAATACCGGCGCCGGTTTGGCACCCAGGCGGCACAGGGTAAAACAAACCATGAGCAACGAAATCACCCCCTTTGAGCAAATCCGCCGCACGAACCCGGCAGGCAACGAATTCTGGTCAAGCCGCGACTTTGCCAAGGTGCTTGACTATGTGAATTACCGCCATTTTCAGGCGGTGATCGAGAAGGCGCGCACTGCCTGTTTCAACAGCGGACAACGCGTCGAGGACCATTTCGTCGGAATCGACCAAATGGTCGAAATTGGCAGCGGCGCGCAGCGTTCGATTCCGACCGTCATGATGTCGCGGTACGCGTGTTATCTGGTCATCCAGAACGCCGATCCCGCCAAAGAGATCGTCGCCGTCGGCCAAACCTATTTCGCCGTCCAGACCCGTCGCCAGGAACTTAGCGACCAGGAAATCGAGGCACAGCGCCGACTCACCATTCGATCAGAGCTGCGAACTCACAACAGCCAGTTGGCCGAAGCTGCGAAGGGTGCCGGGGTTGTCGAGCCGCCAAGGTCCGCCAAACCATCAAGGAGCTGGGCGGCTCGATGCCCGAAAACCTGCCCGCCGCCGAAAGCATCAAACGACTGGAATCCAAGGCCCAAAAGGCCATCAAGGGCAAGAAGCCATGAAGATCCGGCCGTCATGACCCTGGAGCCGGTGGACGGGATTGAACCGTCGACCTACGGTTTACGAAACCGTTGCTCTACCACTGAGCTACACCGGCAGGTGCGGTTGTCCGAGCAACAACCAGGCGAGGCGCATGTATGACGTGCGCCCCGGCCCCAAGTCAAGGCGGGAATTGGGCCTTTTGTGCTGTCAACGCCAGGCGGCGCCTGTGGGATACTCGAATTCGGCTAGGGAAGCCGGTTTCATGGTGATGGAATACCCCGCGGCGTGCGGCGGCATGTACCGGCCGTTTTTGGTGACCAAGGGGTCGACAAAGTGTTCATGCAGGTGGTCGGCGTATTCGGTCAGACGGTCGTCCAGTGACGCGCTGATGCAGACGTAGTCGATGATCGACAGGTGCTGAACGTATTCGCAAAGGCCCACCCCGCCCGCGTGGGGCCAGACGGGAATCTCGAATTTTTTCGCCATCAGCAGGACGGCCAGGATTTCGTTGACGCCGCCCAACCGGCAACTGTCGATCTGGCAATACCCAATGGCGCCTGCCTGCATTAGTTGTTTGAAGACGATGCGATTTTGGCACATCTCGCCGGTCGCAACCTTGGTCGGGGCGATGCCCCGGGCGATGGTGGCGTGGCCTAGGACGTCGTCGGGGCTAGTGGGCTCTTCGATGAAGTGCGGCTTGAATTCAGCCAGGCGGCGCATCCAGGCGATGGCTTCGTTCACCCCCCAGACCTGGTTTGCATCAGTCATCAGCTTGCGATCCCAACCGATTTCTTCGCGGATGATGCGACACCTTCTGATGTCGTCCTCTAGGTTGCGGCCCACTTTGATCTTGAAATGTTCCCACCCCCGCGCAAGCAAGTCCCGACACTGGGTGCGCAGTTTTTCATCGGAATATCCCAGCCACCCGGCGGACGTGGTGTAGGTCGGGTAGCCGTCCCGTTCCAGTTCGGCAAGGCGCACAGCCCGCGACGACAGATTGCCGCGCAGGATCGCCAGGGCTTCGGCGGGGGTCAGCGCGTCCTCGATGTAGCGAAAGTCGATGCAGCGAACGATGTCCTCAGGGGCCATGTCGGTGATCAATTTCCACACGGGTTTTCCGGCGGATTTCCCCCATAGATCCCAGACCGCATTGACAACCGCCGCCGTAGCCAAATGCATAACGCCCTTGTCGGGCCCCACCCAGCGCAATTGACTGTCCCCTGTGATATGGCGCCAAAACGCGCCCATATCAGCCGTGAATTCTTCCAAAGTCTTGCCGACCAGCAGGGGCTTTAACGCCCGGATGGCGGCCACGCACAGCTCGTTGCCGCGGCCGATGGTGAACGTCATGCCATGCCCCGAAAGCCCTGTCGTGCTGGTTTCCAGCACAACATAGGCAGCGGAATAGTCCGGATCGGGGTTCATGGCATCCGACCCGTCTAGCTGACGGGAGGTGGGGAACCGAATGTCGCGGGCCAGAACGTCGGTGATGGTCGTAGGCATGGCCGACCATCCTAATACAGCATCGGTATATTTCAGTTCGCGCCGAGCAATTTGAACTCGGTGCGTCGGTTGCGTGACCGGCCATATTCAGTGTCGTTGTCAGCCACGGGCTTGTCGAACCCGTACCCAGCGGCCGTCAGCCGTTCGCCGCTGATGCCCCGAAGGATGAAGTAGTTGCGCACGGATTGGGCGCGACGTTGCGATAGATCGAGGTTGTGGGCCTGGCCACCCCGGTTGTCGGTATGCCCCGAAATCTCCATCCTGATGTCGGTGTAGTCCTTCAGCACCGCGACCGCCCGATCCAGGACGGCGTACGATCCCGGCAAGATATCCGCTGACCCGGTTTTGAAGTTAATGCCGTCGATGACGCCCGTGAACTTCTTAACAGCTGCCGGGATTTCGTCGGGGCAGCCATCATCGTCCTTGAAGTTGTTTTTGGTCTCAGGAGCTTCGGGACATTTATCGGCGGAACCGATGAATCCATCGCCATCTGTGTCTTCTTCCGGACATCCATCTTCGTCATCAATGCCGTTGCGGGTTTCGGGCTGGTTGGGGCATTTGTCCCGCACGTCCAGCACGCCATCGCCGTCGTTGTCGGGATCGGGGCAGCCATCTTCGTCGGCAAACCCGTCGCGATCTTCTGCTATTAGCGGACATTTGTCGGCCGCGCCCGCAATGCCATCGCCGTCAGGATCTGCGGGCGGTTCAGGTTTGGGCGGCGGTGGTGGTGGGGCCTGCACCATCACGACTTCTTTTTTATAGATAAACCTGCGCGTGGATTTCGGCACCTCGGAGAAGTTGAAAAACAGCGATCCCAAGATCTGCCAGTCGGGCCCGGTGCAGGTGGCTTCTTTAGATAGTTTCGCAAACGGGAACGGACACGCGGGCGGAGCCAACACGACGCCATCGAAACGCAGACCCATCCGTTCGCTGAAGAAAATTTTGAAGCCCACCCCGGCGTGGACGGTTTCGTCGGCGGCGTCGTATTCATAGATCTTATTCCGGTAGGTGACGGTGTCCTTGTCGACGATGACGCCGCTGCCGCCAACGCCGACCATAGCGAAAGGACGGAATGGGAAACAGACGGCACAATTCAGTACCACGTTCATCCGCATGTTCCACATGGTCTGGCTGACATCCAGGCCATCGCCACGTGGTTTGGTGAACGCGGCGGACGCCTCCCCCTCCAGCGCGACCCAGGAATTGAAATTCAGGGTCAGCCGCAACCCAGATGCGAATGCGCTGCGGGGCGACAATTCGGTGGGATCGTCCACCGTGGGCAAGATGCCGTGTTGCGGGTAGAAAATCTGGTACCCAGCGACCAAGGCAAACTCGAATCGATATTCAGTTGGGCCTTTGTCCCCGGCTGTGCCGTCCTCGCTGTCGCGGGCCTCCGCTTCTTCGTCCTGCAGCGTGCGTTTTTGCGCGGTTGCGGGCGGGGTGAGGGTGGTCAGCAAAGCCGCCCCGACACAAACAGACAGGCACATCCGGCTGCGGGAACGCAAAATCGTCATCAGGCCTCCTCAGGGAACACGACAGGTGGGGCCGCGACAGGATACGCCTATGCGGGCGCGGCGTAAACTAGGGATGCGATTTAGCCAGGCCGCCGCAGCGAAAACAGGTCTCCTCCCCGCTGCGACGCTGACAGAGTTCCGCAGGCCGCGCCGATTTCGCGACCGCCAGAATACCGCCGTACGACCGGCACCCTCGCGGCAGATAGAACATCGCGGAAGGCCCCGATTTCAGACTCGGTGGGGGTGATGTACTTGCCGGTCTCGTCGCTGACGTCGATCAGATTGATCTTGGCCTTTAACCCTGCGACCAACGCCACCAGTTTGTGCGCATGTTCCGCCGTTAGGTTCACCCCCCCGAGTGCCACATAAGCCAACGTCACCTGCCCGCTGACGGTTGCGGCGTAGGCGCGGACCGCGGCCATCAATTCGTCAAGGGGCCAGCGATTTTCAATGGGCATGACCGCGCGGCGATCATCAGACGTCGCGCCCGATAGGGACACGATCAGGCGGAATTTGTGCCCTTCTTCGGTGAACCGTTTGATAAAGGGGACCACGCCTGCTGTGGAAATCGTGATGGCCTTGGCGGCTATGCCGGGGCCTTTGGGATCGGACATGATGCGGGCGGCGCGGATCACATTTTCGTAGTTCAAAAATGGTTCGCCCATTCCCATGAACACGGCGCCCCGAACCGGATGGTCGGCTTCGGCTGTGACGTGGCGAAGCTGCGCCAAGATTTCCCAGGTATCCAGGCTGCGGATGGCCCCCAGGCGGCCGGTGGCGCAAAAATCACAAGCCAACGCGCACCCGGCCTGCGACGACAGACAGACGGTGTATTTGCTAGTCGGTAGGGCTTCCAACTGCGCGGCCAGCCCTTGACGGCGGCGTTCTTTTAAGGCCCGGGCGTCTTTGGGGTCAGGCAAAGGAATGCGCACGGTTTCGACCAACGGGCCGTCAGGCAGGCGAAACAGGTACTTCACAAACCCGTCCGCGGATTGCCGACGTTCCACCACTTCAAGATCCGGGAACGTAAGCCGAGGGGCCAGGGCCAGGCGGGACGCGCGGGACAGGCCACGCACGTCATCCAGCGACGTCTTGCCGTCAGCATGAACGGCCGCAAACACCCGGCGGGCCACGTCCTCATCAACCCCCGATCCGGCAACCGCCGCCCGCAGCCCTGGCCAATCCAGATCACGCAGGTTCAGGGTCGCGGCGGCCGGGGGCAAGGTCATGGCCTGCTGAAGTTGGACCAGCGTAGCTGTCTGTCAAGGCCCAGCCAGGTGGATTTGACGGGCCCGGAGCTATCGGCCACGATCCGGGGCCGTGAAACGAAATCGCTTGGTGGCCGTGGCCGTGGTGCTGCTGACCCTTAGTTTGTCCATCGTCGTTCCTGATGTGACGAGGCCTGCCTTTTGCGCCCCCAAGGACGCACGCGAGATGCAGGCCCGGGAGGCCTTCGGCGCGGGTCGTTACCAGGACGCCCTGGACCTGTTTGCCAAATTATATGGGGAAACCCTGCACCCGAACTACCTGCGCAATATTGGAAGGTGCCAGCAGAACTTGGGTGACCCCGATAAGGCCATCACCAGTTTTCGGGAATACCTGCGGCAGGCAAAAAACGTTTCCCAGGCCGAACGCGCTGAAGTCGAAGGGTTCATAACCGAACTGGAAGAAGCCAAACGGCAAAAAACGGGAGCGCCCGCGGCGGCGCCAGCACCCACGGCACCAACGCCCCCCCCGTCCGCCCTGCCCGTACCGAAGGTGTCCTCGCCCGAACCGACCAACGGCACCCCTCGGGTGATCTTTGTCGATCCACCCCGGGCAGAACCCGCGGTCTACCAAACCTGGTGGTTTTGGACGACGGTGGGTGTCGTCGTGGCCGGCGGGATTGTGGGCGCGCTGGTCTTGAGCGGTGGTGGCAAACCCAAGTGCCCAACGGTGTGCGAATGATTTCGTCTCCAACCCTTGCAAACGGAAAACGACCAACCATGCGAATCACCTGGGCGCTTCTGGGTTTGACGATCTTGACGGCCAGCGCCTGTGGGTCGCCAGACACTGCCCTGGTGCTGGTCAACGTAAAAACACCATCGAAGATCAGCCTGGTCACAAGCGTTGACGTCGAGATCGGAAACAACTCGCGGAAATTTCCTGTCATGGGCCTGGGGCCCGAGACGCTGGTGCGCGGGGTGTACATCAAAGATGGGTACGGAACCCGCAGCAGGGTATCGGTTATCGCCAAGGGCGCCGGGTCCTGCCCCCGGTGGCTGGGCGAGGCCGAACTCACCCTGCCATCGAAGGGGGATACGGTCGAAGTCACCATCAATCTAGGGCCCGATGAAGCATGTATGTCGTCCCAGCAGCAGCCGGTTGATGCAGGTCGTGTGGCGACAGCAACCGATGGAGGGACCGTGCCCTTTGGGGCGGGACCGGAAGCGGGGCTACCTGCACCCCTGGATGTCCGACCGGGTTCCGAGGCCGGGGCCGATCTGACAGCGACGCGCGATACAGGCCCCGTGACACCGCCACAACCCGACGCCTTCCCAGTGATGGACATGAGCGTTGATCGCGCCACACCCGATGCGCCCATCGCCCCACCGGACACAAGTCCGGACGTCCCTGCCCCGGTCGTCACGCCACCGACCCTTCAGCAGTGCAACGAATACGATCATGTCGTCAAATGCGACGTGCCCAATTCGATTGGAACCTGGGCGCTTCGCAGCCTGAAGTTTACGCCCGACGGGACCCGCCTTGTCACGGCGGCCGAGGATGGCCGCATCAAGGTGTGGAAGGTTGTGGGCGCAACGCTTGTGGACGAAGGGCGTTTGTATACCAGTGACCGGCAGGCCCGGATCGACATCAGTCCAGACGGGAAGTTGTTGGCCGCAGGATCGGAAAACGGCCAGTTGCGCATCATTGAACTGGCCACGGGATTCGACTACGCCACATTGACCGGCCACAACGGCAACATCTACGCCGTTGCGTTTTCGGTGGACGGGAAGTTTTTGTTCACAGCGGACAGCGACAAAATTCTGAAGGTTTGGCAGGTGGGCACAAAAACCGAGATCCGTTCGTTCACCTTACCCTCGTTGTCCGGGACGATAAGCGTTGATCCAAAAGGCACAGACGCCAGCGCTTGGATTGCCGCTGGGTTGGAAAAGGGGATCGTGTGGATGGTCGACATGCGCGCTGCCTCGCCCGTTCCCAAGACGTTTTCCATAGTGGCCCCGGCAGGGGATGCGGGGGCGGTCGATCGGCCCGACGTTTATGCAGTCGCGTTCTCTCCCGATGGGAAGTTTCTGGCAATCGGCGACTACGACGGGAAGGCCAACCTGTGGGATGTCAGCGACAAGGCCAACCCTACCAACACCGGAGGGCCCCTTTTGGTTTCACCTCCGTACGCACGCATTTTGGCACTGGCGTTCTTCCCAGATGGTCGGCATTTTGTCGCCGCCAATTCGGGCGATCGGGGTGAAGTTCGCCTTGTCTCCCTACAGTCTCGATCGCAAAAAGCGAGCCGGGCGCCGACGTGGACGCCGACGTCAATCGCGGTATCGCCAGACGGCATGGCCATTGCGGCAGGTCAGTACAATTGCGGCAAGATCATCTATTGTCGGAACTGAAATCGATCGGTTTCGCCCTGTGCGCGCTGGCCCTGATCGGCCCGCGTGCCGCTGCGGCGCAGGTTGCCGACCCGGCCCTGCCGGTTGTCGCCCTGCCCCCACCAGAACCACCCCCCGTGGACGTGGTCGTGCGAGGCCGCCGGGTGGCGCCACCACGTGCCGCCAGCGATTTCGTGCTGGACAGGCAGCTATTGACCGCCGCCCCCCATCAATCGGCAGGCGATCTGTTAAAAGCAGCGCCCGGGGTTTATGTCAGTCGACCCGAGGGTGATGCCGTCGCCCACCAGATTTTCCTTCGCGGGTTTGATGCTGAACACGGTCAAGACATCGAAGTGACCGCGGGCCCGATTCCCATAAACCAACCGTCGCATATCCACGGGCAGGGTTATGCAGATTTGAATTTCATTATCCCCGAAGTGGTGCGCGGCCTGCGGGTGACCGAAGGCGTTTACGATCCCCGCCAGGGGGATTTTGCGGTGGCAGGCAGCGTGGATTTTGATCTGGGCGTTCCCGAACGCGGCTACCTGCTGCGATCATCATACGGATCGTTCGGAACCAGCCGTCAGGTTGCCGTGTTTGCACCGCCAGGCGAGGCGGATGAAACGTTTGGCGCCGTAGCATTTCGAACGTCAGCCGGGTTCGGGCAGAACCGGGGATCGCAAGCGGCCAGCACCATGGGGCAATACGCGTTTCGCGGGCCTGCGGGGTTCGGTGGGCTGCTGCATTTTTCCGCGCACGGCAGCCGCGCGAATCTGGCGGGCGTGTTGCGCCGGGATGATGTCGAGGCCGGGCGGGTTTCGTTTTATGACGCTTACGCTGACCCCAGCGCGACGTCGCAATCGGCCCTGGGCACACGCACGCAGGTCGCGCTAACGATGGAACGTTTGGGCGACGAGGGCGCACGCACGTTCATCGCGGTTTACGCCGTGGGGACGGCGTTTCGCCTGCGGGAAAACTTCACGGGATACCTGGAACGTTCCCGTGAACGGCTGGACTGGATTGGCCGGGGCGACTTGATTGAACAATCCAATCAGGCACGAACCCTGGGCGGCCGCATGGGACACAAAATTCGGACGTTTGATTCGTTGTCCTGGATGAAGGCCACGGGTGAATTCGGCCTGTCCTTCCGATCAGACAGCACCGACCAAACCCAAAATTTGATCAAGGCACCGCAGAACGAAACCTGGGATCACCGCGTGGACGCCACCATTATCGGCGCCGATATTGGGGCGTACGTAGATGCGGATCTGAAACTGGGCCGTCGCATCGATCTGCGGGGTGGGTATCGCGCCGATGCGCTGTATTTCGACGTCAATGATCGCCTGGGCAATTTCACCCCCCTGGTACAGCGATCCACCCATTTGCCAGGGTTTCGTCGCACGGCCCTAGGCATCGCGTCGGGTCCCCGCGCCAGTTTAGAACTGAAGACCTGGTCCTGGTTGACCCTGATGGGTGCGTATGGCGAAGGCTACCGATCGCCGCAGGCCCGGCAGCTAGAAGAAGGGGAAAATGCCCCCTATACGAAGGTCCATTCCAGCGAATTGGGCGCGCGGGCGCGTTTTTACGACGGACGATTGGCCCTGACAGGCGCCGCGTACCTGACGTCCTTGTCCGAGGATCTGGCGTTTGACCCGCAAAACGGATCCCTGGGGCGCATCGGACCCAGCACCCGCAAGGGCCTGGTCGGTCATGTCATCGTGCGGCCGCGGCCTTATTTCCTTGCGTCTGTATCGGTTACATCTGTGAAGGCCTCCCTAGACGCCCCACCTTTGCCGACGGCCGAAGTGCCCACGCCTGCCTACCAAAAGGGCGAATCCCTGCCCTATGTGCCGCCGTTGGTCGTGCGCGCGGACGTGGCCGCAAACGGAACGATTTGGACGTTCGCGAACCGATGGCCCCGGTTGCAGGGGCGGGCCGGGGCGGGGTTCACGTATTTATCGCGAAGGCCCCTGCCCTACGGCCAATCCACGGATCGGCTGGTCCTGCTGGATGTATCCGGCAGTCTGCAACGCGGACCTTTTGAACTGGGCATCGAAGTCTGGAATCTGCTGGATAGGCGGTACGCGGCCAATGAATTTTCTTTTGTGTCCAACTGGGGCCGCCAGGAACTGCCTTCTTTGGTTCCCGCCCGGCATATGTCAGCAGGTGCCCCGCGGACCCTGCTGGGAACCGTAACGGTGAGGTTCTGATGCGCGCGTTGTGGCTGGGGGTTGTCGTGGGAATTTTTACCGGTTGCGGGGGCAGCGCCGGTTCCACCGAAATCGCCTACCCGTTGTTCGCCCGCGCGGACAAGGGTGGCGAAACAACGGGGCAAGGCTGGCAGGTGGCTGTGGACGAGGCTTCCGTCGGGTTTGGGCCGCTTTACCTATGCGCCTCGATATCGGCCACCCCCGACCTGTGCCAAACCGCTGTCGCCGAATGGACTGACAGCGCGACCATTGATGGGCGACGTCCCGATCCTGTGCGGCTGGGAACTGTTACGGGCACGTCCGCCACGGTGAATTCCGCGCTGTTTGATTTCGCCACATCGTGGACCCTGGCCGATCCGCGCGCCCTGTCTGGGGCCCCCGGAGGCCACGCCGCCCGGTTCCGGGTGACCGCGAAAAAGGGCGACCGCACCCTGCGCATTACGGCGGATATCGACATTCCGCCTCAGCAACGGTCAAGCCGTGCCGTATCAACCCGGGTGCCCATGACGTTGCAATCATCATCCCTGCGCCTGGATCTGACCTTTCCCGTTCATGCGTGGTGGCGCAAGGTCGATCTAGATGCGTTGTCGGATCTTGGGAATGATGATCTGTCGTTCGGCCTGCGCGCGGACGAACCCCGGGCTATTACTTTTGCCCGCAGCGCGATTGTTACGGCAATGACGTCCGCTGAACGACCCACTTTTGTTTGGACCACCCCATGAAAAATTTTATCGGCTCCTCGTTTCTGTCCCTGGGCTTGTGCGCGGCCACGTCCTGCGGCCAGAACACAGATCCAGGGACCGCCAGCCTGTTCGTTGAAGCCGAGGACACCATCACTGAGGGGCTGACACCGGGCCCTGGCCTTGAAAATCTGCGAGACGAATGGAAGGTCAGTTACGAAAAATTCGTCATCGTGTTGGGCAACGCCCGGGCAAGCCAAGGCAAGGCACCATCGACGATTCTTACGGAGCCCAGGCTGTTCGTGATCGATATGAAAAAACTGCCTGCTGCGGGATTGTTGTTGGCGCAATGGAAGGATGTCGAAGCGACCCGCTGGGACAAGGTCGGCTATGACCAGGGATATGCATCTGCCACCAGCCTAAAGGCGCCAACGACGTCCCAGGAAGATTTCGATCTTATGGTCTCTGCCGGACATTCGATTTACCTTTCGGGCAGCCTGATTAAAGGAGCCCGCACGGTGAAATTCACTTGGGGTCTGAAGGCGGGGGTCGCATGGAATGACTGTGGTCCGGCAGCCGGTGCCAAAGGATTTGCAGTCCCTAGCGGCGGCACAGTTCAGGTCAAGGCGACTGTTCACGGGGATCACTGGTTCTTCAACAATTTCCCCGAAGGCGAAGAAAAGACCGAACGCCGGGCCCAGTGGATAGCCGACGTGGACGACATGACCGGCAAAGACGGCGTGGTCACCACAGACGATCTGGCGAAAGTGCCAGCATCCTCGCTGTTTTTGGCGCCCACCTACAGCCTGAAAAATGCCCTGAACGAGCCCATCAACACCGCCCTAGATTTCGTCGTGACCCAGGCCCGAACGATCGGCAATTTTCAAGGTGAAGGTGAATGCGGAAGCTTGGTAAAACTGTAGACTGCTGATATCGAACCCGGGGTCAGGGGCCGATGGGCCTTGATGGTTGTTGTGGTTGCAGGTCTGGCCTGCGACGGCAGCCTCACGCCTGCACCAGCCATTGCCCCACCACGGCAGGTCACCGCCGCCGACACCATCGCCCAGGCAGTCGCCCGTGCGATATGCGCGAAGGTCGACGAATGTTGTACAGCCGCCGATCGCACCCGGGTGCTGGGCGCGGGCGACGACAAGTCCGCCTGCGAACTGAGCTACGGATCGTTTTATGGCCGACAGTACAGCGGTATTTCATCGGTCCTAGAAGGCGGATACGCCACCTTCGATGCCGCTGCCCTGGAACCCTGCGTTGCGGCCTACCGTGCGGCCGGATGCCAGGCCCCCGGTTTTGTAGCAGCCCCGGTGTGCCATAAGGTGCTGGTGGGATCGGTCACCAATGGGGACACCTGCCTGTCGGGATTCGAATGTCAAAGCCGCCTTTGTCCCCCCGCCGCCCCCGACGTCGCGCGAACCTGCGGCCCCCGTAGGTCCGACGGCCAGGCCTGTATGCGCGACGGCGAATGCGCCTCTGGTCTTTGTCGCATGATTCTGTTTTCAGGATCGTGTGCGCCCCGGCCTGTAGGGGGTGATGCGTGCGTCGGCGAAGGGTTCTGGCTGGTCCTTTAGACGGGCGTCAGCGCCACAGCCAAGGCACGGCCCCCGCTACGGCCCCGGCCACAGTGCCCAGCAGCACCTGCACACCCGTGTGCCGCCCCAACACAACCCGGGACCAGCCCACCAACAGACAGGCGCACGAAAGGGCCGCGCACCAAACCGGTGCGCCGGGGCCGACCAGGGCGGCCGAGAAGGCTGTGAAAGCCGCATGCAGCGAAATTTTCGTCAGCCGTTCGTTGATGAATTTGGACACGATTAATAGGCCACAGGCCGCAAGGGCCCCACGTCCGCCCCCTGTGCCTTGCCCGGTCGCGAACATCAAAACGGCAGCCCCGCCCGTTGCAAACAGAGCCATTCGATACACAGGGCCCCGTTGACCGCGATCCGTCACGTCCAGGTTTCCAAACCGCCCGTGCTTCCGGCCCCACAGGACATACACCGCCACCACCAGCAGGGCGGCGCACGTCGCCCCCACGACGACGAAGACTTTCGCCGGAGAAAGGCGCTGGGACGCCGCAACCGTGACAGCGACCGGCAACAACAGCATCGGATGTCCGACTGCCGAGACAACACGGGCAGCGATGATCCACTTGGATACGGGGACGGGCGCGTCGGAAAGCATTACGGGGGGGTTACGCTAACCAAAAGGCCTGGGTTTCCAAAACTTTTAAGCTGGTCGAACGCCGTGAAGGCCAGCCGATTTTGGTCTTTCCTGCTGAGCGCTTCGTGCGAAGGCAATCAGTGTCCACCAACGCGACCGACGCTGACCGCGCGAAGCGCAGCCTGCGCTGGCTTCCCCTAGCGCGGCGATCTAGGTGCGCAGTGTCGGCGACAGGCGTTGCTTTGCGGCGTCCGTGTCCTCGTCCCCCGCCCCGGTTTGGTGGGTGAGCTCCCCGGTTTTGCGCCCGAGCAGGCGCTATCGGTCATCGGCCCTTCGCCTGGTCTATCGCGGCCCGGCCGGCCGTGGTCAGTCGGTACTTCTGGAGGCGGCTGTTTGGCTTGTCGGGGATAGTCATCTCGACGAGGCCCAACCCGAGCGCGGGTACGAGATATGCCTTGCGGAAGTGGTCCTCGTGTCGCAGCCCGAGCGCAGCCTGGATGTCCTTGCGGGCCATGGGGTGGCCGACCAGGGCAGCGAGCAGCCGTTCGACTTCCCCGGTGACTTCCTCGGTCCGACGGGCTGCCCCCAGGACCCGCACCTGGAACGTCACCACCGCCGCACCGGTTATCTCTTCGAACTCCGGCGGGGTGATGCCTGCGGCCGTGCACATCTCGGCGACGCGGTTGGTTCCGCGGCCCCATTTCTCGATAAGGCCCGTCCGGTGGAAAACCTCGGCGATGATCGGATTGCGTTGCACCGAGAGGTGCGCGCGCGTGAGCGACTCAGGCGTGATGCCGTTCGGATATCTCCCGGCACTCCATATTTCGACACGTTCCTCGACGGGAGGGCGGCAGAAACATCACAAGCCTTGTAGTGATTTTTCAAGCCCGCGGCCAAATCATCACGAGGCTTGTGACGAATCGTCGGTCGAAAAGGAGGGCTTGGCCTTTCCTACCGCACGCAGCGAAGTCTCCGGTGGGTGCCGCCCGAGTTCCGAGATCGACGCGCGCCGTGCCGACGACCGGCGTTGCGGTCGCTTGGAACAGGGCGCGTCGAGGTTCGTTCCGTCTGGACCGGGACCTATGCAGATCTTGCTCCTCCATGACTGTTCCTTATTTAGGACATTTTTACTTGTTCCTAAATAAGGAACAGTTCATATTCCATGCATCCGGCATGACATTAATCGGCAGGAACTTAATAAATGCGTTCGTCAAGAAGCACGCGGACGCCGGACCGTGGCTGGTCGCCTGGGTGGCCGAAGTGGGCGTGGCCACCTGGCGCCGTCCCCAAGATGTGAAAGACCGATACACAGCCGCGAGCATCATCGACAAGGAAACCATCGTCTTCAACGTGAAGGGAAATTCGTACCGGTTGGAAACCAAGATCTATTTCCAAAACGGAATCGTGCGGGTTGCGAGGCTTGGTACACACGCCGAATACGACAAATGGAAATGAAGGATCAGATCATGGAACCGCAGATCATTACGTCCGAAACCGAGCACGCTGAGATGCTCGCCGAGCTCGATCGGCTGTTGGCCGCTTCCCCGTTGCAGGGAACGCCTGCAGCTGCCCGACTTGAACTTGTCGCCTTTCTCATAGAGAAATGGGAAAAAGACGAGTATCCGCTGGGTCTTCCAACTCCAGTGGACGCTATCAGGTTTCGGATGGAGGAAGGAGGGCTCAGCCCAAGAGATCTGGAACCTTTCATCGGGAGCAGGAGTAAGGTTTCAGAAGTCCTGTCCGGCAAGATTCCGCTGAGCCTGCGCATGATACGGGACTTGCATCAGGGGTTTGGCATCCCCTACGACGTACTTGTCCAGGAGCAAACCGCCACCTCGCCCGAAGGTATTGATTTTGCAAAAGTTCCCGTGCGTGAAATGCTCAAGCGTGGGTGGATCGATGCAGCGACAAATCCCCCGCGGGTGGATACGGTGGCTCTAGCGCGCAAGTTCTTCGCGTCTATCCCTGGGCCAAGCCTTAGTGCAGCCCTTTTTCGTCAAGGCGCGACGGGCGCACGGGGCTCCGAAAACGAACGCACGTCAATCGCAGCATGGCTTGCCCAGGCATCTCTGCTGGCTCAGCGCCAAACATCACCGCGAACGTTCGACCCGTCCAGGGTTACCGAAAAATTCATGAATACCGTGGCTCGACTGAGCGTCGACCCTCGCGGTCCAGTGCTAGTGCGAGACGTGCTGGCGCACGCTGGAATTGTCATGGTCATTCTATCTCATCTTCCTCGAACCCGGCTTGACGGCGCGGCATTCACTGATCATCGAGGCGTTGGTGTGATTGCGATGACGCTCAGGTACGATCGGATTGACTACTTCTGGCATACATTGCTCCATGAGCTCGCCCATCTTGCGAAGCACCAGACACCGAATCAGATCTTCATTGACGACTTGGATCTGCCTTCCAGCACCGACTCAATTGAGGCTGAGGCGGATTTGTTTGCCAAGGAAGCCGTCGTCCCGCGCCAGATATGGGGGCGCAGCGATGCTTCACGCCTGAAGACTCCCAGCGCGGTACTATCTCTTGCCCAAGACCGTGGTGTACATCCGGCCTTAATTGCCGGACGTCTTCGTCATGAGAACAAGAATTTCCGACTCCTCTCAAATCTCGTTGGACAAGGGCAAATCCGACCTCTTTTCCAGAAAGAACTTGGGGAATAGACCATGGGGATTTTCTATATGCCCATCCTAAAGGGCAAGACTGGCGAGTTCACCGGACTGGGGCAGCTGCCTGTTGCTGTCAAGGAAAAACTCCTTCCGTTTTTCGATATACCAAACCAGGCGGTCGAGTCGAGCGAGGAGCCACCTGCCTCCTTGGACGACTACTTGAAGAAAAAAGTGAAGCGAATCCAGGCGGCGTGGGCCAACATGCCCAGTCGACCGGTGGTCTTCGATCTGTTCGACATGGATCTGAAACTAAGGGCCTGCGATCAGCGTCATCCGGTGACGTTGTTGGCTGATCTTCTAAAATCCGCCGGCCTCAAGGGCATCCCGACTGCGGGGTTTGATCGTGTGCCGGAATACCTTACCGCAGTTAGGAATGCGGTTGCGTCCGAAGGCGGTGGCACCGTGTGTCTTCGTCTCCTTCGTGACGACATGAACTCCCCGACTCAACTCGCAAGCAATATCGCCGGTTTCCTGGCAGACTATTCAATTGCCCGTGACTGTGTTCACCTCCTGCTCGACTTTCGCGAAATAGGGGAAGACGAGCGCAAAGCCGTTTCGTTGCTTGCGGCCAGAACTATCAATGCCCTGCCCAGTGTCATGGACTTTCGCTCGCTGACTATTGCGGGTTCCGGCATGCCCCAAAGTCTTGCGAAGGCGGTCAAGGCGGACACTTTCGGTCCGATAGATCGTACCGAGATGTTGATATGGAGCGATCTCAACGGAAGCGTAAAACGGACGCCGTCCTTCGGTGACTACGGAGTGGTTCATCCTGATCATTCCTATCCCGATTCAACCCCGGTTTCTGCCAGTGCAACGATTCGGTACACCCTAGGCGACCACTGGCTAATCGCGCGGGGCCACAGTCTTAAGAAGACGCCAAAGTTCGGCCAGTTTTTGGACCTTTCGAAAAAGCTCGTCAAACGTCCGGATTTTCTCGGAGCAACGTACAGCTGGGGTGATGCCGAGATCGACAAGCGAGCCTGCGGAAGGAAAGAGACGCCTGGAAACCTGACAACGTGGGTTGCAGTTGCAACGAACCATCACCTGACCTTCGTAGCCAACCAGATATCCGAGGCTGCCGCCTGATATTTCCGCGGCGCAGCCTCATGAGACAAAGCGCCAGGTTGTTCGCTGACGAAGCGTTTGCAAAACAATTGACCTGATTTCGGACGGGGGAATGACTGAGACGACCATCCGGCACAAATCATCCCTAGTTTTGGACCTCGTCTTTTCTATGCCCCAGCGCGCCAACAGTACCCTTGCTTCCTCCCTCCAAAGGAGTTGCACAAGGGCCATTGGATCGAGGGAAGTGTTCTCTGCGCCAACGCGGACCTCTTCGATTCGGATGCGATCGTCGATTGTCGAGGCTAGCCAGATTCCCCACCATCGCGGAATCATTTTTCTAGCCGCCCGGACGTGTCGTTCTGTGGTCACGAGTGTGACGTAGTCGAAAATTCGTCCGTACATCCGACGCTGCCGCGGCAACCTGTCCAAGTTGTCGCGTTCGCTCTTGATCTCGAATCCAGCTAGGTAATTGCTGACTAAAGCTACATCGACGCGATATTCCCCTCGTAGCAGCCCCATCTCTTCTACGACTAACCCTGGCTTGGTGCTGATATTTGCCAATAGTTGTGACCGAATAGCTCGTTCCCCCAGGATGGATTCGGGTTTGAGGGCGTCATGAGCGTGGACGCGGTTGATTCTTGTCACCGCTTATTCTCCGAATACCGCAGGGCGCCATGGGCAGAGGCGTTGGGCCAGATCTCATCTGGATTCTGGTTGTTGTGCTTCAATTCGACCCATTCGGTTTCATGCGGGAGCTTGCAAAGCTCTCGAACGAGGCCGATTAGGTACTCCGACGTTCTGGGCGTGGTCATACTTCAGTACGTGCCTTGCCGGGCGCTCCGGCGTTTCGAGCTCTTCTGAGGGAACGGATTTGCCGTTGTCTTAAGCCGCGCGAGTAAAGCCGACGCAGGTTCATCATTCGGGTCCTGTGGGACGAGTTCACCGCGGAAGGCCTTGCTTAGAACGCTTGGCGTAAGTCGTTCGACGGCTCCGGCGACGACAGATGCCTTGGTGGACAGCGCCTCAGCTAAGGCGAGAAGCCCGCGCACACGTCTTACGATTTCGACCAACTCAAGATACGGCGGGACTGCGATGGGCAGGGCATTTAGCGCAGCCTGCGTGAGTTTTGCTCGCCCCGTGGTTCCGGTGAGCCACGGCGCGACGTCTCGGTACATGAGCGAATAGCAGAGGTAGTCCGCCCAAAGTGCATCTTTCGGCCGAAGCACGTGAGCATGATTGTTTACCCAGCAGCGGCCACTTGAACGATATGCGATTGGCTTGGTTCGCCCGTAGAACGTTTCGTCTTCCGTCACGAGGACAAGCTCGTCGTCAAAGAGGTAGTCGTCGACAAGGTCGACTTGTCCGTTTGCGCCGTAGTATGGATACCTCCCGACAGCGCGGGCACGATTGTCCTTCTTGATGGGCACACGGCGAGCGTCGAGGCATTCTGCTACCGCCGCCACGCTCGCTAGGGTCCACGATTCAGGTACCTGGATGCTGCGACCTTGGGTGTCGGGTTGCGGCAGCTCCTTGAAACGCTGCCCACCGAGATTCTTTCGGCGGGAATTCAGAAAGTCGACGAGCTCGCTGCTCGCGTCCCCCAGACTTGCGCGATTCTCCTCGCGCCAGTCGCGGGTTAGGGCGCCGGTGGTGGCGGCGGCGAGGACGGATTGGCGGAAGCGTTTGAGGATGGCGGGGACGCGGTCGAGGTGGGCGCGGCAGGCGTCCACACGGGCGAGCAGGGCGTCGAGCTTGTCGGCGATGCGTTTCTGTTCGGGGAGGGGGGCGAGGGGAAGAGGAAGACGCTCTAGTAGGTCGGTTTCAACGCTCGCAACCGTCGTACCTTCCTTCGTACATGAATGGAGGATTTCCCGTTCATGTTTGCGCAAAGCGTATGCCAGAAACCGCGGAGTCACTACCCCGTTCGGAAGGACGGCTTTGATATCTTGGTTGATGGCGGTTGCCATCTGGGCGATCGCGACCGGAAATGTATGCGCTAAAATTCCGCTTCGTGTAACCATCAAAACGGATCCAGGAGGGAGTACACCCATTCCTGCTTCGGTTGTGGCGGCATTCGAAATCTTGTCCTCCGTCGCCCGTAGGAGAAACACTTTCATATCCTTAGGGGATGCCCAAGGAATCTCCCGTGGCATCCAGTAGCGCGCATTGGCTTTACTTGGGGTTTTCCCCCCGATCGTGCCACCCATCTCAGCAATACAGCAGGAAGTCCACCCAGTCGGGAGCTCACTCACGTCACTATCTCCTCGACGTCTTCACCCAGCTCTGCAAGTATTCCTCGCAGTTCCTCGAACGCCCCCTCCAACTCCGCCATCGCCTCGCGGGCCAGCACCGCCGGTTCAGGCACGTCATCGTTCGCCCCGTCGCTGTCGTCCTTCAGCCATGAAATATCCAAACTGTCGCCGCGTCCGACGATCCATTCGCGCGTGAACTTGCGAAAACGCCCGGTCTCTCCCGTGTCCTTGCGCTTCGCAAGCGCCTTCGCCCCACCCAGCGGATCCTTGCCGTACGCCGCCTCGAATTCCGCGAAATGTTCGCGTGTTAGCTGCGTGCGCTTGCCGAACTGGGCCATGTTCGCGCGCAAATCATAGACCCACACTTCCTTGGTATTCCCCTTGTCCTTTTCGCCGCGTGTGAAGAACAGCACGTTCGTCTTCACGCCCTGCGCATAGAAGATCCCCGTCGGCAGGCGCAAGATCGTGTGCAGGTTGCACTTGTCCATCATGTCAGTGCGGATCTGCTTGCCGACGTTCCCCTCGAACAAGACGTTATCCGGCAATACCACCGCGGCGCGCCCACCCGGTTTCAATCCGCGATAGATGTGCTGCACGAAACAGAACTGCTTGTTGCTGGTCGGAAATGTGAAATCCGCACGCGTGGGCAGACCGCCGCCCTTCTTGGTCCCAAACGGCGGATTCGTCAGAATCAACGTCGCCTTCGGCAAGGCCTCGCCCTCGGGCGACAACGTATCGCCATAACGAATGCCCGCGGCCTGCGGGTTCGACTCCAACCCGTGCAGCATCAGATTCATCAGGGCCAGGCGGTGCGTGTCCTGAACATGTTCCATGCCGTAGAACGTGGCGCGCGCGTATTTCTTTTGCTGCGCGGCCGTCCAACTGTCGGGATCGCCGTGCTCGCGCATGTGGTGATTCGCCGCGATCAAGAAACCACCCGTGCCCGCCGCGGGATCCTGAATCACATCGTCCAGGGTTGGCTTCATCAGCGCGACCATCGAATCAATCAACCGGCGCGGCGTGAAATATTGCCCCGCGCCCGATTTCTTCTCGTTCGCGTTTTTCTCCAACAGGCCTTCGTACAGATCGCCCAGCCCTTCCTGGCGGGCGCTGTACCAATCCAGCTTGTCCAGTTCGGCCACCAACGTCGACAGCGTCGCCGGTTTCTTCACGAACGAACTGGCGTTGGCGAAAATCTCCTGCACCAATGTCGAACCCTTGGTGCCTAAATGAACCAGCGTCAGCTTGTAATGTTCCAGCCGATCCGGGGCCGTCTTTTTCTCTAGATCGTCCCAGCGGTAGCCCTTCGGAATCTGGTCCTCCGTCGCCGTTTCCTTTGCCATTTTCAAGAACAGCAGATACGTCAGTTCGGTCACGTACTGGTGGTACGTAACCCCGTCATCTTTCAAGACGTTGCAGAGGTTCCAAAGCTTGGCGACGATGTCGTTCGTTACATTTTTCATTCGGGATTCACGGATTCTTAGTTTTTCGCCAGCGCCTTGGAAAGCAAGCATTCGACTAAAAGGTCCAACGTTCACGCTTCATTAACTCTTCAAAATTTATGCAGTCGATCGCGAAGTGCTTACAGATATTTGGAATTTTTGCGCCGTTTTCTTTAAAAATCTCCTCCGTCACAACGCAGCCTTTCTTAATACGAGCCGCCGCGATGACAAACGGATCGGCCACCGGAAAGCCGGCAGCGATCTGTTTTCGTCCGATCATCTGGGTGAAATGAGGAACCGAAAAAATCTCCGCAACGAACGCCATCTCCTTGGCAGACGGGTCGGCGAATAGTTTTCTGTTTGCCTTGGCCCATTCACTAATGTGAGCCTTAGTTGCTTGGACCTCGATTTCCCGAAATGCCTCGCGCACGGAAACAATGTTGCCATTTGCCACCGATTCGTTGATGCGCGCCCACACCGCCGGAAAGACGTCGGGGTAGTAGCTCGCGAAGGAGCGAATTGAACTGGTATCGAGGACGTACACGGCGCTACGACTCACCTTGTGCCGAACAAATGCGCTTCAAGGCTAGGGATGTTTCGTGCTTTAACGTGAAGGTGCTCCGCAAGGTCCTCGACCGACAGCGCGCCGGAGTAGAATTTCGAAAACGCCACTTCAGCGAAATGCCTGCTGAGGTAGACGCCCTTCGTGGCGTAGTAGTTCCCACCACCTCCGCGTGGACTACGTCCCTTTGAACCCCACTGGGCAATCCATCGCCCGTAGTCCGAGGCGTTCACAAAGCCCTTTTCCACCAATCTCCGCAAGACAACTTCGCGACTGACGCTGTAGCGGCTCGCCAGTGACTCAATTTCTTGTTCCTCAGGGGGCCCACCCGAGAAAACTCGCGAAAAATCGTCATCTGGGACCAACAATTCGTGCGCAAACCGATTAGAGGCAGTTTCTATCGCGAGGGAGGGACCGCGCAAAGATCGAAGCAGTTCGTCGTCGGATTTCGTGATTCCGCCTGTGCCGAAAAGTGTATGAGCAAGCTCGTGAAACAGGGTGAACGTTTGTCTCGCAAACTGTGCCTTGTTGTTGATCACGATGACAGGGAACTCAGGATCCGGCAGGCAAAATCCGTCGATCCCCTGCTGTTTAAACGCGCGTTTGAAAATGAACGCACCCACACTTTCGACCGCATCCCGCCATTTCTTGAAAGCGGCTTCAGGTGACGACCAGGATACCTGTTCCTCGATCGAGATCTCTAGATAGTCTCGGACCTGGGTCGCTAACGCGCGCGCCGGCGTCCTGGACGTGGCGCGAATCTCTCGGAAGATGTTCCTCGTGGCGGGATTGCCGTCCGGCGCGAGCTCGCGGAGGGAAAGTTGCATGGTGTACGCTTCCCTGAGGGCGAAGAGCGTGTCTGGCCGAAAAAATTCGATCTCGGACTGAGGGAGCGTGCGAAATGCTTTTTCGGGCCTGTCTTCGTCGGGCGGGCTGGGGAAAAAGAATATTGCAAGCGGGCGCTTGTAAAGCTCGTAGGCGAGCTTCTCGAGCTGAGGTAGAGAAGGCGCGGCCGCACCGCTTTCCCACAACTCGATCAGCGATTCATCCTTCTTCAGCCTGCGCGCAACGTCCACAAGCGAATACCCCGCGCGCTCACGCGCCCAGTGAAGAACTTTGTGATTCATTCCGACGACGGTTGTCATCTTGCGTCCAAGGCGATCATACCCTCAAAACGTACAGCCAAAAACCTACCAAGGGCGCGAAATTCTTGTCGCGGACCCTTTAGGGGTCATTTCTCGCACCACTGGTGCGAGTTTCTTTTCAACCTTCGTGTGCCCCATCACCCCACCACAGCTTTTGCATCTGGCCACAGAGAATCGTTGAAATTGTCCATCACCCCCTGCAGATCGCCGTCGAATATGCGATCCAGCCGGGCAAAACCGCCGCCCTCGCGTTTGAAGATCTGATCCGGATCATCCAGCGCCACCCGATCAACGACCACGTTGGCCTTGGTCTGCGCCGCAATCTTCTGCAGCCATTGCCGCTGCTGGGTGTTCCAGGGTTTCGATCCCAGAATCGTTTTCAGCGCGCGATCCACCCGTTCTTCATACGACACCAACGCGTCCCCGATGGCCGCCTGCCGGATGTACCCCACGATGCGGGCAGCGATATCCTGGTTCGTCATCTCCCGCCACGCGGTGGACAGGCTTGATTCTGGGAAGCCCGCCCGATCCAGTTCCAGGGCCAGCTCCCGCAAATGCTTCCGGGTTAGCTCGCGGGGACGGGTCAGCACGGTGATCAGCGCCGGCAGGGTGTTACTGTGACTGCGAATGAAGGCCGCAAACTCTTTTAAGTAGTCTTCGGGCTTCGTGGCCGTGCCGTATCCCCGCTGCGTTCCCACCAGCGCGTCGGCGTGGGTTGAAAACAAAGTTGGGCTCGAAACGCCGCCACCCTTGCGATCAAGGATCTCACCTAAACCCGGATTCTGTGTGAACCACGCCGCAATATCGGGCAGCGACATCGTTCGCAGGTGCCGCACGAACGCGTCGGGGGGCATGCCCGCACGTGCTTCAAAGTCCTGGACCTGCGCCTCATTTAGGTGGCGCTTCTTGCGCTGAAGCTTGGCCAGAAATTGGTCCAGTACCAATTGGCGCGCATTGTCCGTCGCAACCTCGCCCAATTCGCGGTCAAGCTGGGTGAACGTCAGCAACGGATTCACCACCACAGGCTGCATGGCGGTGACGTTCTGAAGCGCTTCGTAGATCTTGACCGCGTCGAAAATGCGAAAGGCATCCTTGCCGATTTCATCACAAAGGCGTGTTGCCCGGCCCAGCATCTGGTCGAACAGGATGCGGCTGTTCACCCGGCGCACGAACACCAGGTTGCAGATTTTCGGGACGTCAATCCCCGTGGTCAAAAGATCGACCGTCACCGCCACATTGGGATTCTGTTCATTCTTGTACCGGCGGATCAACTCCAGCGGCTTATCCGCCTTCCTGGTGATTTTCATAACCGCATCGTCATCGACGTTCCCATATTTGGCAGCAAAGGCTTTTTTCAGTTGGTCGACGAAAAGATCAGCATGGGCGTCGGTCGCGCAAAAGACCAGTGTCTTTTGTTGCGAAGCTGGATCAATTTCACCTGCCAGATATTCGCAAACCACGCGGTTGAATGATTCCGTGATGACCCTGCTGTTGAAATCCTCGACGTCCATTCGAATCTCGTCCGGTGTCGTGAACTGGTCGAATCGGTTCCTTTTCGTATCGTAGACTTCCACCTTTTCACCGGCTCTCCAGACGATACCGTACTTTGAAAGTTCTGTGATGATCTGAACCGGGGGTTCGTGATCGACCAGATATCCGTCAATGACGGCCTCGCGGTAGCCGTAGGTGAAGATGGGAATGCCAAAGATCTGCGTTGTATGCAGTGCGGGCGTGGCGGTGAGACCGATTTTCACAGCATCGAAGTAGTCCAGCACACGGCGGTATTTCGATATGTGGTCATCGAACCCGCGAAACGTCAGCTCGGTGTCAGAAAGTTCGCGGTCCAGCAGATAGCCACGGTGGCATTCATCCACCACGATGCAGTCGTATTGATCAACCGCTGGTGGGGCTAGGCCTCCACTGCGTGCGAACAAGCCCTGAATCGTCGCCACATGAACCGCGGTGTCGGCGTCCGGTGACTGGTCGTCTAGTGCACCGCGCTGGAAATAGAATCAATGCAAGAAGGGTTGATCTCATGCAACATGAGTCACCCCATTTTGTTGAATCTGACCCCCAAAAAGCGAT
>JAYUUT010000509.1:0-4055 GCA_043754455.1 Myxococcales bacterium
TTCGATCGATCCGATCCCGTGAATTTTGCAAACAAGATTGTTCAGGATGTCCCCAAGGGACGCAAGCCCGTCAACCTGCTGCATCTGATGGGGCTTGACGACACCTACGCACCCCAGAAAACCCAGGAATATTTTGGCGCTGCCGCGGGCCTCCAGGTGGTGGCCCCTGTGGTTGCCAACCCTGCGGCCTATTTGCTTGCCACCTACGCGGGCGTCGTGCCCGTTATCGGAAACGTGACGATCGGCAGCGATCCCGCCGTAACCGCCGTTCAATTGCAATACAAACCGGGGGCCTATGACGGCCATTTCGTGTCGACTGAAAACGCGGCGGCGCGGCTTTCGTTGCGGCGGATGATCCTCAGCACCTTCCGCGATGGCAAGGCCATCGCGGCACCGTAACCATCGGAGGGGGCCGGATCTGCCGCGGGTTTCCATTCAATTAGTAGCCGGAGCCGCTTTCTCGGCTCATTTTTTGATACGAAACAAGGCGTAGGTCAGTGAAAATCCCGGGAATGTTCAAGATAGGCGTCAGTTTTGCCGTTCTGCGAGGCGTCCGTGTTCGCTGATGTAGGAGGGCACAAGGGGTGGAATCCGTCGGCCAGCAAGGTGATGACGCCGTCTCGGTTTTGCACCACACCATCAATGATCAAGGTGCTGTGGCCCATGATCACGCGGCGAAAACGTTCGAATCGATCGGGGTAAACGACGGCGTTGGAAAACCCGGTCTCGTCTTCCAACGTGATGAACAACATTCCCTTGGCGGTGCCCGGTCGTTGTCGAACGATGACCACGCCGCCTATCCGGGCGCGGCCGCCGTCGGGCAATGTACTGAAAGTGGCGGCGCTGCTGACGCCCTGAAGGTCCAGGGAGTGCCGCAAACCCGACATAGGATGCGGGCCGGTGGTCAAGCCCGCACCACGAAAATCGGCCAGAAGTTCTTCGGTGCTCGTCATATCTTCTAGTGGTGACGGGCCGTCTTTTGCGACCCCCTTGAATAAGGGTCCTGATTTCCCCAGCGCGTCCACTTGCCAAAGCGCGTCTCGGCGTCCCCCGCCTAGGGCGGCGAAGGCACCGAGTTCTGCCAGCCGCGACAGTTCCCCGGCGTTCAGATCAACCCGCGCGTGAACATCCGCGATTGAACGAAATACCGATTGTGTGCGTGCTGCCACCAGATCGGCGCCGGTCTGGGCCCGCAGGCCCGATGCGTATTTCAATCCCACCCGCACACATAAACGATCCCGCGGATCGTTCGGATCGCGTTCCAGGGTGCAGTCCCATGTTGATCGCGTGACATCCAGGGGCAAGGTGCGCACCCCGTGCCGCGCACCGTCTGCCACCAACGTAGACGGATGATAAAACCCCATCGGGTAGTTATTCAAAATCGCGCACAGGAATGCCGCCGGGTGATGGGCCTTCAGATACGCGGACGCATAGGCAATCAAGGCAAACGAGGCTGCGTGGGATTCGGGAAACCCGTACAGGGCAAATGATTTTATACCGCTGACAATTTCATCCTGAGCCTTAGGGGTGATGCCGTTTTTTGTCATGCCCGTTCGCAGATGGATTTCGATTTCGTTCATTCGTTCTTGTGAACGTTTGAACCCCAGCGCCCGCCGCAGTTCTTCAGCCTGGCCACCCGTAAACCCCGCTGCCACCATCGCGATGCGGATCAACTGTTCCTGAAACAAGGGCACGCCCAGGGTTCGTTTTAGGATCGGTTCTAACGACGGGTGTGCGTAGGTGACGGGTTCGCGGCCTTGGCGGCGCAATAGATAGGGATTCACCATCTTGCCGACAATGGGACCTGGGCGAATGATCGCGACTTCCACCACCAGATCATAAAATCGTTCAGGCCGCATGCGCGGCAGGGTCGCCATTTGTGCGCGCGATTCAACCTGGAACACCCCGACTGTGTCTGCGGCGCGCAACATCGCGTATACAGTTGGATCATCGGGGGGTAATTGCGCGTAATCGATGTCGATGTTTTCGTGTCTGTGAATCAATGGCACGGCGTCTTCCAGCACGGCCAACATTCCCAACCCCAGCAGATCCACCTTCACAATGCCCAAATCCGCGCAGTCGTCTTTGTCCCATTGCACGACCACACGACCGGGCATGCTGGCTGGTTCCAGTGGCACCACATCGTCCAGACGTCCCCCGCAGATCACCATGCCACCTGAATGCTGGCCCATGTGCCGGGGCAGATCCAACAACTGGGCCGCCATTGTCGCCAGGTGCCGCGTGCGTTCTTCGGTGGGGGGAAATCCCGCGTCGGCAAGATGAGCCGAAATCGGTTTGTCGTCGCGGTGAATCCAATGCGGCAGATGTTTGGCGATGCGGCCCAACTGATCTTCGGAAAACCCCAGGGCCCGGCCAGCATCGCGCACCGCCATGCGGGGGCGATAGGTGATCACATTTGCGGTCATCGCCGCCCCACGCGCGCCATACCGGCGGTACACGTATTGAATGACGTCTTCGCGTTTGTCACCCGAAGGCAGATCCAGGTCAATATCCGGCATGCGATCGGCGGCGTCGCTGGCGCTTTTGACCCGTTCTTCGGACAAGAACCGTTCGAACAGCAATTCCATCCCGACCGGATCAACGGCGGTGATGCCCAGCGCATAACAGGTTGCAGAATTTGCGGCTGACCCGCGGCCCTGGACCAGGGTGCCGCGATCGCGTGCGTACCGAACGATGTCCCACACCACCAGGAAATATCCAGCCAGACCCAGTTTGCCAATGATCTGCAGTTCGTGGCTGATCTGGCGACGGGCCTTGTCATGCAGCGGCTGATACCGCGTGCGCGCGCCCTGCCAGGTCAGGGTTTCCAGCAGGCTGTGTTCGGTTTGATCGGGCCCGACGGGATAGACGGGGAAACGGTACCCTAGGTCCGCCAGGGTGAAGGTGCAGCGATCGGCAATGCTGCGGGTGGCGGCAACGGCGTCCGGACGATCGCGAAACAGGGCCGCCATTGCGGCAGGCGATTTTAGATGGTGTTCACTGTTGCGCAGCAGGCGTCGCCCCGCATCGTCAATCCGGCTGCCCAGTCGCAAACAGGTGAGTACGTCTTGCACACGACGTCTGTCTGGATCGGCAAATCGTACGTCATTGGTGGCGACGAGTGGAACGCCCAAGGCGGCAGCCTGATCAAGGGCACGTCGATTGCTCTGTTGCTGTTCATCGTTCAGATGACGTTGCGCTTCGATGTACAAATGATTCGGGCTGAACACGTCGCGCAGTTGCGCCAGATCGGGGCGGGGATCGGTGCCCGCCAGCGCGATCAGGCCAGGGGCATGTGCGGCTAAAAGGGCAAGGGACACGACGGTTGGGCCTTTGGGACTACCGGCCTTTGAAGATGTCAACAGGCGACATAAGTTGTGATACCCCCGGCGATCCGAAACCAGCAGCAGCAGGCGCCGGTCGATTTGCGTAAGCGAAATTTCAGCGCCCACCAAGGGGCGCACGCCGGTGCCGCGGGCGGCGCGAAAAAAACGTGGCGCGCCGTAGACGCCATCCCGATCGGACAACGCCATGGCGCTGTATCCGAGGCGTGCGGCCTGGGCCAGCAGATCTTCGGGCAAGGACGCCCCTTCTAAGAAACTGAAGGCGGATCGGGCGCGCAGTTCGACGTAAGGGGGTGGGGTGGTCGGCATGGGCGACCTGGCAGTATAGCTGAACGGATGACCAGTCTTTGTAAGGCATCTCTTAGCGACGCATCAGGGACCTCTGATCATCCGCGGGCTGGCCGATCAGGAAAAGCCCTGATAAAAGGCGGCCATGACCACGCCCTTTTCGCTGAAGCCCGGAATCGTCACTGGAGCCGCCCTCGACGAACTTTTTGCTTATTGCAAAGAGTCCAAGTGTGCGTTGCCCGCCGTAAACGTCATCGGATCGCATACGACGAACGCCGCGCTCGAGGCCGCACGACAGGCCAAAGCGCCGATCATCGTGCAGTTCTCCCACAGCGGGGCCCAGTTTTACGCGGGCAAGTTTCTCGACAATAAACTGCAGCAGGCGTCCATCGCGGGCGCCATTGCTGGCGCCCATCACGTGCG
>JAYUUT010000510.1:0-17515 GCA_043754455.1 Myxococcales bacterium
CGTTGACGCCGACGCGAATGTCACGCTGGTTGATCGTTTTCATCTTCGGCGCCGACGCCACGATTTCGAAAGTCCCCGGCAACAGGCCCTTAAACCGGAAGGCCCCCTCGTCGTCGGAATACGTCGTCTTGCTGCCGCCGATCTGGGTCGGGGATTTTGCGACAACCTTCACGCCTTTAATCGGCATGCTGTTTTGGTCGATGACGAACCCGACGATGCTGCCGGTTTCCCCACCCTGCGCAAACGCCGTTCCCGATGATAAAATCACGGGAATAAACGCCGCAACGAAGGCGGTTAGCAGCCCGACAAACGTCGTTACCGAGGGCCTCGTGGTCGAACGCGACATAAACCTCTCCTTATTTAACTGCTCGGTTAGACCGCCAGGGGACGCTTCTAGGGCAAGAATTCTTCCCGTGGGTTCCATAAATCCCCCCATGGATAGCGCTTTGACCTTGGGTTTCGCAAGCGTTATCGCCACATTGGCGGTTAGTTTCGCGGACGCCGCGCAGCGACAGTGACGCGCGTCAGGTCCGCGGCTGCTATGGTCCCCTGCCTTTCATGGCATTTTTGACAGTTAAAATCCCGGACACAGCAAAGGCCCGGCTGGATGACGGCGCGGTGTTTCTGTTACTGGATGATCTGGCCGACGCGCCAGGTCTTGAACCAGGGCGTCCGGTGCGCCTTGTGGATCGAGACAATGATCCGGCGGCGTCCGCTGTCGCCGACCCCGAAAATGGGGTCCTTCGCATCTGGGGCGGGCCGGGCATCCGGGCCTTTGACGGGCTGTTTTTCCGCGCGCGCGTCCGATCGGCCTTGGCGCTTCGGCAGGCGGCCGGTTTGCCAGGGCCGGACGAATCATTCCGGCTGGTCAACGGCGACGGCGATGGCCTGGCGGGGCTGACCGTCGATATCTATGGTCCTTTCGCCGTGGTGTGTGCGCCCGGGCGGGGCCTGCTGGGCCTGGCCCGGGGCCTGGCCGATGCGGTGCTGGCAGAGAGCAAGATTTTGCCAACCCCGATTCGCGGCGTGGTGCTGAAGGTCCGGGCCAAAGATCCCCAGGAAAAATCAAACAAGGACGAAGTCATTGGTGAACGTCCGCCAGAAAAACTGGTGGTGCGGGAATTGGGCGTTCCCTTCGAAGTTCATTTGTTAGGGGCGTTGAACGTAGGGCTTTTTACGGATATGCGTGAACATCGCCGCGGCTTGGGCCGGTTTTGCCAAGGCCGTCGCGTGCTGAACACCTTCGCGTACACAGGCGCGCTGTCGGTTGCGGCCGCACGGGCGGGGGCCAGCGCGGTGACCTCTGTCGATCTTTCAGCCGGCGTGCTGGCGTGGACGAAAGAAAACTTTCGCCTGTCGGGACTGGATCCCCAGGATCCCCGTTTTGCGTTTGAAACCTCGGACGTGCGCAAATACCTGGATAACCTCCACGCAGATCAGATCTCTTACGACGTGATCATTCTGGATCCACCCACGGTCTCAGGCGCCCGCGCTTCACAGTGGACCATGAAACGTGACTACCCCGACCTGATCGCGCGGGCCGCCCGTTTATTGCCCACGTCAGGCGGCGCGTTGTGGGTTTCGGCCAATTCGCGCAAGGGTCCGTCTGTGATGACTTATGTCCAGGACGGCATGGCCCGGGCGGGTCGGCGGGGCGTGCTGATGGAACTGGGAAGCCTGCCGCCGGACTATCCAACGACGGCCGGGTCGCTGGAAGGCCGTTATCTGGAGGTGGCCTGGATCTGGGTCAGCGCCGTCTGATCGCCATCAAGGCGCGGGGAAAACCACCAGATGGATATCCGAATCGCCGCCTCCCGGAGCCGCCTGAACGGCGTCAACCGTGAACAGCCGGGCCTTGTCGCTGCTGGCGCGCGGTTGCAACGAAACCACCGCCCCCACGCCCGCCCGCAACGCCACCCCATTCGATGTGGCGGGCGCGCCAAACGTTGTCCAGGCCAAACGACGGCGCCCATCGGCTGTAAATAGGGTCACGAACGCATCCGAATCACCTGGCGCGACTGACACGCCCCGAAGGGTTTTTCGGCTGTACCCTTGAACACAACAGTCCAGCGTTCCCCCGACAATCACGTTGCCTTTTTCATCGGCGGCGATGGATTCGGGATGCACGGACGCCCCGGTCCCACCCGGCCCTTTCATCATCGCACGCGCAAGCAGAAATTCGCCGCCTTCGAATCGACCGTCGTCGGGACGAAAACGACCCCAAAACAGGATGTACTGGGCGGTGTCGTAAGGCGAATCGTAGGCGTCTTGCGATTGTACCGACGCATTCACCGCGAGATCACGGGGATCCTTTCCGTGGGTGGTATTGCCTCCGTGGCTTTCACCGACGTAGTACAAACGATCATCGGCCCCTAGAACCACCCGCACGCCCCGGGTGGACGCGACCAGATTCTTCGCGCGCAATTCATTTTCAGACCAGGCGTAGTTACGCCATTTCACGTTGCCCTTGAAATCTAGGCCCAGAAGCAAGGGCTGAGGGGTGGCGCCCGCCGGCTGTTGCCCTGTAACAATGATGGTTTGGGTCGGTCCATGAACCGCGATGTCGCTGGGCACAACCCCATCGCCCGGAACCGGGAATCGCAGCAACGGGGCCCCGCGCGCATCAAGCAACGTCACCTGGGCGGGGCTGGTTTCTAGGACCGCCACCAGGCCATCCGGGGCAACCGCCAAACGAACCCCGGCCTGCGGTTTTTGCCACAACAGGGTCTTGGCATCAGCCGACAGCGCCGCAACCCCGAAAGGTGTACCCAGAACAACAATAGATCCCGTGGTCGGGGCAACCTTCAGATCCAGCAGGTTGTCGCCCAACCGCGACACGGACAGAACCTCGCGGCCATCGGCGCGCAGACGAACGACGGTTCCTACGCCGGTGCCCTTGACCGGGAAACTAGTGGTGGTGGCGCCCAAATCTTGGCCTTCCATGGATCCACCAACCACGACCGCGCGATCAGCGCCAATCGCAACGGCGGCAGTGGGTTCGTTGCCCTTGCCCGACAGATAAGTGGCGGCGCAGATGGGGAAATCGTCCCCCGCAACAAAAGCCCCACACGGGGATCCCACCGCCACAAAGGGTGAGGTCAGTTCACCCAGAACGTGATCCGCCGTGCAGGCCACCGAAGCGACCATCGCGATATGCGCGAGAAGCCAAAAACGCCGAAACACGCAGACCAACAGACTAGCGCGAAAGGGCGCTACGGGCTTGTGCGGCCCGTTTGCCTTCAGGGAAACGGCGCAGATACAGATCGAGATCCGACCGAGCACCCGGCTGATCGGAGGTTCGCGATCGGCACGACGCGCGGCCAAACAACGCACGTTCAGCGGCACGATCACCGACCCCGGCATGGGCCAGAACAGCCGTGAAATCCATGATCGCCTCGGGGCAACGGGAACCTTCGGCGCGCAATTCTGCACGCATAACCAGCAGATCCAGGTCGCGGACGGACCCACCAAAAGTCATACCGTCCAGCATGTCCAGGGCCGATCGCGACTGGCCTTGCAGCAGGAAGGCCTCGACGCGCGTCCGTTGCGCCTCGTGCACCAATTCACCCGAAGGAAACTGGCGGCGGTAGTCGTCAAGCGCGGCCAGAGCGCGGGCGCCGTCACGATCTTTTCGCAGATGACGAAGCGCGGTTTCCAGCAAGGCCGATTCGGCGGCCAGCCCAGACGGGGGCGGTTCGACGGCGGGGGCAGCCGCGACGACAGCGGCGGGTCGCGGCACCGCCTCGACTTTGAATTTCGTGCGCACGCGCCCAGGCTCAGGGCGAGGTGCGGCGACGCGATCAGGAAGTTCGGGGGGTACGACGACAGGGACGGGGGTCGAGATCGGCGTGATTTGTGGCCCTGGCGGCGCCACGGCCACAGTTCGAACCGCCCGGCGACGCACGGGATTTTCAACGGATCCTTTTTGCAGCAGGCGTTCAAAAATCGGAAAATCGAAAACCCGGCTTGCAACCGTCGTGGCGCCTGCGGCCCCAGCAACCCCCAACGAAATTAGCGCCCACCATTTTATCCCACGATGTCGGGGCTGGCGTTCCAGACGCCCCACAATCCGGTGCTCAAGGCGGGCGAGCGTTTCGGTAGACACCTGTCGGTGGGGGCCAACGGCGGACAGGAAACGCGCGGATTGGCCTTTCGGTGCCAAGTCCACAAGACGCGGACCCAGAAAATCTGGTTCGTGCGGCGGGGGCGGTTGGCGGATCATGAACGCCCCCCCTTGGCAGTCAGCGCGCGCAGCCGCGTTTCGAAAAGAGCCCGGGCGCGAAACAGTTGAACCCGCAATGTGGTCGGCGGCAGCCCCGTCAAGGCCGAGATTTCCGGGCCGGAAAGGCCGTCGATTTCAAAGAGGATAAAAACCGATCGATATTTGTCGCGCAGACCATCTAACGCCCGGTACACAAGCTGCGTCGATTCACGGCGTTCGATTTCTTCGATGGGCGTGGGACGTTCTATGGGCGGTTCGCCTTCACGGATGGACGTGGCTAGCAGCCAGCGGCGCAAGGTGTCCTTGCGGCGGCGGTGGCGGACGACGTTTTGGGTAATCCCAAACAGCCAGGTGGAAGGCAGCGAGTCGCCACGAAAGAGGTCAAGCTGGCGGTGGGCAATCAGGAAAACTTCTTGGACGATGTCTTCGGCTTCGATTCCGGGGCCCCCGAGGCGGGTCGCCCAGCGGACCACCTGACGCGCATGATCCTGATAAAGCCGCGCGAAGGTAGGGCGGGCCGGCTTTTCCATGTCGGATCGGGGAAGCGGTGGCACAACCGATAGCGGCCAGGCCCGATCCGCGGCGGAACTTTTAATTTGAGGCAGCACCGGTTCGTCCTGGTTGATAAGTGACGCCGGGTCATCAAAACGTTTCAACGGTATAGGTTCAGCTGCAGGCCCCCGCCGAACAGGGTCTGAATCCTTGGAATGTCCTGGCGCGCCATCCCCCCGGTGACCTCCAGGTGGCGGGTTGTTGGCCACAAGATGAGGGTAGCGCCAATCAGGGCGTGAATGCCACCGATTCGGACGCCCAGCCGGGGCCCGCATGACACGCCTGCGTCGAAGGCCGCGTCACTCCGGTCCTGGCCAAACCCTTGCCCTTGCAGCATCAGCCAGGACGCCCAGGCCTGCGCGGCGACATCGAGCCGGATTCGCGCATCAACCAAAACCAGACGGGGCCCTACCCCCACCCCCGCCCGTCGCCACATAGCCCGCCCGGTTTCCAACGACCGTTCGTGTGAACTGACGCCGAGGATAGAAAACAACGCCCGAAACAGCGCCCCGTTGTGACCCGTTTCCAGGTCTAGGGACAGGGCACCCGCCCTGGAATCGTTGGCCGTCGACATCGACATCATCGCCGCAAACCCCGTCACGTTTGCAGGGGGCACGAGCAAAACAGGGGCGGGGCGTTCAAGGAACAGTTCAACTGAACCACGACCCCGCAGTTCTACCTCCCAGGTCGCGACGACCACCGCTGTGGCGACAGCCAGGTTGGAACAGGTTGTAGATGCGGCGGGAATGCGGCGATCGGCCAGGAGAGATCCGCTGCCATTGCGTAGCTCGATCAACAACGAATCTGGGTTTCGTCGCAAGGTCACCGCACGACCAGCGGGCGCGTCGTCGGCCGGCAAAAGCGGTCGTAAGCGATCCTGCACTTCCGCCGGGCTAGGGCAAACTGAGTCTCCCGACAGGGTCAAGACCCCAGACGGCGAGGCGGCCATGATCCAGACCAAAAGAGCGAGTGGGAGCAGCAAGGGGAACCGGAAGCCTAGCTGCGAAGGGCCTTCTTGACCTCATGGGCAAGCCCTAAGGTGGTGAACGGCTTCACAAGCAGAAGCTGCCCCGCCGACAGCACGCCCCGATTCACCACCGCATTGTCCGCATACCCCGTCATATAAAGAATCCGCATTTCGGGGCGCAGCGGCGCCATACGGGCAGCCAGTTGTGGTCCATTCATCCCGGGTAGGACAACATCGGTCAGGAGCAGGTGGATGTCGCCCGGATAGGATTCCCCGACGATCAACGCCTGGGTGCCTTGTTCGGATTCAAGAACGCGATACCCCAGATGTTCCAGGGCGGTGCGGACAAACCCCCGGACAGTCGATTCATCATCGACCACCAAGATGGTCTCGCCCCCACCCAGTTCTTCCCGCACAGCGGGGGCGCTGATGCCTACCAATTGGGTACAGATCGCGACCGCGCGTTCCACCGACCGCAGTGCGGATTCGACCGTTCGATCGACGGACGGGTCACCGCCGGGACGCGCTGCCAGGGTGGCGCGCAACTGGGACAGCGTGCTTAGGGCAGAACCAAGCTGTCCCGTCAGTTCCTGGACCAAAGGCCCGGTAAGGCGCCCTGTACCTTCATGGCGTCGGAGTTCGCGCACTTCCGCCTCACGTTCGTGAAGCGATCGATCCACCATGCGTTGATGAGTCACATCGACGGCTGTGCCCACCGCAGCCCCGATAGGATCGGAGGCGTTCAGGTCGACCGGTTCAACCCGCGACGAAAAGATCCGCCCCCCATTGGCCAATTCAAATTCAGCGCTGCGTCCTGATAGCGCCTGAAGATGCGCCGCAATCGCGGGATGTTCAGGATCTTGGGTGCCCAAAAATTCGTAGAGCGACGAGCCCACCACCTGCCCGGGGCGAAGGCCCAAGGCCAATAGGGCAGCCCCGGCTGAGAACGTGAACTTCAGATCCTGATCCACGGCCCATGCCACCACCGGCAGATTGCTCAGCAGGCGCGTGACGGTGGACGCGCGAAAACGCGGATCGTCGACAGAGTCTGAATCAACGCCCATACAACGGGGACTGTATCCCGGCGCGGCTGGGTTTGCCAATGTATCGGCATCGTCGTCGCAACCAGACCTTCACGGCATGGTGGCCACGAACGCCGTGGTGCCTGCACCGACCGCGAACACCTGCCGGTCACCTTCCTGTCGCAGCCAAGTCGCCCCGGGGGCTGTCACCGCTGCGCGCGTGGCGGCGGGTACGAAGGCCGACCCGCGGGCGCCAACGGGCAATACGACGGTCCATTGCAGGGTCTTTCCATCACGGCGCCAGGCACTGGCAATTCGTCCCCGAACCGAAAGGGTTTCCGCGCTGGCATGGGTTAGGTCACCCACGATTTCGGGCCGCAGAATGACATGCGCAAACCCAGGTTCTGACGGATCAGGGTTGATGCCACCCAGCGCGCGGAAAAACCACGCGGTGATGTCGCCTAGAAAAATGTGGTTTCGCGAATCATTGCCTATCCAATCTTCCCAAAGGCTGGTGGCGCCTTGATCAAACCAATGGCCCCAGCCCGGGAAATCCCTATGGTTGACGAGGCGATATACGAGATCCGCGCGGCCCGCTGCGGTTAGCGCCCACGGAAGGCATTTGGTGCCGAGCACACCGGCTTCCAAATGACCGCCCTGCCCTTGCAGATTTTCCAATAAGGATTTGAGGACGGCTGGGGCAGCCTTGGCGTCCACCAGATGTTCAAACAGGGCACAGGCCTGGGCCGTTTGGCTGCCGGTGGAAATCTTGCCGTCTGCCCCCAACAGTCGAGTTTGAAAATCCTTCCGCACCCGCGACGCCACGGCCTGATGCCGATTGGCCTCGGTCTGATTTCCCAGCAGACGGGCCGTTTGCGCCAAGATATCTTCATCGCGCGCCTGGAACCCCGCGTGTGTCACGGCCTCGGGTGTTTGCTGTTTCAAATGCACCCAGTCCCCGAGCCACCCCGACGGATTTTTCTTCCGATAGTCGACGCCATCCAAATACGAAGCGTAGCGATTGAAGGCCGAATAGTTGGATGTCAATATCCGGGTATCACCCAGATATAGGTTCATGTACCAGGGAACCAACAAAAGCGCGCTGTCCCACGCGGGCCCATTGCCCCAATCATAGCCCCAGCCCGCCGTGGGGACGATGCCCGGCAGCGCGCCATCGGATCGTTGTTCATCGGTGATGTCGCGAACCCATTTGCTGTACCCGGGGCCGTTATCGAACAGGAACATCGCCAATTCAGTGGACAGATGGGCGTCGGCCATCCAGCCATTTTTTTCGCGGTGGGGGCAATCGGTAGGGATGCTGTGAAAATTGCTTCGATAGGAACGAATAGTTGCCTGGTAGATCTGGTTCAGAAGAACGTTTGAACTATCAAACTGTCCGATCTGTGGAAAATCCGTATTCACAGCGCGACCGTCCAGGCTGGCCACGGTGGGCGTGCCGGGAAATCCCGACACTTCGACATACTGGAAGCCGTGATAAACAAAACGCGGTTCCCAGGTTTCTTGCCCCCCCTTCGGATCGCCGCGCAGGACATAGGTGTCGGTCTGAAAGGGGCCCTGCTGAACGTGCGCGGAAATCACGGCCTGATCCAAAAGGCCGTCCTTGTGCAAACGTTCGCCGTACCGCAATTGTACGGTTGTGCCCGCAGGCCCGCTGACCCGCAAACGCGCCCAACCCGCAATGTTCTGACCCATGTCGAAAACAAAAATGCCGGGACGGGGCTGGGTCACAGCGATAGGACGAATCGTTTCGGTCACACGGATGGGGGGCGCCATCTGCGCGGACATAACGCCCTTGGGGCCCGGGACCGGCAGCGCCCGGGGCCACGATCGAGCGTCAAAATCGGCATGGCTGAATCGCGGTTTATCAAGACGCGCGTCGAATATTTCCCCGTTGCGAACCCCATCAAAGACCAAAGCGCCGGTGCTGGCCTGCCAACTGTCATCCGTCACCACGACGTCACGGGTTCCGTCCTGGTACAAAACTTCGATCTGCGCCGTCAGCCGCGGCGTCATCTTCCATGGCGCGTCCTGAAACGCCCAGGCATCCCGCCAATGGGTATTGAAAAACCCGTTCCCTAGAATGACCCCCACGGCGTTGTCCCCCGCGACCAACGCCTTCGTCACATCATGGGTGACGTACAACACCCGCCGGTCATAACGGGTGAACCCCGGGTCCAGAACATGATCGCCCACACGTTGCCCATTGCAATACAGTTCGAAATAACCAAGGCCCGAGATATACGCCCGGGCAGACACCACCTTCTTCTTGATGGTGAATGTCTTTCGCAGCAAGGGGGCAGGCAGCGCCTGTGCGGGCAGCACCGTTCGACCAAAAGGAGCGGCGTTTCGGCCCCCGAGTTCTTTAGAGGCAACCCAATCACGATCGTCGAACGCGGGCCCTTGCCAGCCGGGGGGCGCCGTCAGGCTGGTCTTCCACATGCGCCCCGACCGCAATTCCGTCGGCGGTCCGACCTGGTATTCAATCAACACGCGCAACAAAAGACCGGCAGGGCCCGCCCCGGGATCGACCTGCGCCGTCACAACGTTCCGACCGGCTTGCAAGGAAAGATTCACCGGGGACAAGATTCCCGTCCCCGCCCCGCGCGCCACCTCGCGGCCGTTGGCCCACAAAACGAAACGATCACCTGCGGCGGCTGTGCCCTGCGCCGATTTGGTGGTCCGTCCTGAAGGCAAATCGAACACCATCCGGAAATACCGAGGGCGGCGTTCAGCACCGTCGCCCCAAATCCAGCGGGTCTTTGCATCGGCCATGGGCAGATGACTGGCGTAGTCCTGAGACGCAGCGCCTGCCACCCACCGCCCCTTCCAGTCCGCCGGGTCGAGCAATCCCATTTCGAAATGGGCAGGCGCGCTCCAAGCCCCGGGGCGGTCGTGATTGTCCCAGGCGCGAACCTTCCAGGTAATTCGTTCACGCGAAACCAAAACCCGCCCTGACCATTCGGCCTGCAGGGTTTGGGGCCCCGTGACCTTTCCCGAGGCCCACGCGACAGCCCCAGACGGATCGCGAGCATCGATTTCAAACGCCGTCGTGCCCTCGCCCGCCGTGTCAGCCGTCAGGTTCCAGGACAGCCGAGGGATGCGAACGTCGATGCCCAGCGGTTCCACCAAGCCTTCGCAGCGCAGCCGGGCCGCAGACAGGGCGGAGGCAACCGGTGCGCGGGGCGATCGGGAGGCGCAAGCGCCGATCGCCAGGACGAAAACGACAAATCGATTTAGCTGTGGCATCTGGTGCCGCAGTCTATCCCATCTTTGCGCCCCGCGGCCCGCCGTTCTAATGCGACGGGCCCGGATGATCAGCAATATTTGTTAAGCAGATTTTCCAGGTATTCCTGGCGGGCCGAAGCGGTCGGCGCCACCTCGCCCTTGCCAATGATGTATTTCTGCAAAGATTCGAAGGTGGCCGAACCCCGTTCGATGCTGCGGCCCACGCCGCGGTTGTAGCTGGCGTAGCGATCGTCGACAAAAGCACTGAGTTTGCCGTCCTTGATAATCTTTTCAGCGATGCGGAGGCCGCGGGCCCAGGTATCGATGCCGCAGATGTGGGCGAAGAACATGTCTTCCACGTCGTGGCTGTCGCGGCGCACCTTGGCGTCGTAATTCAGACCGCCCGAACCAAGCCCGTTTTTGTTCTTCAAAACAATGGTCCAGGCCTGGGCGCATTCACGGTAGTCGTTGGGGAACTGGTCGGTGTCCCAACCATTCATCACGTCGCCACGGTTCGAATCGATCGACCCGAGCGCCTGATTGGCTTCGGCCACCGCCAATTCGTGGCAGAAATCATGGCCCGCCAAAGTCGCGTGGTTCTGTTCAATGTTCAGCTTAAAATGTTCTTCCAGCCCGTATTTACGCAAGAAACCCAAGACCGTGGCGCTGTCGAAATCGTATTGGTGTTTGGTTGGTTCGCAGGCTTTTGGTTCGATAAGGAACGGCCCCTTGAAGCCAATTTTCTTGGCGTAGTCGACGGCCATATGGAAAAAACGACCGGCGTGGTCGGCTTCCCGGCCCATGTTGGTGTTGAGCAAGCTGTTGTAGCCCTCACGGCCGCCCCAGAAGACGTAGTTTTCGCCACCTAGGAACTTGGTGACATCCAGCATTTCCTTGACCGAGTTTGCGCAATACGCAAACACGTCGGCGTTGGGGCTGGTGGACGCGCCTTGACTGAAACGTGGGTGACTGAACATGTTCGCGGTCGCCCACAATAATTTTACCCCAGTGGCCTTCTGCAGCGATTGCAGTTTTTCCGCGACGGCCCACAGGTTGCTGTTGGTTTCACGGACATTGTCGCCTTCGGGCGCCACGTCGCGATCATGGAACGAGTAATATTCGATACCCAGTTTGGTGATGAAATCAAACACGACCTCCGTTCGTTTCAGCGCCATATCAAGCGAGTTGGTGCCGTCCTCCCAGGGGCGAACCAGCGTGCCCGGTCCAAAAATGTCCAGCGCCGTTCCGCGGAACGTATGCCAATAACAAACCGCGTTTCGCATCCAATCCTTCATGGGCTTGCCAAGGATCTTGGCCTTCGCATCGAAATAGCGGTAGGCCAGCGGGTTGTCGCTGTCAGGACCCTCGTAGCGGATGTTCGGGATGTTCTTGAAAAAAGGGGTCAGGGACTTGGCCATGGGGCTCCGTGAAGGTTGGTGGGGCCCCCAGCATAGGAAATTTAGGCTGCTTGTAAAAGCGCGAAAAACGTCCTGTGGGTCGTTTCGAGCAAGTAGGTCATTTCACCTTTATCAACTTAAAATAGTGGATCCAGAGGTTGCCGTGCAGATCTCCGGTTCCCCGAGCGAAGGTGTCGATGAAAATCTTTAGAACGTGCCTTCCCGGCGTCAGTGCCCAGCCGGTCGCGCCGGTACAGTTCACCAATGAATGCCCCCACCATCCCGCCACCTGATAGAATTTGTCCGTCCACAGCTTAGGATCGTCGGGCTTCAACGTCGTGGGAGCACCGTCAACGTCATCGATCCGCATGTGAATGACCACGGGTCCATCGGGTCCCCACCCCGACGAGAAACGCGTCATCACTTGGTAGGCCCCCGCAGACGGCAGGTCAATTTGGTAGGAAAACCATTCACCCGGCGCGGGCCACAGCAGCGCCGAGCCCCCTTGGGGATCGGGAGGCGGTACATGAGTGGCCTTAAGCCCCTCGGGTGAATCCCATTAGCTGTGATCGTTGACAATCGCGGTCGGGCCCCATTGGTTGCCATGCGTGGCGGGGTACTTGAACTCAGCGATGTTGTTAAGAGTGCTTTTATAGCCACCATTGGGGTTCGTCTTGGCGTTGTTAGCCGGTCCGACCCCACCTATGATCTCTTTGACGGGAATAACCAGGCTGAACTCTTTGACGGGAATAACAGGACCAGCGTCGCTCTGCGTGGTGTCGCCCCCGATCGCCATATCTCGTGCGGAAAAGGCGGCGTCAGCCGCAGCATCAGCCCCGACATCAGCCGATGCTGACTGCATCGACATAGCGTCCTCATTCGGACGGACCAACGCGTCGGCCCCGCCGTCCACCCGGATGGCCACCGAGACGGCGTCCTCTGTGGTTTGGTCGGCGGCAGCACAGGCGCCGGTCGCTGTGATCACGGCAAGGCAACACAACAACTGCACCCGTACGTCCTGCATCGACCCAGGGTAATACAAGCCGGGGGAACGCCACACGTCGTTCGGTCTGACGACGGTAGCTGTCTATCGTATGGATGACAGGCGCGGCCTAAGTCCGCGGCGTTCCACATTGGCCCGACGGGCTAGTGCCAGATCCGCAGCTTTCGCGACACGCCAAGGAGAAATCCGTACCGATCGCTCCCTTGCAGAAAGCCGGCGAGACCTACCAAGGAAAGTTCGACCAGATCGTTCGGTGCCCATGAAAGGCCAACGGTTCCCGCCAGCTGATGCAAATCGTCGCTTCGAAAGTACACCCCACCTACCTCAGCGGTTAGGGTCCACTGGGCAGCGGAATCCAAGGTCTTCGAAAGGTCAAAACCGCCCTCGAACCCACGCGCACGCGTACCACCGTCGTCAGAACCTGGGTCGATGAGGCCCCCCATGTTGAGTACCAAGGACGTACGCCCCAAAAGCAGCGCCCCAAGCAATAGGCCCTCGGCGCCGACACCTCTACTGCCCCGGGCGGTTGGGAGCTTCGGGCCCCCTTGCAGCCCGAAAGCCCAAGCTGTTCCAGTTGCCTGATCCCGAAAATCCAGAAGGCCGATTTTCGCGGACGTCCACAAGTTGTCAGGCGCCAAACGCCCGAACGAAAATGCGCCGTCCTGCGAACCTTCGATCGCAACCGCACCGTCCAAGTCAATCTCAAGGTTCCGAGAAATCCCCAGATCCATTTCGAAGTCAGGCACTGACAATCGATAAGGCCCACGTCCCCGCAGCAAGCCTAACTGCAAATCGACCTGGGAGATCCCTGGTTCCTCAAGCTGAAGATCCGTGGGCTCAAACAGCCGCCGCACAGGGCGTGCCACCGCCTGTGCTGAAACGCTCATCAGGGCAAGAAACAACAGCACAAAGGCGACAAGGCGGGGCTTCAGCACCGGTTGGACAATAGCGCAGACGCCGGACCAAGGTCTGCTGCGGCTTTTATGGCCTTTTGATGGATGCTACGCTCGGCGGTTCGTTCTGCCTATGGCCCGCCGACCCAGTATGCCTGCGATTGTTTGGGGGATTGCCCTCTGGGGTTCCGCGTGCCGTGGGGATAACATGCAGGTGCAGAAGCCCGACGCCACTTTTCGATCGACCCTGGATGCTCAGGGGCGTGAAGCCCAGGGATCGGTGCTGGCAGTGGATTTCACGGTGACGGCATGTCCCAACCTAGATCCCGCGGGCGACCAATGTCGAGGAACCGCGCCCCTAACCATGACCTTCGTCGCGTTGGGGACCGGAAGCGTCAGTCGTTTCCTATGGGATTTTGGCGATGGGCAGGACAAGCCCACCGACCCGACCCCGTCGCACACGTTCACCTTGCCTGGCACCTACGATGTGTCGCTGTTGGGGGTGGGCGGGGGAAACACAACCCAGCGGATCAAAAAAGCCTTCGTGGTGGTGACCGGAAATCCGATCGGCGGATCCTGTGATGTGGACAGCCAATGCCTCATGGGGCTGAACTGTGTCTGCGGCTCGGCGGGGAAATGCAACGCGGCCTTCACGCGCGGGATTTGTAGTCGCCCGTGCGCAACCGATATCTGTCCCTCCAGCACGGCCTGCGTGGATCTGTCGGCAGTCGGCACCCAAGAAGCCCCGTGGCGGCGCCCGCTGTGCCTGCCTGAATGTGTTGAGGACAAAACCTGCACGCCGGGTCAACGGTGTCGGCTGTTACCCGAACGGGGATCTATGGGCGTATGGCGGCGTACGTGTTTTGCGGACTATCCCTTAGACATTGGTGCCGCCTGCCGGTCTACCAACGGCAAAGTCGCCAACGATCCGTGCGCCACGGGACTGTGCGCGGATCTGGGGGCGATGGCCATGTGTTCGCTTGACTGCACAAGCGGGCCCTGTCCGCCTGGCACATCGTGTGCGGATTTCGGAACGCGGAAGCTGTGCATCCGCCCCTGCACGCCCTCGTTTTCATGTCGTGAGGATCCGCTGCTGGCCTGCGTGCCCCCTGATGGCATGGGATCAATGGGGTTCAGCGTGAAGGGCGCAGGCGCCGATGCCACGTTTTGTGCGCCCCGCCGCTGCCAGACCGACCTGGACTGCGGACCCTCAGGTCGCTGCGTCGATGGGGTCCAGGGCGGCTCCTGCGTGTTGAAGGTTCAGTGAAAGAATATCCCAGCCGTGATCAGCCCCCGCGCGACGATGGCCGATACGGTGGCTGCTAGGGGCGTCCTGCACAGGGCGCACGCCACGGCTGGAAAGACAGCGGTTACAGCGGCGACTTTCAGATCGGGCCCATCACTTACCAGGAACGCCATCACGGATGACAGGACGACGGCCCCGATCTGGTGAAACGGTCGCCGCGGCCCCATCGCCACCCATCGCGCCTGAAATAGGCCCCGCACAACAAGTTCGTGTGTCAGGGCACTGACCAGCAGCAACCATGGCGCACGGGGGGCCCCCATAGGTAGGGTTCGCATCAGCCCAAAGCCCGCAGCGCCACAAGCCAGCCCCGCCGCGACGCCACGCCAATTCAGGGGCATTCGCCCCGTCCGATGAAAAATGTTTCGTTTCAAACAGGCGATGACAGCGATCGCCGCCAGCAGTCCTGTCCATCCCAGTTGCACACCATCTGTGCCGCCGGTATCCAGGCCAATTGCCGCCACCCGCTGGGTTGCGCGCCCTCCCAGAAAGACCAGCACGGCCAACAGGGCCCCGGTTGCAGGAGAATCGGCACGGCGTCGCCAGTCAGGATCAAGGGCGTCCCCAACACGCAAGATTCCCACCCGCCAGACGACACCCGTCGCAAGCCCGAACAATGCCAACGCGCGAAACTGGAATTCGCCCCGTTCGATAATTGCGATGTTGAAAAGGCCCGCAACCAGCATGAAGGTGTACGCAGTCCCCACCCCCACCGCGTTGCGGCTGTCATCCGAAAGGTCGGCAGCCCCACAGGCCAACCCCACCGCCAGGAATGACGCCATCAGGGCGCCAAACGCCACCAGAACCGCAGGCCCCAGCATGGCCATCGTCCGTACCGCAGGCGCCACAGCCAAAAGGCCTCCGTATGTGGCTGCGACCAAACCCAGCAGGAATACAGCCCAGAACAGCGATTTTTCGAACATCAGCCGCGAAATCGGCACGGGTACTGAACGCAGGATCCAGAACGCGCGCCGTTCCGATTCCAGATGACCGAGCGGACCGAACGTTGCCGCGTAGGCGGCCAAGGAATAGGCCAGAAGTGCGATCCGGGTCGGTGTCCGGATAACCCAATCTAGGCCGGCACTGCCGAATATCTGGAGCCCAACGAAGATCATAGGTAAGGCTATGAGGGTCACCAGCCGAGATCGGTCACGCAATAAAAGCCGGAAGTCCTTTCGAAACAGGGACAACGGCCGATCGGCTGTATGGGACGGGGCGAAACGCGACGACGATCCGAAAGGACTGACCACCGGCTCCCACCCATGACGACGGGCGCGCATGGCCAGTCCCCTGACCAACAAAAGCGTCGCGAGGGTCATGCCGAAAAGCGCCAGCAACGCGGCCAAGGCTGATGCGCCCTGCCCCAGTTTAATGATCGGCGCTACCAAAACCCAAACCGGCGAAAACGAAAGGAGAGACGACCAGGCCTTAAGGTGATTGGCAAAGGCCCGTGGATCCCTAAGGACAGCCGTGCCGGCCATCCACATGAAGGCCAGGCTAAGCGCAGAAAATAATGAAGCGGCGGTCCTGATAGCTCCGTGCCACCGGGCCGGGACCACCCGAGCCGCCACCACCTGAATCCCTTGCGCCAGCGCCGACACGGTCACTTGCGCCGCCATCGAAGAGACGACACAGGTCACAATAGCCACCGGCCCCAAACCCCAGGTCAAAGATGCAGACAGCAAGATGGGGAACAGAAACAGGGCATCGAAGATGTCCGTGGCAACGCCCGCGAGGCTGCGCGCCAGCACGATGGTTTCCAAGGGCACAGGTCGGACAAGAAGAAATTCCAGATCGCCGCCGCCGGCCACGGCCCCCGGCGAGGCAAGTTTGCTAGCCAGACTGCCCAAGGTAATGACCCCGGCTACCAGTGCCAGGACCGTGGCCTGGGCCACCCGCCCCCCTTCATCGCCAATGGTCGAAAATGCAGCCGCAAACAAACCCACGTAGGTCGCGGGAACCAACAGCGCCAGCAACACCAGGGCCCGGGCTGGGCCAGGACGGGGGCCTCGGCGCAGGCTGTTCCATAGGCTTCGAAACCGCGTTGCGATCAGCAGCGCGGCCAGCCCCACAACCCCAGGGGCGAAACGATCCGTCCGGTTCACGTCCCCGTTACCTGAAGGAACAGATCTTCAAGGCTTGTGTCAGGCGCCGTCGCGAACTTTGATCGCAATTCAGCGGGGGTGCCGATCGCCTGCAGACGACCGCCTTTGACGATGGCGACCCGGTGGCAGATCCGTTCGGCAACATCGAGCAAATGGGTCGACAAAAACACCGTGCGTCCGCCCGCTGCCAGTTCTGAAACCAGTTCCCGCATGTCGCGGGCGCCGCGGGGATCCAGTCCATTTGTGGGTTCATCCAGAATCAAAACCTTGGGCTCGTGTAGCAACGCGGCCGCTAGGGCCAACCGTTTTCGCGTGCCATGGGAATAGGTCGATGTGTACGCGCGGGCGTCAGTCCCCAACCCAAACCGCTCACACAACTGGGCCGCGCGCATACAGGCGGCACGGCCACGCAACCCATGCAGGTGGGCCACAAACTCTAGGGTTTCAAGGCCCGACAGATACGGATACAGGAACGGTTCGTCGGGCAGGTATCCAACATCGCGCTTCAACACCGTGGCGTCCGCATGGCAGTCGCGCCCCAGGATCGTTGCCTGGCCAGTTGTGGGCCGCAAAAGCCCCATCAACAGCCGGATGGTGGTCGTTTTCCCCGACCCATTGGGGCCTAAGAATCCCATCACTTCCCCGGGTTCCACCCGTAGATCTAGCCCTTGCAAGGCGACGGTGTCACCGAACGACTTGCCAAGGCCGCGCGTTTCAATCACTAGTGCACCGTCTTCGAAATAGCGTCAAGTCCGGCCGACGATCCGGGCCGAGCGCAGCGTTGCTCCTCCTCGCAATAGCTACG
>JAYUUT010000511.1:0-7448 GCA_043754455.1 Myxococcales bacterium
CGACACGATCATTTTGGCATCATCCATCCTGGTCTAGGGGGATCTACGGAGCAAAAAGACCCCAACTCAGATTTCCCCATTGGGTTTTACGCCGCCTTAGGATACGAGCATCGCAATCTATTCGGGCAAGGATGGACCTTCCTTGGTCGGGGCGAGGCCGGCAATTCACAATCAAAAGCGACAGCGGATTTTCTGGATCCTCGTATCGGCGAATCGCTGTTCCGTCTGGAACTGTCCAGCGCTTACCTTCAGCAAAAGACCATTCGCCTAGGTGACGTGCGCTCAGGGGGGGGATCGATAGGCCTCGGTCGTGAAATGTATCCGGGGGTTGATGCGGTCGCCCGCTATAGCCTGCGCCGGACCCTGCACACAGAACCCCTGCTGCGTGGGGGAGGGGCTGATGCGACCCAAACATCGGTTCGACTAGGAACCATCGTTGGATCGTTGGGACTGGAACTGACCTGGCAGCGTCTGGACAATCCGCTGGTGCCATCGCGAGGCTTCCGGGTGAACGCTTCGATCTTTCTGGCTGCGCCGACCTTTTCCTTCGACACGGGCCGCGACACCTTCGTGAAGCTGCGCAGCGGGTCTTTGGTGGTCATGCCGATCTGGGGTCGCCTGTCGGTCCGCCATAGCGTTCGTTATGATCAGGGATTCCCGCTGTCGGGGGCATCAGTGTTGCCCCGGGTCGAACGTTTTTTTGCCGGCGGCGACACTACGTTGCGGGGTTTTGACCTGGACAGGGCCCGTTCCGAAGCGATTCCCATCCAATTGGGGCCTGGGCTTTCTGCCAGCGACTATCGTCCCGTGGGCGGAAGTCTGCGACTTTTGCACAACCTGGATTTCCAGTTTGCCCTGGCGGGTCCTTTGTTTGTCGCCGTCTTTTTAGACAGCGGCGTTGTGGCCGATTCTTTTAGTGGGCTTTCTACGGCGGCCTTTCGCCACGGCGTCGGGATTGCGCCGATTTCGCTACGACTGCCCATCGGCGACATTAGTTTCGGCTGGGCCTGGCCCCTGGATCCGCGCCCGGGAGACAGCCGGAACGGTCGGTTGGTTTTCAACGTCGGGCTGATGTTCTAGATCAGACGGCCGGACGAACTTGTAGGGCTTCGAACCGGGACGTCGACACGGGGCGCGCCGACAGCCTTTTTTTCAGGGCAGCCAGGGCAGGGGTACCGGCCAGGGTTTCCATTAACCGTTCGGGCGTTCCCAGATCCGACCAACCTGCACCATCCACACTGACAACGCGCAACCCGGGGGCGTGGGCCAAGACATCACGGCTGAAATCCGCCGGGGTGATGATTTCATAGATGCGGCGCAAGACCGAGGCTTCGTTGTGTTTACCGATCGCCGCCACATAGTCATCGAAAAGTTGGGTTTGTTCCGGAAGGTGCTGTGCCAGAAGCTTCCAAAAGGACGAGACGGTACCCACCATCACAAAGGTATTCCAAATGCCCCCCTGCCGATGCAACTTCGCCGCCGCCGCTGCGGCTGGCTTTTCGACAAACCTATCGACCGCAGCCCCTTCGGCCCGCGCACCTTCGGCGCTGTCAGCGACAATCCAACCTAGGTCGGTGGCCGGTTTCTCGGCAGAAACCCCCAAAAGACAAAGCCCTGCGGTGGATTGTCGGGCCGCCTTGATGGCAACGGGAATCTTGTCCAAAAAATGCCGAGGTGCGCGATAATGGTGATCTGACGGCGAGACCAATACGGTGGCATCAGGTGCCCACGCCCGAATTCGGGACAACGGAAGCAGCATACCAGGACCGGTTCCCACATTTCTGGGCTGCCGAACCACGTCGGCGTCTTCAAACGGGGCCAGTTGGGATTCTGCCAGGCGTCCGTAGGCGGCGGGCACGACCACGACCGTGCGGCTGGAAGGAACCACCGGCAGCAGACGCGCCACGGTTTCCTGCAGCAAAGATTGGTCTCCTGACAGGGCCGCGAACTGTTTGGGCAGGGCCTCGCCATACAGTTCCTGAGTCAGGTGTGCAAGGCGGCTGCCCTCGCCCGCTGCCAAGACCAAAGACCAAAGTTCAGAATTGCCGGGCAGGGTGTTCATGGATGTAGGTTTTTTGGGGGGGGTGCCGACTTGGCCCTGCACATATCGGCCCCCACGTCCTGTTTCTTGAGTACAAATATGTAGTCATGCGCACAATCCGTTCCGGCCTCATCCTGGCGCTGTCCTTGGCCTGCGCCCACAAAACGCCCCGCGTCCTAGATCTGGCGGTCGGGGATCGGGCGCGCAGTGGGCGCCATGTGGCCCTGGTTACCGATGGCATCACCGACACATCGACGGGCGACGTGCTCGGCCCGGCTCAGCTTGCCACGCGCCTAGATGGCGTTCGCATCGTCTTTGTCGGTGAGGATCACGAAAGCGTGGAAAGTCACAGCGCCCAACGCCGTCTGATCGAGGCGTTGCACGACCGAGGTCGCCAGGTCCTTGTGGGATTAGAGATGCTTCCGAACACCGCGCAGCAGCCCCTGGACGATTGGGCCGCGGGACAAAGTTCAGAGCCCGAACTGCTGCGACGCCTGCGTTGGCACAAACACTGGGGATTCGATTTCCGGCTGTACCGTGAGATATTCACGGCCACGCGCGATAGGGGCATCCGGATGTTTGGGGTCAACATTCCTCGGGACATCGTAACCAAGGTTCGCAAACAAGGTTGGAAAAGCCTGACCCCGGCCGAAGGGGCCCACCTGCCACGCGAGGTGGACACGACCAGCGCCGCCGCCCAAAGCCACCGCCACGTGTTCCGGGCGTATTTTGGCGAAGACGATGGAACCCACAACGCCCTTACCAACGCGGCATGGGAGGGAATGTTTTCGGCTCAATGCACCTGGGACGCTGGCATGGCGTTTCAGGCGGCCAAGGCGCTTTTGAATCATGGTACGCCTAACGCCATCATGGTTGTGTTGATTGGGCAGGGACATGTGGCCTACGGTCTTGGGGTGCAAAGGCAGGCAGCGCTTTGGTTTCGCGGCCAAACCTCGTCAGTCATCACAGTGCCCGTCCAGGACGAGGATGGCCGCCCAAACGGACCCGTGCGGGCGTCTTTCGCACAATTCTTGTGGGGCGTCCCCACTGAAGCTCCCAGCATGTTTCCAAGGCTGGGATTGGGAATCACGCCAGATAAAGATCGGCGCGGCCCCTTGGTAACGCAGATCCTTGTAGGATCAGCGGCGCACCGGGCAGGCGCGCGTGTGGGGGACCGTCTGGTTGATGTGGAAGGTTCCGCGGTGCCGGACGCCGAAGAACTGTCCTATATCATGCAAGGCAAGCGCTTTGGCGACACTGTGTCGCTGGGAATCTGGCGATCCGAAAAACGATTGGACGTCATCGTCAACCTGCGGAGGCTGCCTTGAAACCGTGGTTCGTAGCCCTAAGCATTTTTCTTGCCCAGAACGTGGTGTCAGCGGCGGAGAAGCCCCGGCTTGTGCGCGGCCCCTACCTACAGTCTGGGTCATCAACGGAAATGACGATTCATTTTCGCACGACGACCTCAGCGGTTGGCTACGTTCGATTCGGCACCGCGCTAGGTCGGTTGGACACACGCGTTGAAGGAAAAACGGCCTCCACCGAACACGTCCTGCTGCTGACCGGCCTTCAACCCGCTACCAAATACATCTACGCCATTGGAACGGACAAGGGGCATCTGACGGGAGGGGATCTTGCGACCGCCTTCATCACGGCGCCGGTTCCAGGAACCCGCAGCCCGGTGCGCATCCTAGCGATGGGCGATGGGGGACTGCCGAACTCGACCAGCCAGTCCTTACGCGACAGATACCTTGCCGACGCAGGCGGTCGCCATACGGATGTATGGCTCATGTTGGGCGACAATGCGTATTGGTCAGGCACCGATGACGAGTACCAGGGTGCCGTGTTTGATCTGTTTCCGAACCTTTTGCGGCGGTTCGTCGTGTGGCCAACCATCGGCAATCACGATATTTCTGACGGGAGCGTGGCAAAGGAATTTCCCTACCGGGCGATATTTGACCTTCCCACGCGGGGGCAGGCGGGAGGGGTCGCGTCGGGAACTGAACACTATTATTCGTTCGACCACGCCAATATTCATTTCGTCTGCCTAGATTCATTATTCGACGAACACCGCGCCGCCCCGCCCTTAGTGCCCAGCGACAGCCCCATGTACACCTGGCTCAACGCGGATTTGGCCGCCAACCGCCAGGACTGGCTTGTCGCATTCTGGCACCACCCAGCCTACACAAAAGGCACCTACGATTCGGATTTCAGTGTGTCCATGCCAGAAATGCGGCGGATCTGGGTTCCGCTCCTAGAAAAATATGGCGTCGATTTAGTCCTGACCGGACACAGCCATGTATACGAACGAAGTTACCTGATCGACGGCCACGTTGGCCAGACCAACACTTTCACAGCCGATATGCGTAAGAACGCTGGAACCGGTCGGGCTGACGAGGGCGGCGCCTACGTAAAACCTGCCCGCGGACCAGCGGCCAATCAGGGCGCCGTCTACATCACAGCGGGCAGTGGGGCCATACGCCAGATTCCACGTTACGGGATGTTCCACCCCGTCTTCGTAACGGCCTTGCATCGCAACGGGGTTGTGGTGATTGATGTGGCCGACGACCGCATGGACGCCAAGTTTCTGCGAGAAACGGGCGAGATCGACGACCGGTTCACCATCATCAAGGGTGCCCCTGCCCCCCTGCCGAACCAGCCGCCCATTGCCACGCTGACGCCTACAGGCGGCGTTTTCGATCCGACCTTCGGGGGGGTGCGCGCAACCCTGAAAGATCCCGAATCGGTCACCCTCACCGTCGACGCCACAGATCCAGACGGTCGCATTGCCCGGGTCGAACTGTGGGACGGCGGCGAAGTTTTGGGCACGATGACCGCGCCGCCTTGGATCTACACTTGGAACAACCCGATCCCCAAGGACACCTATCCATTGGGATGGCCGCCCGTGTTTTTCGATCATCCCATCATCGCACGTGTGTTTGACGACGCAGGACAGTCCACTGTTACGGCCCCCATCGACGTCGTGATTCAAACCGACAACCAGCCACCCGTCGTCGCCGTGTCGCTGGACAAATCGTCCTACCAGTCTCCCGCGACGATCACCATCATCGCCACTGTCAGCGATCCGGACGGGCAAGTCGTGAAAGTCGAGTTCACAGATACGGGCCGCCCCATCGGCACGGCCGTGCAGGCCCCCTTCACCTTGACCCTGACCGACGTGGGGCCCGGCACCTACATTTTCGGTGCAAGGGCGACCGACAACCGAGGGCAGCGAACCTGGGCGGGGGAAGTCGGAGTCAACCTGCCAGGTCCCGGGCCACGCGTCGCAGATGCCGTCGAGGGCACGCCCCCGGCGCCGGGCCCGCCAGCCCCCCATATCAGCGACGGGGGCCTGCCCCCCCCAACACCGCCCGCAAACGCCGGATGTGGTTGCGACCTAGGCCGGCAGCGTCCCGCGGCCTCTGGACTCGTCCTATTCCTGGCGGGGGCGTTGCTGCTGTGCAAACCGCGGAGACGCCCGCAGTCGTATGTAATCTAGCTGCGCGTACGCGCCGAGATCACCGTGTTGTGCAACAACATCGCGATCGTCATTGGCCCTACGCCGCCTGGCACCGGGGTAATCGCCGCGGCCCGTTGCGCCGCGGGGCCAAATTCGACGTCACCCACGATGCGCCCGTCCGAAAGACGATTGATTCCGACATCAATCACCACCGCTCCTTCCTTGATCCAGGCGCCCTTGATGAATTCTGGCCGACCGATCGCCGCCACCACAATGTCAGCCCGCCCTACCTGCGTTGCCAAATCCACCGTGCGCGAATGGCATAGGGTCACCGTTGCATCGGCCGCCGTCAGCAAGGCCGCCATGGGTTTGCCCACCGTGTTTGACCGACCGACGACCACCGCAGACAAACCACTCAACCGCGTGCCGCTGGCCTCAATAAGCCTCATCGCCCCAAAAGGCGTACAGGACACGAAGCGAGGCTCCCCCATAAGCAACCGTCCCAGATTCTCGGGGTGAAACCCGTCCACGTCTTTTGCAGGGTCAACCGCCAACAACACCTTGCGGCTGTCGATTTGTGGCGGCAGGGGTAGCTGCACCAAGATGCCATCGACGGCGGGATCTTGATTCAACCGCGAAACCAATTGCAGCAACGCCCCCTCGGACGTGTCAGCGGGCAGCCGGTGATCGAAGGTCTGAAGGCCAATTTCGGAACAGGCCCGGGTTTTGTTGCGGACGTAAATGTGCGACGCGGGGTCGTCCCCCACCAACACCACCGCCAACCCCGGTTCAATGCCCCGTTCACGCAATGCAAGCACGTCCTGCTTCAGGCCCTCGCGCACTTGCTGGGCCAACGCCTTACCGTCGATGATTTGGGCTGCCATGGTGATGACCGGCTTACGCGATCGCGTCCGGGGAGGCAACCACAACGATCCGTCTGGACGGGCATTGGCATGGGATCGAGACCGATTTTTCCCGTCGGGAAGGTGGCATGCCGTTTGCCAAGAACCCAGCCATGATTCGCCTCATCGTCTTCATTTTTTTGGCCCCATCGTCGGCCCTTGCGGCTGACGGCCCCAGCCTGATCAGCACCCAGCGTGTGGATCGGATTGTTGCAGGGGGCGGTGTCGTGGCGGCGCGGGTGGGGCCACGGGTTGAACTTTTCAACGGGGACGGATCGCGGATTGGGAAGATAGGGGGGGACGACGACCCCTCAGTGCTAACGGGGTCTGACGAACAAATCGCCGATCGCCAGCGTGCCGAACGCATCTTCGACCTTTTGGGGGTAGCGCCCGAGGATCGTGAGACCACGGAAGCGGAAGACATGCTCGAAGATGAGAAAACCTTAAACGCCCGGCGTGCCAGCAGCGCCCGGCGGACCCCAGACGGCACCACCCCGTCCCGTGCCCGCCCCCTTTTGGCAGCAGCGCCCGATGGGATCTATGTCGTCGACGGCTCCCACGTGATCCATGTGGCCCGGGACCTACCACCCATCCGGCGATCTACGCTCAATCGCGCTGACGTCCGCGATGTGGCGGTCGCAAATAATGGCATGGTCGCGTTGCTTTACCCTGACGCCCTTTCCTTTTCTGACGATGGAGGTAGCTCGTTTATGGCGGTCTCCCCTCCTGCCCCTGGGACCACACGGATCGTCCTGTCGCCAACGGGCCAGACCCTAGCCACGGCGGCATTGCGCACGATTCAGGTCACGCGTACCGGGCGTGCCCCCATGAACGTTTCGACGGAACAGAGGATTCGTGACCTTGCGCTTTGCGACGATGACACCCTGGCCGTCCTGACTGCCGAAGCCCTTCATTTGTTTCCCTTGGCGTCCGCGACCAACAACCCACCACCCCAGCCAGTCGCCCCAGCAGAAGCGTCTCGCATCATCTGTGGGCCACCCGATGCCGCCACGCCGTGGCTGCTCGTGGCCCCGGATCTCCTCGC
>JAYUUT010000512.1:0-2087 GCA_043754455.1 Myxococcales bacterium
GAAAACACCAGGAAGAGGACCTGCAACTTGTTCGAAAGCCGATCCACCGTCTGTCATCTCCCTTGGGTTTCCTATCGGCAGAAGAAAGAAAAAACCGGAGGCGTCGCCGTTATGGCTTTTTGGGGTGGGGCGGTCTGCCCCGCGCCGGATCGTGGCCGGGGGGTATGGCACCCCTTCCCGGTGGCTCGCGATCGGGCCGATCCTCCCTGCCGTGCCCCGGGATCTTCCGGCGTTCCTCACCCACGCTGCTCCGAAGGCCGTCCCCCAAAGTGCCGGTGGCGGCGAATCCGCGAGATAAGGCATCCACAGCCTCGGCCTGCGTCAGCGCGGATTCACGCCGCAAGGTTTCCAGACTGGCCGCCAAGCGGGGCAGAGCCGGAACATCCCGCACCAGCAGATCCCGCACCAGCGGGGCCGAGCGCGCGGGGGGATATCCGCGCAGCGTAAGATCCGTCAGGATCTCGATAGCACGTGACCTGTCCATGACCTTTGTATCACCCGACAAAAGGAGGTCAATCGAGGCAAAGGGGATCCCAGCCATCTGCGCCTCCATCACTGCCTGAATCAACGCCACATCGGGCGGCCCCGATCGCCGTGAAGCAATCAGGGAGCGCGATTGAACCAACCCCCGCTCCAGTTGGTCGACAACCAGTCGAATGCGTTCTGGTGCAATCCCCTTGGCCAATCCTTCGTGAATCTTGGCCAGCAGAAGGGCGGCGGGTATGCCGTCCTTGGCCGCTTTGTCGATCACCTGCTGAAGATCTGCACGCACGGCCTGAAGGCGGGGATCATCCGGAACGATCGAGGCCGGCCCTGACCCACCCAACCCGACGCGGGGCAAGGCCAGGAGCATCCCTGCCAGTACAAACCAAAAATTCATGATGGCTACTGTCCCCTGATACGAGCCACATGCGCCCCCGGATACGGGACGGCCCGAAAAAATCATCATTTCCCCCGCGTCACGGAATCGGGATCGCACCAGGGGCAGTGACGTCCAAGACTCCATCCTGGCCGCCGAATCCATCGGGGGCATACCGGGGCGCAGCAGGAGGGGAAACCGCCTTGCCATCGACCAAGAAATGGTAACGATAAATTCCCGGTTCCAGGACAAACGTAGTCTCCCAAGGAGCACCCACGGATGACGCCCTGTGCATCGATCGGCCAGGTGCCTGCCACATGTTCCAGGATCCCAGCACCTCGACTTTCTGTGCCCCTGATGACTGAAGACGCAGCCTCACAGTTTGTCCTTCGATTTGTACTAAAGGCGATTCTTCACCGACCGGCCTTGCCGTATGAGGCTGGCTACCAAAGTGGACTGCAACCCCGAAGAAAACTTGATTGCGCCCCAGATCGGGGGCCATGGCGCGATCAATAGCCAGCGTCGCATCGAAAGTGCCCAATGCGTCCAGCCAGTCAAACACACGCACCCGGATCCCCACGCTTGCACCCACGTATTTCGTAGACACAGTGTCCCCAGTCCCAGCCGCCGTCGTCAGGGGGCCCGCCCAGCCAGAAGTGTTAAGGGTCACGGATCGGTACGCCACGAGGCCCGAAATTCCGCTGCGGATCCGCTGAAAAGGGGCGGCAGTGGCGCCGACGGCTCCCAGCCGCAAAAGTTCGAAGAACGGGGATATCTCTAAACGAGACGTAGGCCGCCACGATAGGCGTGCCCCCAAAACATGCAGATGCGCACGAGGGGCATCGACGCCGGTGGTTGCCTGACGAAGATCGAACCTGTAGTCGGCAAGGAAGCGCAGGGATGGCCACAGGCGCAGCCGCGCCGCAGCCGATCCACCTACGGACACGAATCGATCTTCGACAAAGTCAGTGGCGTCAAAACGCCCCGCCTGGGGCCCCAATTCGACCGCCAGACGTCCAAGGTCGGAAGCGGCAAGCCACAGCGCCAATTCTTGCGCGTAGAAAATCCCAAGCTGTTCCGCCGCGCGGGCGTCACCCGCGTAACTCAAAACTAGACGAACCGGTCCAACGGGGAGCCCCAACACAAGGCTCGGAGCGACGCGGGCGAAAACACCGTGCAGACGTCCTGATGTGTCGTCAGGCGACACGAACAATCGTTGGTTGTCGTC
>JAYUUT010000513.1:0-16153 GCA_043754455.1 Myxococcales bacterium
TTGCCGCGCTTCTTGTTGAACTTGATGACCTTGAACTTATGGGACTTGCCCATGTACACGTCTAGGTTGCGCACCGGGCGCAGATCCACCTGAGATCCCGGGAGGAAGGCCTTGACCCCACCGCGGATGGTGACCGAAAGGCCACCTTTTACGCGCATGCTGATGGTGCCTTCGATCAGCTCGTCCCGTTCGCAGGCCGCAGCGATCTCGTCCCATACCTTCAGACGATCAGCCTTTTCCTTGGACAAAACGACGAGGCCGTCATCGTTCTCTCGTGTTTCTAGGAACACATCGACCTGGTCGCCCACCTTGATCAGGATCTGGCCCTCAACCCCGGTGAACTCCGAGACGGGGATGGTGCCTTCGGACTTGTACCCGATGTCAACGATCACCTGGTCGCCGCTGATGGCGATGATTCGTCCTTTGACGATATCGCCTTCCTTCATTCCGCCCCCGCCGCTGAACTCCTCGAATAAGGCCGCGAAGTTCTCCTCACCATCGGCGCTGCTGCTGGGATCTATCGACATTGGATTCATGAAATTCCTTTGGGCTGTCTCTCGTGTGACCGGCGGGGAACAAAACTCCGTTCCTCGTCGGCCGCGGTCCGATGGTCTAGGTCGGGTGCCGCGGGGGTCAAAGCAATCGGTCCCGGAACATTCCGGGGCTGAAAGGCGGCAGAAGCTAGCGCCAGCCCATGAAACTGTCAATCACGGTGACCGGGCACCCCGAACCGTCCTATTTGGGATACCCTTGACGGCGACCGCCATGCCCCCCAAGCCAATGCCCGGGCCCACAGCCGCCATCCTGATCATCGGGGACGAAATTCTGTCGGGAAAGGTGGACGAACAGAACGCTCGATTTCTAACGGGCGAACTGCGGGAACTGGGGATCTCGCTTCGCCGCGTCGAGGTCATTCCCGACGCCGTGGATGAAATCGCACCCTCCATTCGGACCCTTTGTGGGAGGTTCGACTACCTATTTACGTCCGGAGGTGTCGGCCCAACGCATGATGATGTGACGATGGCCGGGGTCGCTGCGGCCTTTGGTATGCGCGTCATACGTCGGGCGGAACTGGAACCATTGGTGCGGACCTGGCTGGGCGCCGATTTCACCGACCGAGATTTGCGGATGGCGGATGTCCCCGAGGGCGCGCGCCTGCTGCACGGGGATCCGGAAGTGCCGGGGCGGTGGCCGGTGGTGGCCGTAAACAATGTTTTCATATTGCCGGGCGTCCCCAGCATCTTTCGTCGCAAGTTCGAATTGTTGCGGCCTTCGTTGCGGGCTGCCCCCTTTCACTCGCGGGTGATCTGGGTCAAGGACCCCGAGGGGATGATTGCCGGTGCCCTCGATGCCGTGGTCGATATGTACGCCGACGTAGCGGTCGGATCGTACCCCCAACTAGACGCCGCCGATCATAAGGTGAAGGTAACCCTCGATGGCCGGGACAGCGCCCGTGTCGATGCGGCGCAGATGCGTTTGTGCCGGTTGCTGGGCGACGCGGTGGTGCGGATCGCCTGAAAAGGCGGTATCACGGGCGCCCGTCATGAGCGCCGATTGGACAACTGTTAAGGGAATGAACGACCTTTTGGCACCCGAGGTGTCAAAATGGCACTACGTCGAGGAAAAGGCGCGAGCGATGTTGGAGGCGTTTTCGTACCGCGAGCTGCGCACGCCAATCCTGGAATATTCACCCCTGTTTATCCGATCCGTGGGGGAAACCACCGAAGTTGTCGAAAAGCAGATGTACACCTTCGACGATCGCGACGGCACGTCGGTATCGATGCGGCCCGAAGGCACAGCCCCCGCTGTCAGGGCCTATGTGATGCGGAAGCAATGGGGCCAGGAACCGGTGTCGCGTTGGTATTACATGGGGCCGATGTTCCGGCACGAACGCGCCCAGCGCGGACGGTTGCGGCAGTTTCATCAATTGGGGGCAGAGGTTTTTGGGCTGGGGGGACCCAGCATCGACGCCGAACTTGTCGCCATGTTGGTGGCCTTGCTGGTAGATCTAGGACTAAAGGCGTCGGATCTTGAGGTGGCCTTGAACACCCTGGGTGAACCCGAGGAACGGGCGGCCTACCGCGAGGTGTTGCGTGGCTATTTTGCAGGCCACCGCGAATCCCTGGACGCGGATTCATTGCGGCGGCTAGAAACCAATCCGATGCGGATCCTGGATTCGAAAGTTCCTGAAGTTCAGGCCATCGCGGCGAAGGCGCCCATTCTGCACGACAGCCTGGGCGACGCGTCCCGGAAACATTTTGCGGACGTTGTGGCCCTGCTGCGATCTTTGGGGGTTGAACCCCGACATGATCCCCACCTGGTCCGCGGGTTGGACTATTACACCGGAACGATTTTTGAACTAAAGGCGTCCAGCGGCGGGCTGGGATCGCAAAACACGATATGTGGTGGCGGCAGGTACGATCGATTGGTGGAAGCCATGGGGGGCCCACGGATCCCCGCGCTGGGGTTCGGCATGGGATTAGAACGGGTCTTGCTGGCCATGGAAGGCAGCGCCGAAAGTTTCGAGCCGCACCTAGGCGTTTTCGTAGCGCCGATGGACGAGGCAGCCCGCACCTGGGCGCTGCCAATGGCACACAAGTTACGACTGGCCGGGGTGCGGGTCGAAATCGAACACCGCGACGCCAGTTTGAAATCGCAACTAAAACGCGCCGACAAACTGCGGGCGCGCCTGGCTTTGATCGTGGGCGAAAACGAAGTTCGCAGCGGGAAGGTGTCGCTCAAAGATCTGGCTTCGGGGCAACAACATGAAGTCACCGAAGCAGATCTGCTGGTCAAAATCCAGCAACTGCTTGACTGAGGGCTCCGATCTCAATGTCGTCACAGAGAGTAAGCCAGATGGAGCGAAAGGCGCACGTCATCGGCCTGACTCGTTTGTCCCTTCCACGTTCCCGACCGCCGCAGCAGATCGACGCTGGCCCCTAGTTTCAGGTCCGTGGACAAAATTTTTCCCTCGATGAAGGCCCGGCCTTTCATCCGGTTATCGCTCAGATGGGAATCATCCTTTATGGCCTCGTGGGCCATCCCCGTCGGGCTGACGTAGGCGTCCTGGTACCTGTCAAGACCCTCAATGGATCCGATATGTGTTGCGTCCACTTCGACCCCGGATCGCATGAAACGGTAGGTCGCTTCTAAACGCATGGCCGCCGTTAATCCCCATCCATAATAATAGTCGAAGCGACGAAGGGTGGTTTTTCCCCCTTCAAGTGAGGCGCGATCCACAGCGCTGGGCAGCGCCCGTGGGCGAACCATGGCAAAATCAGGGACTGCGTCGATTGTTGCCCGCACGGTTAGGTCGTTCCGGTACCACGTCCAGTCGAGGCTGGGCCCAAGGACGTGCACCAACATCATGAAGTCGGGCACGTCGTCGGAGGGCTGGTAGACCAAATCGAACGCCGTCTTGGTGCCCAGGAAGCGGCTGTGCCCTCGCCGCGACACCGCATCGGGCCTGGCCAGATCGTGCGCGTGATGGCCCAGGAAGGTTGCGGATGACGTCCAGGCAAAGGCAGCACCGGATCTATCGTTCGCCGCCACGTAGTCCAGCACCGTGCGCGTCGATTCGCCCCCGCGCACCCAGCCTGACCGCGCCCCTTCGCGGGCGTACCCCGGATAGTTCAGCACCTCGGCATCTAGGCGAACGGCCGTTGACACAGATCCCGTCCCCAACGTCCGGTCAACGGGTGCGGACGCACCCATCGACAGGTCAAACCTGTGGGGCGTCGTGGCGTCGATGCCGTTCGAATCAAGGTCAGACGATGGCCGGGGCGTATCCCCAAAAGCCCAGTTCACCCCGCGCACCGGCGAGAAAATTGTCATCATCAACCGGTTGCGAAACGTCGGGGCGCTGCGCGCGAAGACCTCACCGACAGCAAACAGTGCTTCCCCCACCGGAACACCCGCCAGCGGCGTGACCAACTGATCGTTGATGCTGATGACCTCCCGGTGTTCGACGCCCACTTCCCATAACGTCGATGCGGCCATGCTGAACAAGGCGCCCTGTGCCATCGATGCGTGGCTTGTGCGGGCGGCTTGGTAATAGGCGGCCCCCATGAACGAATGGCCCACGTTCAAATACCGGTGGTTGCTGTCGAACCGATACCCTGACTGATCGCTGAGCCGGCGCCACTGATCCGCGGGAGTGCGATCAAAATCGAAATCGTCCTTGTTCAGTTCGATTTGCCACTGATACCACCCGAACCCCAACCCCAAAAGCGCGCCAATTTCCAAACTGGCACGCCCCACCCGAAACGATTCCTTTGCAGGTTCGGGGTCAGTAGCGGCCATCAGGGCTGTCAGAACCAGGAGCGCGGCGTGCATGAGCCATGAGAACGCAAACCGCGTGCCACCGCAAAAAAGTCGTCAATGGCCGCAAATCCGTTGGCAATGAATCGCCTAACAGTGGTGAATCTTCACCATCGACTTAGACACAGGAGAGGGTGTCAGACGCCGCCACGGCGAACCGCCCGTTCGATGGCCCGATCCATTTGCTCGACCGAAACCGTACGCGTGACCGGCGGACGGTCGCGGAAAATCTCGTCGGGTTCATATGGGGCGGGCACCAGCACCAGCTGCCCTTGTTGGTCGGCTAAGCCATCAACCTTGCACCCCGGCAGGAGTTTAAGACCCTCAAGAACGTCCTTGGACAAGACAAACAGTCCTTTATCGCGGGTCGAATCCGAAGAACTTGCGGGCGTTGCCTGCGAAGAACTTCGCGGCGTCATCCGGTTTCAGACCTGCCGCGTAGCCCTTCATGATGGTCACGGCTTCGGTCAGCGTGCCAGCGGCCTCGGACAGCGGCCAGTTGGTGCCGAACATGAGGCGATCAGGGCCAAAAGTTTCCCACATGATGTCCAACATCTTCTTGTAGTGCTGTGGATCGGTGGGTGCTGGCTTGACCCCGGCCTGTTCATGAAAGCGCGAGATCTTGCAATACACATTGGGGTTCTTGGCGACCGCGGCAAGCGCCATGGTTTCCATCATCGAGAACCCCTTGCTGAAGTCACCGCCGGCGACATGATCAACGACGATCTTTAGGTCGGGAACCGTGCCGGCCACCATCGCCAACATGCCCAGTGATGAGGCGCCCGAGACATTCAAATCGACCACCAGCCCCTTGTCGGACAAGGCTTTGACCGCAGGGGCGCTCATCAGGGTGCTCATACTGGTGCGGATGCCGCGGAAATATTTGCTCTTGGTCACCATGTCCAAATTATCTTTGAACATGGCGTTGTTGGGGACGTTGCCGATGATGGCGACCAGGACGTTGTTGTCCTCGGCCAGCTTGTTGCCCCACAGATTCTCTTCGAGTTTGTTCCAAACCGATTCGACCACGACCGCCCCGGTGATACCCGCCTCGTCAGCTTTTTTCTTATATTCGGCTGGCAAACGCGTTTTCATGTCGCTGAAGCTAGGCATCCGATCCAGATCCCACAGGTGAATGTGGGTGTCGAAAATGGCGCCGGGCTTCACAGCCGTCGCGGCGGCATCACCAGGGCCCGTGCCACTGCCACCGACATCGACCCGACCGGCATCGGCCCCGTTCGAACTGGAGCCATCGCGGTTGCCCCCTGCGCCCGACGTTCCACCGGTGCCCGCGCCGCCCGCGCCTTCAGGCTTCGTGCCGCCGGCCCCCATTCCGCCGTTGCCGTTAGATCCACCACCGCCTCGGCCCAAGCCGCCCGATCCGGAGGCCGCATCCATAGATCCGCCAGTTCCGGATTCACCGCCTGGCGTCTTTTCACTGTCGCAAGCGATACCCACTGTGGCCAGGGCACCACCGATGAGGCCCCCTTTGACGACAAGGCGACGGGACAAGAGCTGCTTCGATGGTTTCATGATGGGGCCCTTCCTATATAGGCTCCATATCATGCCAGCAGGGGCCTTTGGGTGGAAAAAGAATCCGCGCCAACCTCGTAATCCTCCAGGCTGGCCGGTTTCCTGGCTAACGCGGTTCTTGATCCGCGACACTTATTCGGTAGTAGAAGGGCAGCATGAAATTGCTTAGTCCGGTCGTGATTTCGATTGTTGCAGCGCTGACGTTTCCCGGCGCACAACCGAACGCCCAAGGTGCGGATACGCCGGGTCCTCGCCCGTTGTTGGGTTTCGACGCAGCCTCGTCGGCGGCGCAGCTTGCGGTCGAGGCACGCTTCGACCGCAAGCTTGATCCGTCGCAGCTTCGCAGCTGGATGAAAGTCATGACAGCCCGGCCGCACCACATCGGCTCACCCTACGGGAAATACGTCGCCGACTACATCGCACAGGAGTTCAAGTCATGGGGCTACGAAACCACGATCGAGACGTTTCACGTCCTTTTCCCAACGCCTAGGACCCGGGTGGTCGAACTTTTGGCGCCGGTACACGTTCGTTTGGGGCTAGACGAGCTTGCCTTGAAAGAGGACGCCACCAGCGCCCAGAAGAACGAGCAACTACCGACCTACCACGTCTACGCGGCTGACGGGGACGTACAGGGCCCCCTTGTCTACGTCAACTACGGCGTGCCCAAGGATTATGAGGAACTTGATCGCCGGGGCATCGATGTGCGCGGGAAAATTGTGCTCGTTCGATATGGCGGTTCGTGGCGCGGCATCAAGCCCAAGGTCGCCGCCGAACACGGCGCCGTCGGGTGCATCATCTATTCGGATCCGCGCGACGACGGGTTCTTTCAGGGCGAGGCCTACCCAAAAGGGGCGTTTCGCAACCAATGGAGCGCGCAGCGTGGATCTGTGATGGACCTGCCAGTCGCGACCGGCGATCCGTTGACGCCGGGGGTGGCGGCCACGCACGCCGCCAAGCGACTCGACCGCAAGGACGCGCCGACGCTGATGAAGATTCCGGTGCTGCCCATCTCGTGGGGCGACGCGCTGCCGTTGCTCAAGGCGCTGGGGGGCCCGGTGGCGCCGACCGATTGGCGGGGCGCCCTGCCGGTCACGTATCACATCGGGCCCGGTCCGGCGGTGCTGCACATGAAGCTCGCCTTTGACTGGAAACTGGTGCCCGCATACGACGTCATCGCGCGCCTAACTGGGACCGTGCGTCCCGATGAATGGGTCATCCGCGCCAACCACCACGACGCCTGGGTCTATGGCGCCGAAGATCCCATCAGCGGCCTAGTCGCGCTGATGGCCGAGGCGCGCGCGATAGGGGATCTGGCGCGTACCGGCTGGAGGCCGCGACGGACCATCGTGTTTGCGGCCTGGGACGGCGAGGAACAGGGACTGCTTGGATCAACCGAATGGGCCGAGGCCCACGCGGACGAACTGCGCGAAAAAGCAGTCGCGTACGTGAACTCGGATAGCAATGGCCGCGGTTTTTTGGACGCAGGAGGGTCGCACACGCTAGAGCCGTTCGTTGCCGAGATCGCGCGTGAGGTGAAAGATCCGCAGCGTGGCATCAGCGTGGCCGAACGTCGGCGCGCCTATGATCTGGTCCATGGTTCACCCGACGAACGCACACAGGCGGCTGCCCAGACCGGTCTGCGGCTGTCGGCGTTGGGGTCAGGTTCTGACTTCACGCCCTTTCTGCAAAATCTTGGCATCGCGTCGTTGAACCTGGGATTCGGCGGCGAGAGCGAGGGGGGATCGTACCATTCGATTTACGATTCTTTCGATCACTACACGCGATTTGGTGATCCGGACTTTCGCTATGGGGTCGCGCTGGCGCAGGTGGCCGGGCGCGCGGTGTTGCGGCTGGCCAATGCGGACACGTTGCCCCTGGACTTCGGGGCCTTCGCCGATACCGTCGGTCGCTACGTCACCGAAGTGACCAAGCTGTGCGACGACCTGCGCACGGAAGCCGAGGCGCACAACAAGCTGGTCGCCGATGGCACCCTGTTGGCGGCGGCCGATCCGAAGGAAGCGTTGCTGTCGCCGAAAACGAAACCGGTTGTGCCGTTCGTCAACTTCGCTCCCCTACACAATGCGCTTGCGCGGCTGCATCTAGCAGCCGGGAGGTACAGGCGGGCACAATCCGATCATGCAAAAGCGGGAATGACATTGTCACCCGATGCGCGCGCCCGCCTGAACACGGTACTTCGCAAGGCCGAACGTGCCCTGACCCGCCCCGACGGCCTGCCACAGCGTTCTTTTTATCGCCATCAGATCTACGCGCCGGGATTCTATACCGGTTACGGCGTCAAAACGCTGCCGGGTGTGCGTGAGGCCATTGAGGAACACAAGTGGCGCGTCGCTGACGAACAAATCGCCCGGGCCGCAACGACATTGGGCGCCTTCGCGGCTGAAATCGATCGGGCGACAGCAGCTTTCAGCGGGAGCTAAAAAGCACAGGGGGACTCGAGGTCGTTTGAAGGGGCCTCGGCGCCATCTACGGCGGTCCACAGCCGACCCGTTTGGTGGCGATGACCAGATCGTCGTACCAGACCTCGACGCCCGACGGTTTCTCGTCGTGGTCGTGTTTCACGCCTATCGACAACGCTGAGGCCGTGGGAACAACCCAGGGGGTACCATCCTTCCCGTCCCAGGTACGGGTGAAATGTTCGACGCCATCGACCCACAGGCGCCAACTGTTGTTCACACCGTCCACCTCCCATTCCCAGCAAACCCAGCGCCCGTAGGTCACCTCGGGGGCCGTCGGTGTCTGGTAGGAAACGTGGTCGGCCGACTTGATCGCCGAGTGGTAGATGGTGTGGGATAGGTTCTTGAAATTGGGCGCCGTGAGTTTTCCATAGGGATTCCCAATCACTCCGATCTGCCCTTCGACGTAGGTGGTGGTGTTGGGCAGGACGCCCCGGAGGCGAAAAAGATAGACGTTGTCAGGTGGCGCCGGTGGCGTGTAGTAGACGAACGCGCGCAGGAAGAAGCTGTTGTTCGGGGTCGGGAATACGGTTTTGCCCAAAATGACCTCGCCGTCGGCGTAGGCGACCACCTGGCTGTTGACGTGAAGGGCGCTCTTGCCGCTGTGGGCCCGCGTTTGGTCAACCACGACAAGCCCGCCATTGGACATGCGCGGTTTGAGCACGGGGTTGAGTCCCGACTCGAAATCGTCGCAATAAAGCGCGCCCTCGATCGGCCCGCACGGCGAAGCGGCCACCGGCGTAGCCGTGCCCGACGAGCCCGCGGAACCACCCACCGCGGGGGCGGGTTTTTCAGCCGCCGGGGTCACATCACGTGGTGCCGCGTTTTCGTCGCCGGTCGCTTTCACGCCCGCCTCTGGCAATGACCCGGGAGGGCTTGACGACGCCGTCGATGCACAACCGGCCACGACAAGAAGCAGGAATAATCGCATCGCTAGATGATGCCTCCCTCCCATACGGGTGTGCAATGTTTTTGGGGTTTAACTGGGTCACCGATCATCGGTGGCCCTGGATGTTCCGGCCTCGCCGTTGCACCCTGGGAGGCAGGGCGGGGACACCCTTGCGGACGGTGTGGTTGCTGGTGTCCGCGACGTACAGAGTCCCGTCGCTGTCGACGGCGATGCTTTGGGCATGGCCAAAACGCACATCCGGCCCTGTGCCGTCGGCGCCCCCGGAAATTCCCGAGGTTCCAGCCACCGTGGTCACCACACCGGCCGGCGTGATCTGTCGAATCGAATGATTCCTAGTGTCAGCGATGTATAGCGTCCCGTTCTTGGCCACCGCGATTCCCACCGGATAATGGAAACGAGCAGATTGGCCCTGGCCATCGGCGGTACCAATGGATCCGGGCAGGCCGGCAATCGTCGTCACCGTCCCATCGGCTGACAACTTTCGCACTGTGGAATTGCCCGTTTGGGTGTCGTAACCGCCATCGACAATGTACAGCGTCCCGCGGCTGTCGATAGCGATGCCAATCGGCACGTCGAAACGGGCGTCCCCGCCCCTGCCGTCCGCGCTGCCGTGGGATCCCGCCAGCCCGGCGATGGTGGTGACGACGCCGGCGGATGTGATCTTCCTGATGGTGCAGTTGTACGTGTCGGCGACATACAGCGTTCCATGCCCGTCTACCGCCAGGCCCTCGGGGTGATCGAACCGGGCTTTGGCACCCGTCCCGTCAGCGCTGCCGATCTGGCCCGCCTGCCCGGCCACGGTCGTGACCACCCCCCCGGGGCTAATCTTCCTGATGATGCTGTTTCCATAGTCCGTGGCGTACAACGTGCCCTTGGCATCAATGGCAAGTCCGTGCGCATGGAAAAATCGGGCCTCTGCCCCCACCCCATCCGTGCTGCCGTCCTTGCCCGCCTGGCCCGCCACCGTGGTCACCACACCGTCGGGGCTGATCTTCCTAATGACGGGGTTCCAGTACTCGTTGATGTAAACCGTGCCGTTCCTGACGACAATTCCGGTCGGCGCGTTCAGACGCGCATCCGATCCCGCCCCATCCAAAAAACCCTTGGCCTCTGCCTTCCCCGCAAGCGTGGTGAACGCGTACGGCTGAGCCCCTGCGGGTGCCGAGCAAAGCATCATGGCGAGGCCAGCCAGAACCAGACGATCGTGAGTTGACAACATGGTCATGAGGGTGCCGCGCGTTGGACCGGGTGTCAATGGCAGCACATGAGTATCGGTATTGGACGCCCCCGGCTCCGCCTCCGACGATCTTCCGTGCGAAATCAGGATAACGGATAATATGGCGGAACCAATGTCCGCCAGTCGGTACGAGAACCCCCACACGGGCCTTGGTGTGCCATTGGCCGGGTTGGCCAGGCAGGGATTGACGACGTTTGTGATTCACGAAGCTGGGTATCTTCCCCACGGCCTTGACTGGCACTTCCCTTCGGTGCGGTCGCCCTACTGGCGCCTGTACTACAACCACGATCCCGGCTGGTTCGTGCGCTGGGAAGCAAGACGCTTTCGCCTAGGCCCTACTACAGTGGTCTTGATTCCTGCCGGGGCGACATTTGACTGCGTCGGAAACGCAGGCGTTTCCCATCTGTGGCTGCATTTTTCCCCCCAACACTGGTTCGCCGAAGGAACGCAGGCGCCCTGCTCTGTCCCGCTCACCCCATTGATGCGGGCGGCGATTTCGAATACCACGGCTGCCCATCAAGCCGGCCAAAGCGACACGCGGCGTGCGCGCCTGTACCACGCAGCCTCTGCGCTGGTTCACGCAACGTTCGCCCAACCCCAAGCGCCTCGGGCCGTGACGCACCCTGAACATATGCAGGGCCTCCTGACGTTCATCGACGAGAACCTCGCCGGCGATCTCGAGAACGCCGATCTAGCCCGGCGCGCAGCCATGTCGACAGAACATTTTAGCCGCTGGTTCAAGAGCGTGGTCGGATCGCCTCCGGCCGTGTATGTCCGGCGCGTGCGCGTGAGACAAGCCGCCCGGATTCTTTCCTTGGGTAACGAATCGATCGAAGACGTGGCGGCCCTTTGTGGTTTTGCCAATCGCTACCACCTATCCCGGGTCTTTAGCCAACAACTGGGGTGTGGACCCGCGGCGTTTCGTCGGCGGTACCTACGCGCATGAGTCACAGTTGCGACGCCTATCCGGTCAGGCACAAAGTCCGCGCATGACCTGTCCGTGCACGTCGGTCAGGCGAAAACGACGGCCCTGGAAACGAAACGTCAGTCGTTCGTGATCAATTCCCAAAAGATGAAGCAAGGTCGCATGCAGGTCATGGACATGGACCCCGTCGCGAATCACGTTGTACCCAAAATCGTCGGTCTCGCCATGAACGTGCCCGGCCTTGATGCCCCCGCCGGCCATCCACATGCTGAAGCAGCGCGGGTGGTGGTCGCGGCCAAAATCCTGGGGAAGCAGCTTCCCCTGTGAGTATGCAGTCCGCCCAAACTCACCGCCCCACACGACGAGGGTGTCGTCCAGCAGTCCCCTTTGCTTGAGATCCGTTATGAGAGCCGCTGCAGGCTGATCTGTATCCAGACACTGTCGTCGAATCCCGACAGGTAAGCCACCGTGATTGTCCCAACCTTGGTGATAAAGCTGGATAAACCGGACCCCCCTTTCAGCTAGGCGCCGGGCCAACAAGCAGTGCGAGGCGAAACTGCCCGGTTTTTGTACATCGGGGCCGTATAGAGCCAGAGACGCTGGCGACTCTTTAGACAGGTCCATAACCTCAGGCACAGACGATTGCATTCTACGTGCCATTTCGTACTGGTTGACACGGGCCTCGACCGTCGGATCGGCCTCGACGCTGGCGGCGTGACGATGCAGGTCGGCCAGCCGATCCAACATGAGACCACGGCTTTGTTCCGACACGCCGTCGGGGTTCGAAAGAAAAAGTACGGGGTCGCGCCCCGCCCGGAACTGCACACCCTGATGTGCAGACGGTAAAAAGCCACTGCCCCAGAGCCGGGCGTACAGCGGCTGATCGACCCTTCCCCGGGTGATAAGCACCACGAAACTGGGCAGATTCTTGTTCTGTGTACCGAGGCCATAGTCGAGCCACGCGCCTAGGCTGGGGCGGCCCGACTGCTGAGCGCCGGTCTGCAAAAACGTTATGGCTGGATCGTGGTTGATGGCCTCGGTGAACATGGACCGTACAATGCACAGGTCGTCCACGACCCGGGCGGTGTGAGGCATGATCTCGCTGACCCACGCGCCCGCGCGACCATGGCGAGCCGACGAAAACGGCGATCCGGCCAGCGGCAGGGTGGCCTGGTTGCCCGACATTCCGGTGAGACGCTGTGATCCCCGAACCGACAGGGGAAGTTCTTGCCCATGAAGGCGGCTGAGAGTGGGCTTCGGATCAAAGGTTTCGAATTGCGACGGGCCGCCGGCCATAAACAGGGAAATAACCCGTTTCGCCTTTGGGGGATGGTGAAGCGCCCCGGGTACACCGATATTCTGCGCGCCTGCGGCCTGTGCGACTGACGTTGGGAGGCCCATAAGGACGGCTCCCGCCGCGCCATTGCCAAGGCCGCCAAGCAGCGCCCTGCGGGACATGAACGGAAGGTGTTTCATCGCTTCATCACAAATTCGTCGTGGTTAAACAATGCCGTGACGACAATCGACATCGCCGCCACATCGACGGGTAAAAGCGTCGAATCGGCCTTCCGTTCGCCAACCTGCAACAAACGACGGGCTTGGTCGGGCGCGCTGGCGAAGAGGGCACGCTGTTCTGCAAACAACCGCGCAAGGAGTGTCTGCTCGTATTCATCAGGAGCACGTCCCAGGACCGCTCGCATCGCCTCGGCCACGCGAACTGAAACACGGCGATGGTGTCGCACGAGATCTTCGGCCAGGACCCGGCTGGCCTCGACCACCTGCGGATCGTTCAAAAGTGCCAAGGCCTGAAGGGGCGTCGCGGTGCGCTCCCGTCGGGCGACACAGATTTCGCGGGTGGGGGCATCGAAGACGCTGAGTGCAGGCGGCGGAGCGGTTCGGCGCCAAAACGTATAAAGGCTACGTCGATACAGCGCGCTGCCATGATCCTGCACGTAGGTCTTTCCAGTGCCCGATTCCTCCCACAGGCCCGCCGGTTGGTACGGCTTCACACTGGGACCGTAAAGAGTTTGCGACAGGAGACCGGAGCATGCCAAGACACGGTCACGGATCTGCTCGGCATCCAGACGGTGTCGGGGCCCACGCAAGAGCCAGCGATTTTCAGGATCGAGATCGGAAAGGTCGGCCCGGGGTCGGGATGATTGTCGATACGTCGCCGACGTCACAATCAGCCGATCCAGCGCCCGTCCATCCCAGCCGCCGTCAATGAAACGACGGGCGAGGTGATCGAGCAGTTGCGGGTGGCTAGGAGCATCGCCTTGCGCACCAAAATCTTCCGGGGTGGCAACCAGGCCCCGACCGAAAAAGGTCTTCCAGGCACGGTTGACAGCGACCCGCCCGACCAAGGGGTGACCCGGATCGGTCAGCCAGTTTGCCAGCCCCAGGCGGTTTCGGGGCCATGATGACGAAAACGGCAGCAGCCAAATCGGAGCGACAGGAGCGACCGCTGTCCCGGGCGCGTCGTACGCGCCACGGACAAGCACAAAGGTGGGACGTGGTTTCGGTTGATCGGCCATCACCATGATCTCGGGCAGGGCGTCCTCTAGCGCACCCCGATCGGCGCGCAGGCGTCCCAACAAGGCCTCCGCTTGTTGATACGCAGGGGTCTGACGACGCAGAGCGATCTCGCGGGACTCCTTCATGTTTGGCATGATAGGACCCCCCACATATAAAGATCTCACCTCAGCCGTCGACAGTTCAGTATCGAATACCGTCAGGTCATCAACCTCACCGCCGCGAAACCCGATGTCCCGAAAACGGGCCCCTAAGGTCAGGTACAGATCAGATGTATCGTCGCCCCATTCCTTTCGATAGTTGATGTCCCGGGTCAGCTGGTCACGAATGACCGACGTGGCGGCGTTCTGGCCATCAACGTAAATCCGTAACCCGGACGCGCGCCCTGTGCCGTCATGACTAAGGGTGATATGAGACCAGCGATTCAGCGGCAATGGGGCCTGCGCCTCAATGGCTACCGCGTTCGAAGGCCAGAAGTGAATCAGTGCGAAAGACGGTCGATTTTCCCGCAAGACCAGTTCGTAGCCGCGACTGCCCGCGTCCGACCACGCCCGGCTGCGATGCAGGACCACGGCGCGCGGCTGCGTGGTGACCGGTTTTAACCATAGGCCAATAGAAAATGGTTGCGTCCGTGAGAACACGCCCACGTCTTCACAAAGAACGCTGTTGTCGCCCGAGAATTTCAGGGCGTCCCCGTTCTTCCCTGGCACGGGCGTGGGACCGTCGGCCAACCGACATGTGACGCGCCCCCGGACGTCAGGGGTGCGATCTTTGGTGAACTCGTCGAAAGGAAACCGCACAACTGGCGGGGGGCTGGTGATGCTTAGGGGCGCGGCGGGGGTCGTGATCGTAGCCCGTGAAGCCTCTGCCGCTGCAACCTGCGCATCAAGGGCCAAATGCTGAGTTTCCTGTTGCGGGGTCGACAGCGCCATCGCCGGTCCGGGCGTGGCGCGCGTGAAGTGTGAGTAAAGGCCAGATTCGTCCATGCTGTTGAAGAACGAAAACAGGCTGTAATAATCACGCTGGGTGATCGGATCGAACTTGTGATCATGGCAACGGCTGCACTCAAGAGTGATTCCTAGAAATGCCGTGCCCATCGTCTGAACACGGTCGGCAACATACTCGGTGCGAAACTCCTCGTTGATACTGCCGCCTTCATTGGTCTGTCGGTGTAGCCGACCGAAGGCTGTGGCAATTCGTTGATCGGTCGTTGGCGAGCGCAACAGATCCCCCGCCAGTTGCCACGTGAGGAACTGGTCGTAGGGCAGGTTTTGGTTGAACGCGCGGATAACCCAGTCTCGATAGGGGGACAGATCGCGATCCATGTCCGCCTGGTACCCATAAGTGTCGGAAAAACGGGCCAGATCCAACCAGGAAACCGCCTTATGTTCTCCATAGTGAGGCGAATGAAGCAGGCGATCGACCTGACGTTCATAGGCGTTGGGGGCACGATCGCGTCGGAAGGCGGCGATCTGGGCCGTTGTCGCCGGAAGGCCGGTCAAATCAAACGACAGCCGCTGCAACAGCACCGCCCGGGGCGCTTCAGGTGCGGGTTTCAGGCTGTGCCCGACGGCGGCCTCCCAAACGAACGCATCAACCGGATTCACCCGCAATCCCCGCGGCGCCGCAGCCACCCTGGGAACCGGAATCGCCTTGGGGGCTAAAAAGGCCCAGTGACCTGCGAAGGGGGCGCCCTCCTCTATCCAGCGACCAATCAACGCAATCTGGTCTTCGGTCAGGCTCAGATGCGATTCCTCCGGAGGCATGCGGTCGTCAGCCACGGCGCTTCTGATGCGCCGATACAGCTCGCTTTGCCCCCGCGGCGCGGCCCGTTTTAGGATTACGACCCCATCTTTGCGCGGGCGCAATACGTCCGCTTCTAGGTCTAGTCGCAGGCCCCCTTTTTGTTTGGCAGGTCCATGGCAACTAAAACAGCGATCGGAAAGCAGCGGGCGAATTTGTGAACCAAAATCCACCCGGGGCGCCGCCACCGCTAGGCTGACACCGGTCAAAGAAAGCACTAAAGAACCAAAGCAGCGCCACACACCAGCATGGTAGGCGTGGCACTGCGTCTAGGCTATATCGGCACCCGTCCTTTTTGTATCTAAACCTGATGTGGGTGGCGATTTCGACAACTCATGATGGGACCGAGCCGGGAAGTTATCGAACGCACACGACCTAGTGCACCGTCTTCGAAATAGCGTCAAGTCCGGCCGACGATC
>JAYUUT010000514.1:0-5829 GCA_043754455.1 Myxococcales bacterium
TGCCCGCAGCTGAACAACCCGTGCAACGCCTACAACCCCACGCCGGTCCGGCTGTTGGTCTGGAATGCACCATGAAGGCCCTGTTTCGTAAGGTTCTGATCGCCAATCGCGGTGTCATCGCCGTGCGGGTGTTGCGCACGTTGCGCCGTATGGGGATTTCGCCTATCGCCGTGTATTCTGAGGCGGACAGGCACGCCCCCCATGTGTTATTGGCCGATGCTGCGGTGTATTTGGGGCCGGCCCCTCCCAGCGAAAGCTACCTGCGTTCAGACGCCATCATCGAGGCGGCGCGGTCGACGGGCGCGGAGGCCATCCACCCCGGTTATGGGTTTCTCAGCGAAAACGCGGATTTTGCCGAACTTTGTGAGACCGCTGGTCTTGCGTTCATCGGGCCCACGCCGCGCCAAATGCGCGACTTCGGCTTGAAACATACGGCGCGGGCGCTGGCGGAAGTGGCGGGTCTGCCGTTATTGCCCGGAACGGGGTTGCTTTCGGATGTTGAAGAGGCGCAGCGCGAGGCGGCCCGTATCGGGTTCCCCGTGATGCTGAAAAGCACCGCAGGTGGGGGTGGCATCGGCATGCGGCGCTGTGGTTCACCCGCAGAATTGTCGGACGCCTTCGAAACCGTGGCACGGCTGGCCCGTGCGAATTTCAAGGACGGTGGTCTGTACCTAGAAAAACTGGTCGAACGTGCGCGTCACATCGAGGTGCAGATATTCGGGGATGGCGCGGGCCATGTCGTGGCGTTGGGGGAACGCGATTGTTCGTTGCAGCGCCGCAACCAGAAGGTCATCGAGGAAACCCCAGCGCCGGGGCTGGGGGCGGCCGTCCGCAACCAGCTTGCCACGGCGGCGGTGAACCTGGGGAAGGCCGCAAACTACCGATCGGCGGGCACCGTCGAGTTCGTGATGGACGCGTCCACCGGGGCTTTTTACTTCCTGGAAGTCAACACGCGCATTCAGGTCGAACACGGCATCACCGAAGAGGTCACGGGGGTTGATTTGGTGCAATGGATGGTTCGCCTGGCCGCAGGCGACCGCCCCGAGGCGATGTCGACAGCGCTTGCTTCGGAAGGGTTTGCGATTGAGGCGCGGCTGTACGCCGAAGATCCCGCGCGGGGTTTTCAACCCAGCTGCGGCCTGCTGACGAATGTGGCGTTTCCCGCGAATGTGCGGGTTGAGACCTGGGTCGATGCCGGCACCGAGATCACGCCCTACTACGATCCCATGGTGGCCAAGTTGATTGCCCGTGGGTCCACGCGCGAAGCGGCGGTGGACCGGCTGCACGCGGCGTTGCAGGAGACCCGGATTGACGGCGTCGAGACGAACCGTGCCTTCCTGATGGAGGCCCTCAGGCACGAATCGTTTGCCAAAGGTGATGTTCATACGCGGCTTTTAGAAGCTGTCACGGGCGCTACGGCGGCGCTGGACGTTGTGGAGCCGGGCACCCAAACCACGGTTCAGGATGTGCCGGGGCGCCTTGGGTACTGGGCTGTCGGGGTGCCTCCATCGGGCCCGATGGATGATCTGTCCTTTCGCATCGGCAATCGCTTGGTCGGAAACCCCGAGGACGCAGCGGGTCTGGAATGTACGATGGTGGGGCCAAGCCTGCGGTTCCGAACGGCGGCGACGGTGGCCCTGACGGGAGCCGACATGCAGGCCACCCTGGATGGAACGCCGGTTTCCCGTTACCGGACGATTGACGTTCCGGCGGGCGGTGTGTTGCGCCTGGGGGCCGTGGGCGCTGCGGGCTGCCGCGCCTACGTGTCGATCCGGGGCGGAATTGATGTGCCCGTGTATCTAGGTAGCAGGGCGACCTTCACGCTGGGCTTGTTCGGCGGCCACGGGGGGCGGACCTTGCGCGCGGGAGATGTCCTTCATCTTGGCTGTGTGTCACCGACGTCCGCGATTGCCACCCAGGGATCGGAGGCGGCGTTGTCGCCGACGCTGACCAACGATTGGACCTTGTCGGTCCTGCACGGCCCGCAAAGCGCCCCCGACTTCTTCACGCCTGCTGACATCGACGCGCTTTTTGCGGCGACATGGGTCGTTCACCACAATTCGAACCGGACGGGCGTTCGCCTCATTGGCCCGAGACCCACCTGGGCACGCAAGGACGGCGGCGAGGCGGGTTTGCACCCGAGCAACATTCACGACAATGCCTACGCGATTGGCACGATTGATTTCACGGGCGATATGCCCGTCGTTTTGGGGCCCGACGGACCTAGTCTGGGCGGGTTCGTTTGTCCGGCGACGATCGTGACAGCCGATCTGTGGAAGATGGGCCAGCTGAAGGCCGGCGACAGGGTGGTATTTCGGGCTGTGACGCTTTCGCAGGCCCGCCTGATGAAAGAGCGTCAGAGTCTCCTCGTCGCGACGTTGAATCCGGGGGTCGAAGTTGTGCAAACAGAGTCTCGACCGGATCCGGCCGATGCGGTCCTGGCGCGGCTGCCCGAGACGCCGCAACGCCCGTCGGTGACGATCCGGCAGGACGGCGACGCGAACTTGTTGGTCGAATATGGCCCCATGGTGCTGGACCTGGCGCTTCGATTCCGCGTCCACGCGTTGATGGCGTGGCTGAAGACGCAAGCGGGGCTGTTGCCGGGGATTGTGGATCTGACCCCCGGCATTCGATCGCTGCATGTGCATTACGACGACGTGATTTTGCCGCGCGAACATCTGATCGAGGCCTTGGTGCAGGCCGAATCGGACCTGCCCGCCACCGATGAGATCGAGGTCCCGTCGCGGATCGTCCACCTGCCCTTGTCGTGGGACGATCCAGCCACGCAACTGGCAATTGCAAAGTACACGCAATCAGTGCGGCCCGATGCCCCCTGGTGCCCCAGCAACATTGAGTTCATCCGCCGCATCAATGGCCTCGACAGCATCGATAAGGTACGCGACATCGTGTTTGCGGCCAGTTACCTCGTGCTGGGTCTGGGGGATGTGTATTTGGGCGCCCCGGTGGCCACCCCCACCGATCCGCGACATCGCCTTGTCACCACAAAATACAACCCCGCCCGGACGTGGACGCCGGAGAACGCCGTCGGGATCGGGGGGGCGTACCTGTGTGTGTATGGCATGGAAGGCCCCGGCGGATACCAGTTCGTGGGCCGCACCTGTCAGATGTGGAATCGAATCCGCCAGACTGAAGACTTCACGGACGGCAACCCCTGGCTGCTGCGGTTCTTTGATCAGATTCGATTCTATCCCGTTAGCGAACAGGAGCTTTTGACCTTTCGGGACGAATTCCCTCGCGGCCGCGTCAAGTTGAAGATTGAGCCCACAACCTTCAAGTTCGCCTCTTATCGCGCATTTTTGCAGCAAAACCAGATCTCCATCAACGAGTTCAAGCGAACCCAGCAGGCGGCGTTCGAGGCAGAGCGCGAACGTTGGGCTCTGATGCCACCCGCCCCGGTGGCCGACGTCGCCACCGGACACAGCGAAGGCGAAGGCGACAGCGTCGTGCTTGCCCCCGGGGATATAGCCGTCCGGGCGGACGTCTCCAGCAGTGTTTGGCAGATAGCCGTGGCGCCGGGGGCGCGCGTCGAAACCGGAGAGAAATTGCTTGTCCTTGAAAGCATGAAAATGGAGATCCCTGTCGCCGCTCCGCGATCGGGGGTCGTGGCTCAGGTGACGGTGCGGCCGGGGCAAATGGTGGCGGCGGGACAGATCGTGGCGGTGATTCGCGTCGACTGAAACCGTCGTCCCCGAACCCTACGTCACTTTGCTGGGCGTGCGCTGTGGCCACGTTGGCCCGAGGATTGCTGAAATGCCGGGCATGACAAACACCGCTGTGTTTCTGGACCACCACGAAGCCCGAGTCTTTCACCTGCGCGAAAAGGGCTTCGACGAATCGACCATCCACGCACCTACCCATCACGTGCACCGGCACCCGCGTGGGGCCGAGGGTTTTCGCAACGATCACCCCGACGACACCAAGCGCTTCTTCCACGGGCTCGCGCAGGCCCTTGAGGACGCGGACCACATCCTGCTTCTGGGGCCGTCGACCGCGAAACTGCATTTCCTCCGGTACCTCCACAAGAACGACGCCAAACTGGAGAGGCGTGTCGTCGGCGTGGAGACGGTGGATCACCCCACGGACAATCAAATAGCCGCGTACGCCCGCCGTTACTTTGACCCCCAGGATGCCACGGTTGCCGTAGGACACAGTTTGCAGGCAACCCGTTAATGCGGGCTGGGATTTAATACGCTGGCACTTCACTATCGTCGGCCGACTTGGGACGTGAGGCCACCGCCGCTCGCTACCGAAATGGTACGAAACGTTCTGTTGGTTACCGCCGCCAGACATGCATGGGTCTCCCGTCCTCCTGTTCAAACTGGAAAAGCTGACAAAGTATTTGGCGGGCTTTTTGCACAGACGGCGTACGAGGATCATAAAGTGAACAAAAGCAAAATGACCGGCAGGTCTCTGAAAAAAGAGCCATCCCCCTCCAAAACCAGTGCCCGTTCCACGACGGGGGGGCCCGCCGATTCAGATCACGGTGGGTCCGCGGACGCGTCTGTGGCCAAGATGGAAGGCACGAACGCACTGGCGGCCGCAATGCCGTTCAACCCAAACAAGCCAGGGGAGCACGGGGCCCTTGACCCGCAGCCGGGAGCCACTGCTCAGGCTGATTCTCCCGCGATCACTGGGAGCACGTTGACTGAAACCACCCCATCAGCCAAGGCGGGGTCCGGCACCCCCCATTTGGGATTCAATCCAGGAAACTTGCCTCTCGATCACGCCCGCGTCGACTCTAGCGACCGCGTTTTGACGACGAACCAGGGCGTTCCCATCGCCGACAATCAGAATTCTCTTAAAGCCGGGCTACGTGGCCCTGCCCTACTGGAAGATTTTGTCCTAAGGGAGAAGATCACAAGCTTTGATCACGAACGTATCCCGGAGCGCATCGTGCATGCCCGTGGTTCAGGCGCTCACGGCTATTTTGAATGTTATAAGCCGCAGACGGCGGTCACGCGCGCCTCGATCTTCGCGGAGGCCGGTAAGATTACTCCGGTCTTCGTCCGATTCTCCACAGTGCTTGGGGAACGGGGTTCCGCGGATACGGCACGCGACGTTCGCGGCTTTGCTGTGAAGTTCTATACCGATGAAGGGAACTGGGATTTAGTTGGCAACAACATTCCGGTGTTCTTCATTCAGGACGCTATGAAGTTCCCTGACCTGGTTCACGCCGCGAAGCCGGAGCCGCATTTCGCCATGCCCCAGGCGGGGACGGCTCACGATACTTTTTGGGATTTCGTTTCCCTCATGCCGGAATCCACCCACATGTTGATGTGGGCGATGTCCGACCGCGCATTGCCACGCAGTTACCGCATGATGCAGGGCTTCGGCGTGCATACCTTTCGCCTCGTCGACATAAAGGGGGCCTCAACCTTCGTGAAATTTCATTGGCGTCCCATCGCCGGGACCCATTCCCTGGACTGGGATGAGGCGGTGAAGCTCATGGGAGCCGATCCAGACTTTCACCGCCGCGATTTGTGGGAGGCGATTGAGTCGGGTGCATTTCCGGAGTGGGAGCTCTCCTTTCAACTTTTCTCAGAGGAGCAGGCGGAAGCGTTTAGCTTTGACGTCTTGGACGCAACGAAACTGATACCGGAGGAACTGGTCCCACTGACACCAGTTGGCAAAATGGTACTGAACCGGAATCCGGACAACTTTTTTTCCGAGACTGAGCAGGTCGCCTTTTGCACCGCGCACGTTGTACCCGGCATCGATTTTTCAAATGATCCGCTTCTGGCGGGACGAATTCATTCTTATGTAGATACGCAGATTTCTCGTCTTGGGGGACCCAACTTCCACGAGATC
>JAYUUT010000515.1:0-3247 GCA_043754455.1 Myxococcales bacterium
CCCCGGATTTCGGGTGGAAAACCTTTATTCGGTGCCGCTTGCGACCCAGGGATCGTGGGTCAGCATCACCCGGGACGACAAGGGGCGCCTTATCGCATCGGCCCAGCATCGCAAGGGGCTTTTCCGGATCACCCCCGCCCCCATAGGGCAGCCCGCCACGGCAACGCGGGTCGAAGCGCTGGCCGTTGACGTCGGGCAGGCCCACGGGTTGGTCCAGGCCTTCGGCAGCCTGTACGTGGTGACCTCCGAGGCCAAAGAACGCAACGGCGTTTATCGCGTTCGCGACACCAATGGCGATGACCAATACGACGAAGTCACGCGGTTATTTTCTCTTGAAGGCAACGGCGAACACGGCCCTCATGGCATCACCGCAGGTCCCGACGGCAAATCCCTTTATGTGATCGGAGGCAACGGCGCCCCCATTCCCAAATTGATAGATAGATCCCGGGTGACACCGGGATGGGGCGACGATCATCTGGTGCCGCCGCTCCAAGATCCCAGCGGAAACAAAAAATCTTCGCAGCCTGGCGGCTGGGTCATAAAATTCGATCCGGAAGGGAAATCGATCGAAGTCGTATCTAGCGGTCTGCGGAACTCCTACGACATAGCCTTCAATGATCAGGGGGAACTGTTCACCTACGATTCGGATATGGAATGGGATTTGGGGACCTTCTGGTACCGTCCCCCACGCGTTTGTCACATCCCCAGCGGCGCAGATTTTGGCTGGCGCATCAGCACCCGGCCCTGGCCTGCCTATTGGGCCGATTCTGTGCCCCCCGTCATCGAGACAGGCCCCGCGTCCCCCACCGGCGTGGTTTTCGGTTATGGCGCGCGTTTCCCGGCCAAGTACCAACGGGCATTGTTCGCTTTGGATTGGACCTATGGGGCCATCTACGCCGTACACCTGTCAGCCCGCGGCGGCACCTACGATGGCACCTTAGAAAATTTCGTATCAGGCAGCCCCTTGCCCGTCACCGATGCGGTCGTTGGCGCCGATGGCGGGCTTTATTTCATTACAGGGGGCCGCACGCTAGTCACCACTCTGTTCCGCGTCACCTACGATGGCCCGGAATCCACGGCACCGATCCCGGCCGCTGTGCCCACAAAACTTGTGACTGAACGTCGCCGGCTTGAGGCTTTCCACGGCATCAAGGCGTCCGCCGCCGTGGGTCTTGCCGTGCCACAGCTTGGCCACGAAGATCGCTTCTTACGACACGCGGCCCGCGTGGCCCTTGAACACCAGCCCGCCGCCACCTGGCAGTCGCGAATCTTTGGCAACAAAGATCCCAAGGCGCAGATCACGGGCGCCATAGCCCTGGCCCGTGTGGGTAAAGCCGATTTTCGGCCCCAACTTCTCGCGCTCCTTGGGCGCATCCCAATTGCGCCCCTGCCCACTGAATTCAAATTGGACCTGCTGCGCGCGTATTCCTTAATCATAACCCGCCTCGGTGCCCCTACGGATCCCGAGCGGATCAAGATTCTGCGTCAGCTAGAACCTATCTTCCCAGCGAACGACGAACGTTTGGATGCTGAATTGGCCCGCGTCCTGTCCTATCTAAAGTCAGCAGTCCTGGTTCCCAAAACGGTGGAACTAATGGCCAACGCGCGGGCCGATTCTGCAAAAGGGTTGGTCGAAATCGCGGCACGAAATGATTTTTACGGGGCAGCCGTCAAGGACATGGCCGCCAAAAGCCCATTGCGGCAGCGGATGTTTTTCGCCGCCATGCTGCGCAGTCTAACCGTCGGATGGACCCCCGAGCTTCGCAGCCGATACTTCCGTTTGATCAACGACGCGATGGCCAACTCACGCGGCGGCAACGTCTACTATTCGGGATGGCAAGCCATTCGCGATGAAGCCGAATCCCTGCTGCCTGACGACGAACGCAAACGCCTGGCGGGGATTCTGGGGGCAACGCCAACACCAAACACCGATCTGCCGGCCGCCGTGGGCCCGGGGAAAATCTGGTCCGTCAACGCGATCATGGAGGCCCTCGATGGCCAGCCGACCCTGATGACAAAACGCGATCTGGCCAATGGGAAAAAAATGTTCTCGGCGGCGGCCTGCGTTCTGTGTCACCGGTTCGGATCCGAAGGGGGCGCCGTGGGGCCGGATTTGAACGGGCTTTCGGGTCGGTTCGGGCTGCGCGATCTGGTGGCGTCCATTGTCACGCCCAGCGCCGTCGTTTCCGATCAATACCAGTCCCAGACCGTGACGAAAAAGGACGGCAGCACCATCGGGGGACGGCTGGTCTCACAGGATCAGCACCAACTTGTTTTGATGCCCAATATGTTCAGCCCCCAGGCCCTCACGACCGTTGACCGCAAGGACGTGACCTCCATCGAAATCTCCCCTGTGTCACAGATGCCGGCGGTATTGCTGAACACGCTGAACCGGGACGAGGTTTTCGACCTTTTGGCCTATCTATTAAAGGCGCGGTAGTGGGTATTTCGCTTCGTCGGCCGTAACCCGTTCACGCGGTCGGCGTATCCTGCTTGCATGACCACTCTGCGACGCGCACGGACAGTCGGCTCCTTAACGGCCCTCGGCGTTCTTTTCGCCCTACCCGCCTGTGACTTCTCCAACGCCGGTGACAAGGAGAACACAGGGGGGCCGATGGCAGCCGGTGGCTCCGGGACGGGGGGGACAGCCCCAGTAGAAGCAGGCGGGTCAGGGGGTCTGGTTCCATCCGGTGCGGGCGGCGCTGCGTTGGCTGGCAACCCGACCGATGCCTCAGTTCCCGAGGACGTCACCTCGCGCGTGGACGCGTCCACGATACTCAATACAGCATTTCCCGCAGGCCCCTATGGTCTCAAAGTTGGCGAGACCATGGCTGACCATGCCTTCGTGGACCGCGATGGCAAACCTATTTCGCTCAGTGACCTTCGCTCCCGTGCCGGTACAAAAGTGATCCTCTGGAGCTCGGGCGCGGAATGGTGTTCGGTCTGCAAAGGAGAAGTGCGCAAGCTAAAGGAGTTGCATATTACCAAGGCACGCGATGGCCTGGTCGTGTTCGAATCCCTGCACGAAAGCGCCAACCGAACCCCGGCAAATCTCGACACTCTCAAACGCTGGGACACTCTATTTGGCGGCATCAGTTATGCACTGGCGGTAGAAAAATCGCCCCCCTACGCGAACCATGCAAACACCAATCCTTATGTCTGGATCATCAACGCGCACACGATGAAGATCCTTAGCCTAGAAACCTACGCTCAAGGCGACGTTTACGCGGCAGTCAATGCCGCGTTG
>JAYUUT010000516.1:0-6363 GCA_043754455.1 Myxococcales bacterium
CTGTTTATAGCCCGATTCGGTCAATTGGGAGGGCGTGATGCGGACGTTGTACGCCGGGCGCGTCGTTGCCAGGACCCGGCCATTGCGATCGCGGATTTCACCCCGTACAGCAGGAAGCACAGCGGTCCGAAGCACGTTGCGTGTCGTCGCCTGGTAGTGCGCGTCTCCTTCCACGACCTGAACATAAAACAGCCGGGTTGCAAGACCCAGCAGCCCAAGAAAAACCACCACACCAAACAGCCGCGATCGTCTGCGGATCTCGGGTAGTTCAGCGTCTTGTCCGGCGATTTCCATAGGGTTACCGAGGCGCCGTGGTTGGGCCTAGCGGTCGTCGTCGTCGGCTGGAAAGGCCCACCCGCAACCGGGCTGGATCCAGGCGCCCATCCAACCGGTCCAGCAACCACAACACAAAAGGAGCGATGACCCCCGTGGCCAACGCCTCGAACGGGGTCATGCGCAGGCCGGTGTACCCAATGTCCGGGTTAACCAGGGTGCGCACGATCACGATAAGGACTCCGGCCACCATGCTGGCCGCAAAGGCGGTGGCGGATTTGAGCACAAACCCGCGCACGGAAAGGCGCAGAGACAAGAGCCGGGCGAACACCACCATCAACACAAAGACCAAGGCGTGGGCACCACGGGGCGCACCTGAAACCAGGTCGAACAGATAGCCGGTGCCAAACCCCACGATGGCGGCCGAGGACAATGACCATTTGGGCGAAAGGCCGACGTGAAGGACCACCAAAAGGCCAAACGAAGGGGCCGCTAGATGCACGGGTGCGAATTCCAAAACCATTGATTGCAGCAGCAACAACAGAAAAGCCACCGCCAATGTCGCTGTCGATCGCATCAGCGGTATCCTGACAGCCCCCGGGGGGGCGTAGCCGGACGGCGGCTACCGGCCTCAGGATCGGCGGCGGGTGGGGGGGCCACAACGACCAACACTTCGGAAAGCCGGGCAAAATCCACCGATGGTGTGACTTCGACGTCTTGAAACAAGCCTGCGGCACCTTTGGATACCCGGCTGACCTGGCCTATGACGAGATCGCGTGGGAAATCCCCTAGGCCGCTGGTGACCACGCTGTCACCGGGGCGTGCTTCTTCCCCCCGTGCCAGATATTGGATGCTGCACCGGTATCCGTTTTCTCCCGCGGTTCCGACCAACAAACCCTTGCCCCCCGTGCGAGGCAAAAGCACGTCAATGCGTGATCCCGGATCAACTGACAATTGAATGTCGGAGGTCCTCCCAGATACGCGGTTGATGCGACCGACGACGCCTTCAGGGGTGATGACCGGCATGCCCCGCCGCAGCAGGTTGTCGCCCAGATCAATCTCGACCCGGGCCACCCGAAAATAGGGGGATGAATCGATTGCGATGACCTTGGCCGTTAGTGTGGCCGAGGGCACGGAATCCCGTAGGTGCAGCAGCCTTTGTAACCGCTGGTTCTCGGCGGTGGACCGCCGCGCGTCGCCCAGTTCTGCCCGCAGTCGTCCATTTTCAGATCGCAATTGTTCGTTTTCGGCGCGCACGTGAACCAGATCCACGTACCGTCCCGCCACCCCACCCAACGCCCGCGCCACGTTTGACAGCAGGGATTGCAGGGGCGAAATGACCCTCAGGATTCCTCGGTCTAGGGCGGACAGTTCCCCTGGGTGTTTGGCGCTTTGGTTCAGGGCCACCACGGCCACCACGATGGCGACGATGACCACCGCCGCTTCGCGCAGTTTCTGTCGGACGGTCGTCATGGGCCGAACTAGTGAAGCGCGACTTCCTTAAGCAACGCCAATTCGTCCAGCGCCCGCCCCGTCCCCATCACCACCGCACATTCAGGCGCATCAGAAACCATCACCGGCAGCCCGGTTTTTTCCCGCAACAGCACGTCCAGGTTCTGAAGTTGTGCGCCGCCGCCGGTCAATACGATTCCACGATCCACGATGTCAGCGGCCAATTCCGGCGGCGTCCTTTCCAATACCGACTTTACGGCCTCGACGATTGCCGCCACAGGTTCCGCTAGGGCTTCCCGGATTTCGTCGCTGTTGACCGTGATGGTTTTCGGAACCCCGGCTATCAGGTCGCGCCCCTTGATGTCCATGGACTTCATTTTCGTCGGCGCAAAGGCGTTGCCGATTTGTTTTTTGACCTGCTCCGAGGTGCGTTCCCCGATAAGGAGATTGTATTTCCGTTTGATGAAACTGCATATGGCGTCGTCCATCTTGTCCCCGCCGACGCGGATCGACCGGGCCGCCACGATGCCGGACAAAGAAATGACGGCCACTTCCGTGGTGCCGCCGCCGATATCCACGATCATGTTTCCCGACGGTTCGGTCACGGGCAGTCCCGCACCGATGGCGGCCGCCATGGGTTCCTCAATCAAGAAGACCTCCCGTGCGCCCGCAGCTAAGGCCGAATCCCGGACGGCACGTTTTTCAACTTCGGTGATGCCCGAGGGCACGCCGATGACGATGCGGGGCTTGACCAGGGTCTGTCGGTTGTGGACCCGCGAGATGAAATACCGCAGCATCTGTTCTGCGACCTCAAAATCGGCGATGACGCCATCTTTCATCGGGCGCACGGCATCAATGTTGCCTGGGGTTCGTCCCAGCATTTCTTTGGCTGCTTTGCCCACCGCCAACACCTTCCGGGTACCGTTGCTTGTGCGCTGGACGGCCACGACGGATGGTTCGTTTGACACGATGCCTTTGCCGCGCACAAAGGTGAGCGTATTGGCCGTGCCAAGGTCGATCGCTAAATCGTTCGAAAAAAGGCCGTAGACCCAGTCGAGGAGCATCCGTTTGTGTTCCTATGCGGCGACCGAGCGCCGGAAAGGTTCATGCATACCACAGAGCAAATTCCGGGGCTACGCCTTCGTTCTACGGGGGCTTCCGGTCCAAAAATGGTCAGGTGTGAACGTGGTGCTTGCATCTTGGTACCCTGTGCTATGGTCGCCGCCCCTTACTTTTCGGAGGCAGAGTCCCCATGCTCGATAGGTTGCGTCAGCGATCAAACCGGCTGTCGCTTGTCATCTACTTGTTCTTCGGCATCATCATCGCCGTTTTCGTCGTCAACTTCGGGCCTCAATCGCAAGGCAGCGGATGTGACGGACAACCCGGCTCGATGAAGAACGAGGCGTTCGCGGCTCATGTCGCGGGCCACACGTTGGCGTCGGCGGATTTCTATTATGGTTTCCTTTTGGCAGGGGGTGGACAGGCGCCGCCCCAAATGGCCCGGCAGCGACGGCTGAAGGAAACCGTTATGGACAAACTGGTCGAAAGGGAACTTCTGGCGGCAGAAGGCGAACGGCTGGGGTTCCGCGTGGGTGATGAAGAAGTCGAGGACATGATCTACGAAGGCCGTATGATCACGCTCGGCTATGAAACGCCCATGACAGTCGCCATGAAGGACGGTGCGTTCGACTACGAACTGTTCCGTCGGTTTGTGCAGTTTCAGTTGCGATTGAGCGTTAAGACCTTCATTGAACAGCAGCGGCGGGAACTCCTGGCAAACCGGGTGCGTCAGGTCCTTCGGGGCGGCATCGCGGCCTCGTCGGCAGAGGTGAAGGCTGATTTTGTGCGCAAGGGAAACCAGGTCAACCTGGAATACCTTCGGTTTTCGGGGCGCCGGTTTGAGGACGAGTTTGAACCGACGGCTGCCGAAATCGAGGCGCACGCGAAGGCTAACGAAGCCAAGCTGAAGGAAGTATACGACCAGCGAAAGTTCCTTTACGAGAAGGCACCGAAGGAAAAACGTCTGCGACAGATCCTGGTGAAATTAGATACCGGGGCGTCGGCTGATGCCGAGGCCGCGGCCAAGAAAAAGGCGACCGAATTGTTGGCCCGCGTGACCAAGGGCGAGTCGTTCGCCGTGGTGGCCAAAGCGGCCTCGGATGATACGCGCAGCAAGACAAAGGGCGGCAGTCTGGGGTGGCGGCGACAGGGCGGAACCTCGCTGGGAACCGCCCTCGAGGAAAAGCTGTGGGCTGCGAAGGACGGAGCCATCGTTGGCCCCGAAAAGGGCGCTGATGGGTTTTTCGTCGTGAAAGTGGAATCGTCGCGTGAGGGCGACATCCCTTTTGATGCGGTGAAATTAGAGCTGGCCGAAGAACAGATCCGTCAAACCAAGGCCAAGGACAAGGCCAAGGCGGAGGCCCAAGTGGCATTGGACAAGGCCCGGGGCACGAAGGACAAATCGCTCAAGGATCTTTTCCCGGCGGCTGCAGACTCAGCGGTGGGGGCCGAAGGTCCTCCGCGCGCCGAAGAAACCGGACTGTTTTCAAGGCGGGGGAATCTTGTGGAAGGCATTGGGCCGTCCGCCGAGCTGGCGAAGCAGGCCTTCGGGCTGACCACGGAACAGCCCTTTGCCGGACCGCTGGAGGTCGGGGGAAGTTTTGTGGTGGTGCGTCTCAAAGAAAAGAAGCAGGCGGATCTGGCCGAGTTTGAGAAGAAAAAGTCTGAGCTAATGACTGAAGCCTCGATGATTCGTGGCGAAGAAGTGCTGGAGGCCTGGGCGATGCGCAGGTGTCAGGAGGCACGCGATGCCAAGAAGATCGAGATCAACCGCGGGCTGCTGAAGTACGAGGACGCTGACGCGCCTCCTGCCTACGAGCCTTGCACACCGCCGCCCGCGATGCGGTTTTAACCGGGCCCCGTGTCGTCCGTCGCCGGTGCTGCAGGTGGACCTCAGCGCCGTCCGCGCTGGGTCGCGGTGCTGACGATGTTGATGGGCATCCACGCCCTAAATCTGTTTCTGGGCGGATTGGATTCCTGGCGGTCCCTGGATGACAAAGGGATTGTCATGGGAGGCGTTCCGGCCGATATAGAGAAAACCTTGGAACCTGCGGAACGTCTACGGCGTGCCCTGCGATTGGTGCAGGCCCAGCTTCCTCCTGTGGGCGTTCGGGTGCAGGCGGCGGCGGCTGTGGCCATGGGGCTCTTGACGACCTACGCCGTGGCAGCTGTGCTGGTCGGAGGGCCAAGGGCGCGACGGGCCGTGTTGATGTCCGCCTGGGTGGGGGTGGCCTATCACCTGGGCAACGGGGCCTACCAAGTCTTGGTGGTGCGTAAGGTGCTGCTGGGCGCAGCCCCTGTGTGGGTCGATCTGCTTTTAGCCGACCATCCGAATCAGACCAGGGGGCTGGGACGGGCGGAAGTCCTTGCGGACGCGGACGCGGGCCTGATTCTGTTTTGGGTCCTGTTGGCGGTGGCCGGCGTGCTGTTTTCAGGGTTGCTCTTGTGGCTTTTTGGCGGGAAGCGGGGGAAGAATTACTACGATCCTTCGGTTTCTGACCCGACCGGTTCATGATAGGCAGCGCGAATGACAGACGCCGGGATTGGATTCCAGTTGACGATTATGGGGGGGCAGGCCATGGCGGGCCTGTCGGGGCGTCCCATTGGCAGTGCGGGGCGTCTTGATTTGTTGGAACTGGAAATTCCTGACCTTCGGTTCCCGTTTGATTTGTCTGGAGGCGCCGCAGAATTTCGCAACCGCCGCTGCAATCTGCACGGATTGACCTTTTCCGCCGATGGGGCCAACCTGCGCGCTGTCGCATCGTCGTTGGGATTGGGGCGGTTTGGGATCGATGAACTGGACATCGCGCTTCGCGGTACCGTTCTGCGCCTGAACGCGCATGTGCGGGTGGGCGGCCGCGAGGCTGACGTGACGGCGCTTGGAGCTTTCCGGCGGGCGCCAGGGAACCGCGTGCGGCTTTCGCTCTTTGATTTACGGGTGTATGGATTTCTTCCTGTTCCTGCACCCCTGCTGGCGACCGCGATTTTTGCCGGGCTTGGGGCCCACGGCGGGCCGACCCACATCGGGGCGCGCGATGCTGAGGCTCGCGCTTTGTCTATGGGCCACGGGGCGCCCTTGCTACAGATTGTGGGGCCGACAGATCTTGAACTGAACGCGCTTGATCTGATTCTGTTTTCAACGCTGCCGATGCACGGCTGGCGTATGCCCTCCCGCCAAGGGGTGCGGCTGCGTCCCGTGGAAAACCAGAACGATCGGCTGGTTCTGTGTTTTGAAACCATCGGATCCGAATCCGAAGACTCCGGGCCTTTTGGCGCCTTAGAAACCGGGGTTGGCGCACCCGAGCTGTGGTCGCACGAAGAAGGCCGCGTTGCGTATGCCAATGCCGAAGCCGCGTTGTTGGCGGGTGAAGCGTCCCTTGCGCTCGACATTTTTCGGCGTGCAGCGACGCTGGCTGGTGGCAACGGATTTGTTACCACGCGGCTTCTGCAGTTATTGGTCGCCTCCCCGGCAACGTGGGCCGAGGCCGACGAAATCGCGGGTGCCGTGTTGGCGAGGAATCCCGATTCGACCGTGGCTCTGATGGCGCGTGCGACCATGTCCGGGGAACGGGGACGTCC
>JAYUUT010000517.1:0-1847 GCA_043754455.1 Myxococcales bacterium
CCAGCGAAGCCGAAGGCGCCAATGGCAACATGCTGGACAACACCCTGGTGCTTTGGGCAGACACCCTGTCTATCGGGGGCGGCCACACCGTAACCCGCATGCCCTGGTTCCTGGCGGGCAACGTCAACAATTACTTCCGATCGGGCCGCCACGTCATCACCGCCAAAGACGCGCCCACAAATCCACTTCTGGTATCCATTGCCAGCGCCCTAGGCGTTGCCCCCGTTGAAGGGGTTTTCGGCAACCCAAAGTTCGGCAAAGGCGAACTGCCCGGTCTTCGCTGAATCGGAATTGCAGCAGGCACGTTTCCAGGCCGCCTAACACAGGGCCGAAGCCAGTCGCTCTTGGTACCGCCGCACGTTCTCGTCCTCCCATCCCACCTAAAACTGAGCGTTTCGAAAAAGATTTCAGGCGGGAACGTCCTTCGTCATGTGGTCAAAGGAACAGCCTTGCATTGCGGAAGCGCGCCCGTGTCCTTCGATGGCAGTGACCCACTGGTCGAGTTGGATTCCGACTTGCGGTTGTCCTTGGCTGTGATTCCGCCCGTCTGAGGCGACGATCTACAGCAGCGCCGCGTATGCCATCCACGCAAGCGCCAACAAATTCGCGGACCGTTGCATGACTGTGGTTCGCAAGCGCGTGTCCAGGTGGCCCAGGTGTTCCTGCGCAAAAAACACAGCGTCAAAGCCACCGACAACCAACGTGGCAACACCTAGGAAGCCCGCCCCGCGCGCATCACCCCCCGCCTGTACAAGTCCCACCGTCGCGGCAACAGCCGTCCCAAGGCCCACACCGCCCGCCGACAGGACAAATACGCCGTGAAGACTAGGAAAGTTCTGGGAGGGGAAAAAGATCACCCCCGCCAGGCCCAGGGACGAAATGGTCCCCGCCACCCGCACCACCCACCCCAGGACAACGGCATCGCGGAACAGCGTCGGCACAAAGTGCCAGAAGGCCAACAGAGCCATTCCCAAACACAGCATCGCCACCCGCGCCCAGGTTGCAGCGCGGCTGTTGTCAGCGTCGTTCAAGGCCCGGGGCTGCATCACATCGCAAAGGAAGTTGGTCCAAAACCGATGCCCCCGCGTTCCACGATCCAACCAGGTCCCCCCCGGATACAGCGACATGGCCCGCCCCATGGTCAGCACAAACAGCGCCTCGCAGGTCAGAATCACCCAGGTCATGCGCGTCCCGTTTGGATGACCGTCATCAGGCCCGCCAGAAGAAACACCCCGTAGCTGCACATTCGATTAAACTAGACCGCATGGTCGTCATCGTCCACGGATATGAGGGATCCGGCCCGGGTCACTGGCAAGCCTGGTTACACAACGAGCTGCAGACCCTAGGTGTGCCGGTGTTGTTCCCCCAGCTACCCAATCCAACCGCTCCAGATAAAAACGCATGGCTGGATACGCTCGGACACATTGTTGATAAACGGGGGGCGACGAACCTGACCTTGGTCTGCCATTCGCTGGGCTGCTGGGCTGCTGATCACCTGATAACCACCCGGGGCGCCACCGGGATTCACGCCGCCTTGCTGGTAGCACCGCCGTCTCCCCTTCTGCCCATCGAAGCGCTGGACAGTTTTATGCCTCCCCCTTGTAACCGGGCCTGCTGGGCCCCCGTGGCCGCCCGGTCACGCGTCGTGGGCAGCGACAACGACGACTACGCCACCGAAACGGAAATCCGGAGCATCGCAACCTCGTTGGGCCTTGGGTGCCAGATTCTGCCAGGGGCAGGCCACATCAATGCGGATTCCGGCTTCGGCCCTTTTCCCTTGGCACTCGCCTGGCTGCGCGAAATAGGATCGATCTAGTGCCGATTGGCGTCGGATCCGACGCCGCGCC
>JAYUUT010000518.1:0-4506 GCA_043754455.1 Myxococcales bacterium
TTTTGGCACATTTGGCGCCAGAGGCCGCGGCGGTTGTGCGCGCGCTGGGGATGGCCCCGGGAACGTTTCCCAGGGAAGCCCATGACGCCCTGGCGTCGCGTTTGGAATTGTTGCAGGAATCGATGGATATCGAATTTCCATCGCAGTGGACGAGGACGATTGCGCCTGCGGATGGCCGGGTGCTGGCGCGTTTGGAATTGTTGGTATCGGGAGCGATCAGGCTGCGGCTGGGGGTGCGTCCGGTGCGGTTTGGGCCGGTGTTTTCACCGGGCGAAGGGCCCGCGTTGGTGCTGGAGGGTGAGGGTCGGGATCGACACGGGGCCCGGCGCGACCAGGCCCAGGAACGGCTGGCAGCGCGGGGGCTGGCAGAGCAATTAAGTCTGGCCGGTTGCGAAGAGCAAGAGCCGTGGTGCTGGCGGGTGAGCGAGGGTGATGAAGCGATGATGGTGGTGGAAACCCTGAAACGTCTAGGGGATGGGGTGTTGGTCGAATGGGCCGATGATGAAGGCCTTTTGGCGATGGGTAGCGTGGGGCGCGGCGACATGCGGCTGCGTGTGGGCGATACCCACAATTGGTTCGAACTGACCGGCGGCGCCCAGGTTGCGGGGATCACAGTTCCTCTGGCCATGTTGCTGGCGGCCATTCGTGACGGGCGGCGGTTTGTGGCCGTGGGGGATCGGGGATTCGCGCGCATTGAAGAATCGTTGCGCCGGGCGCTACTTCAGGCTGATGGCGTCGTGTTCGAAGTGCAGGGCGGTTTTGAGGTTTCCAAAGTGGCCAGTTTTGCGGTGATGGGGTTGGTTGAACACGAATCGCAGGTTGAGGCCAGCGTTGCGTTTAGGGCGCTTTGCGTCCGAATGAAAGAGAGCCAGGATTTGTCGCCGCGGTTGTCCCCGGCACTTGAGGCGATGTTGCGTCCGTATCAGCGGGCAGGCGTTGCATGGATGGCCCGCCTGGCGCACTTTGGCGCAGGTGCGGTATTGGCGGATGAAATGGGGCTTGGCAAAACCGTGCAGACGCTGGCGATCCTGTCGCATAGGGCGGCGATGGGCCCGGCTTTGATCGTGGCACCGACATCTGTGTGCCCCAACTGGCTGGCTGAGGCGGCGCGGTTTACGCCCGAGTTGCGCATAAAACTCTATCGCGGGGCCGACCGAGCCGCGGACCTTGCGTCCCTGGGGCCGGGTGATGTCCTTGTGACCAGCTACGCGGTTGCGACGATAGACGCCGAATCCTTGGGGCCGATCAATTTTGGAACGTTGGTTTTGGACGAGGCACAGGCAGTAAAAAATGCCAGCACCGAACGCGCCCGCGTGTTGCGCGACTTGAAAGCCCAGTGGCGTTTGGGGCTGACGGGAACGCCGGTCGAAAATCACCTGGGCGATCTATGGAGCCTGTTGCGTGTGTTGTCGCCTGGCCTCCTCGGAAGCTGGGAGCGGTTTCGCGCCCGTTATGCCCAGCCTATCGAGAAATTCGGAGACGATGAACGTCGGAAAAGCTTGGCCGAGGTCATCAAGCCCTTTGTGCTGCGTCGGCTAAAATCCGAGGTTGCGCGGGAACTGCCAGCCCGAACGGAGCTGCTGCGCGTGCTGCCCTTGTCGGCTGAAGAACAAAAGCTGTATGACGAACTTCGGCTGAGCACCCTGGAAGAAATCCGGCAGGCCAAAAAAAATCCCGATCGCGATGGCAAAGATCTGCGGTTCGTCCTGCTGGCGGCGCTAACCCGGTTGCGGCAGTTGTGCTGCCACCCGCGTTTGGTGTATCCGGGCACCACGGCTTCATCGACGAAGGCTTCGTACCTGCTTGAACTGCTGGCGACCTTGGTGGCGGACGGCCACAAAGTGCTGGTATTTAGCCAGTTTCGCAAATTTCTTGAATTGCTGGCGCCGCGGGTTCAGCAACACGGATTTTCTGCGTTGACCCTGGACGGCACAACACCATCCGACCTGCGGACCCGCCGCATCGCTTCGTTTCAGGCGGGCGAGGCGGATGTTTTCCTGATTTCCCTGAAAGCCGGCGGATTTGGTCTGAACCTAACAGCCGCGGACACGGTCATTCATCTGGATCCGTGGTGGAACCCCGCGGTGGAGGATCAGGCCAGTTCGCGCGCCCACCGGATCGGCCAAAAACGTCCCGTAACCGCCATTCGATTGGTGGCCCAAGGGACCATCGAAGAATCCGTCTTGGATCTGCACGCTGCCAAGCGAGCGCTGGCGGCGTCGGTGCTGCAAGGCAGCGACACGGCCGCCACCTTAGGCACCAATGACCTGATCGAACTGATTCGTCGGTCGCCGGAAAATCGGCCCCACGCGCCGGTTTGACGAATTCTAGCGGGCGTCCGTGGCCCCGGCGTCAGGCCCGCTGACCTGAGGGGCAGGGGGGACAGCGCTGACCTTTTGGGGCGCGTTTCCCTGGTAGGCGGCGCAGGAAGGGGATCCGAGCGCGAAGTTTAGGGCATTCGCACAGATTTTCGGTGACAGGTACGGGAAGCAATAGCCGGTGTCACATTCGTCATCGTTTTCGCAGGCGGACATGACGGGGAGGCGATCCGAGCAGACGCTGTTGAGGCAGCGCAAGGCCTCAAGACAAGGATCGCCGCTGGAACAGGCGGCGCCGCGATCTTTTCGACGGGTACACACGAAGGCGCTGCCCTGGTTCTGGCAGAACTCGCCCTTTTGGCAGATTTCACCCGGATTTCCGCAGAAACCGGCGGGACCCACAAGCTTCTTGTCGCCGCAGCGTTTCTTGCTGGGGTCGCAGATCAGTTCGCCCGCACAGTCGAAATCGATCAGACACGTTTCGGCCTTTTTGGCGGTGCCCAGAAACACCCGACCGCATACGTCTTCCAACCCCACCATGTCAGCGGGGGTGATGGCTGGCTTCTCGTAGACCTTGGACACCTTGTCCAGGCAATCGTTCACGTTTTCGGGACGGAAGCCCCGGGTGCTGCTGCGGGATCGGGCCAGGAAATCTTTGCACGCGGCCCCACGGGTCGTGGCGCAGGGACCTGCTGGATCTAGGCTGCAGGCCTGTGATACTTTCTGGCACTCGCGTTTGGCGTATTCGACACAAAACTCATCCTCATTTCTGGGATGATCTTTTTCACATCCCCCGGCAAACAGGGTGAGGGAAAGGGCGATGAATAGCGGACGGGTCATGGACATGGTCGAGGATCTCCTGATGGTGAGGATAGTCTAGATGTAACCTTGGGCCTGTAGTTCAAACAATTGGGCGTATCGCCCCCGGGCGGCGAGGAGGGCCGGGTGGGTGCCCTGTTCCAAGATGCGGCCGCCTTCAATGACCAGAATCTTATCAGCCATGCGGACCGTAGGAAACCGGTGAGAAATCAGAATGGTGGTTCGGCCTGCGGCAAGGGTCTTGAACCGTTCGAAAACCGCGTGTTCCGCTTCGGCATCTAACGCCGCCGTGGGTTCGTCAAGGACCAAGATGTCGGCCTCTTCACGCATGAACGCCCGTGCCAGGGCGATTTTTTGCCACTGACCCCCCGATAGTTCGATGCCGCCCGCGAAAGATTTACCTAACTGCGTGTCGAGACCCTGTTTCTGTGCGGCCACCAATTCGGTGGCGCCCCCGCGCTGCACGGCCCGTTCGACGCGGGGGCTTTCGTCCAGATGTTCAACACTGCCCACCCCGACATTTTCGCGCAACACAAATTGGTACTGGTTGAAATCCTGGAAGATTACGCCAATGCGGCGGCGCAAATTGCCTTCGTCCCAGGATCGCAGATCTTTGCCATCCAGAAAAATTCGGCCTTCGGTGGGTTCGTAAAGCCGGGTCAGCAGTTTGATGAACGTGGTCTTACCGGCGCCGTTTTCACCCACCAAGGCCAGGCTTTGCCCCTTGGGAATGAAAATGTCCACGCCACGCAGCGCCCACGTGGCCGCACCGGGATACTGGAACCCCACATTGTCGAAACGGACGCCGGCCTCGTCGGCAAATGGGGCAGTCTGTAATTCGGGCATTTTCTGATCGGTCGGGATGGCCAAATAATCGAACAGATTCGACATGTACAGTGAATCTTCGTACATGCCGCCTAGGGCGCCTAAAATGGTCTGGAAATTCTGTTGGCCCTGACGGAAGGCCACTACATAAAGGGTCATGTCCCCCAGGGACAGACGCCCCGTCATGGCCGCGGCCGCTATCAGACCGTAACAACCATAAAAAGAGGCCAGGCTGAGAAGGGACAGCAGATAGCCCCAGATCGCACGGCGTTTGGCCAGGCCCTGATCCTCAGAAAAAAAGCGTTCGGCCAGGGCGCGGTACCGCCCCATCAGCAGGGGCCCTAACCCGAACAGCTTCACTTCCTTGGCATGTTCGTCGTTGGCCATCACATATTCCAGGTAGTTCAGCTTCCGCATATCCGGCGATCGCCAGTTGCGCAGGTTGAATCCCAGTCGTGAAAAACGCGTCTCGGCTAAAAAGGCCGGAACGCCTGCGGCCAGCAACGCCAGCACCGTCCAGGGAGAAAACGGCAGCAAGAGCCCC
>JAYUUT010000519.1:0-18024 GCA_043754455.1 Myxococcales bacterium
CGGCGGCACCGCGGCCGAGGCCACGCGGGCCATTCGCGAAAAGATCCGCTGTCCCGTCCTGTTGGTTCACCCGGGGTTAGGCGATCAATTCGCAGACGTCTACGCAGCCATCGACGCCGGGGCGGTCAGTCTTGGGTCCACGTCGATAACAGACATTATTGCCAAGGTCGAGACGCTGCCGCGCAAGAAGGTACCGCCGTCCTCAGTCCCCCTGTTGTCCGCTCCGGCTCCCCTCATCGCGATCGGCGCGTCGACGGGAGGCCCCCAGTGTTTGGCAGACATACTTGGAAAGCTGCCGCGGGATCTGCGGGGCGCGGTTCTGATCGTGCAGCATATGGATGCTGAATTTACGTCCGGTCTCGCTGACTGGCTGGCAGCGCGCACCAATTTTCCCGTGCGCCTAGCCGTTGAGGGCGAATCGCCTGCCGTTGGAGAAGCCCGTCTTGCCACCGGGCACGAACACCTCGTGCTCCGCCGCACAGGAACCGTCCACTACTCGGCTACCCCCACTGAAAGCCCGTTTCGCCCGTCCGTGGACGTGCTCTTCGATTCCTTGGCCGCGCCGTCCGTCCGCCCTGGGATCGCGACATTGCTGACCGGAATGGGCAAAGATGGTGCGGCGGGGCTGCTGCGACTTCGGGAAGCCGGGTGGCACACGATTGCGCAGGACGAACGATCCTGCGTCGTGTATGGCATGCCCAAGGCGGCTGCAAAACTGAACGCCGCCGTTCAGATTCTTTCCCCCCTCCGCATCGCGCAGGCCATCACGGCGTTCTGTGCGCGCGCTGTGGTCGGTTAACTCCGTCTTTTGTTCTTCGGCGCCTTTGTCTTTGCGGCGGGCTTTTTCTTGGCCACTTTTTTCGGTTTGGCCTTTTTTATCAGCGGCTTCTTCGGACGCGGTGCTTTGCCGAAGGTGGGACCGACCTTCTTGCGCTTCTGCCCCCCGACGGCGCGTTTGGCGCGGGAGATGTCCCCATCCTTGTCGACGAAATAGATATAGGCGAAATCCATCTGGAAGTTGCCGTCAGCCACTTTTTCGGATTTGCCCTTGGGCAGTCCAGGTTGAGCCCGTCGCACACGCCAGGCGCCCCCGTCCTTGACGAAGTACATGAAGTCTTTGCCGCGAACGAGGCCTAGTTTTGCGACTTTTTCGGCCATTTATCTGCGCCTTCCGTGGGGAGGTGTCTGAGGCGATCGGGAGGGGGCATGGTAGCCCCGGGTCAAGTGGTGTCAAGGACGGCGCGGTCGGACAACAAAGATGTTTTGATCGAGGCAATCCACAGCCCCGGGTACAAGGGGGCGGCCATCAAACCCGCCGAAAGTGGCCAGTTTCTGAAACCCAGTCTCGCGCAGGAGGATAACTACATCCGTCGGCGTTAACTGTCTGTGGCATAAACGCACGACCTTTTCCAATCCTGTCGGGCGTCCCCGATCGTCGATAGGTTGGTAATAGAAGCGCGTGTGCAGTGTCTGCCGCTTTGGATCGGGGGTGTGGTTCGTCGTGTAGACAAAGCGTTGCCGGGAGGATGGATGGGTAAAGACGGTCCGGCCCCATCGGGTATCGTCCGCCCGATTTTGCCACTGCGGCGCCAACGGCAGGATGTCGAAGGCGAACCAACCGTCCGGGGTCAACGCCCGCCGAACGCGCCGGAAAAATTCCAGCAACCCCCTGCGATCAACAATGTGCTGAATGCTGTGAAACGCGCAGAACGCCAGCGTAAACCGGTGTGGTTGGGTGGCAAACGTGCGCATGTCGGCTTGCAAAAGCAGCGCGTTTTTTCGCAACGGGGCCCGAAGGCGTCGCAGGCGCCAAGCCGCGCGGTCGAGCATCGGGCGCGACAGGTCAAAGCCCACGACCGGGTGTCCCGCCCGAAGCAGGGGAACCATCAGGCGACCGGTGCCGCAGGCAAGGTCAAGAATGGGACCTTTGCCTGCGTCTTCGCGTCGTTCGGCGGCAAGGCGCAGATAGAAACGTACGTCCTGCCGCCGCCGTCGGTATTCCCAGTCGTAAAGTGCAGGATCTGCGAAGGGTTCTACGGCCCCAGCCCGTTCTGCTGCTAGCTGTGAATCAGTCGGCAACGCCAGCCCATCGACCCCCGAATGTCCCCGACCCTAAGAACGGCAACATCGTCTCGGAACGAGCGGATAGATGGTCGACAGTCGGAATGGCTGTTGGGCGACCTGGCGTTGGTCGGTCAACGTTACGATTGTGAGCGGCTGCCAGCGGCGCTGGGGCGCGATCACGTTCGTCGCGGCCGGAACGATCATTGCGACCTGGTCGTTCCTCCCGTGCGGGCCGTTCTTCGCGCGCCGGGCGTTCTTCCCGCGCCGGTCGGTTGTCGCCTCGTTCCCCAAATCGCCCCCGCCGGTTCCGTTCAAACGAGGACGGAGTTTCCAGCTCGCGCGCCAGGGCTTCGTCGTCCTGAACCGCCGCATCCGGGGTCTCGGGTGTCAGTGCCCGTCCAGCTATCTCCGGATGGCGTTCCTCAGCCAAGGCGACCATGTCTTTCAGCCGTTCCACATCCCGGAAGAACTCGCGGGTTTCCAGCCGGGGGCGCGGACGGTTCGGATTGGCCGAGGGGAGGACAAACCGCATCGACATCAGAATCTGTCCCGCCAGATCGGCATCCCGGCGCGACGCCTTTAGCCTTTCGAGCAGAGGTGCAATGGATCGCATCGTGAGTTGCCGAATGTCCCCAAGGCCCGTGCTGTCGGGGTGTAGCGAATCGCGAAGGGGCGGCAGCAAGAAGGTTGCCAGCACCAGTGCATTGGACGGCGGGCTATCCGAACGCCGTGTGGTTTCGTCAAGCGCTTCTACATAAGCCCACAACCGGGCGCGCCGGTGATCGGTATCGGGATCTTCGGAAGCCAGGGCCCGTCCCAGTTCGGGTGCCATCAGTTTGAGCAGGCCGGTTTCCAGCAGCAGTTCCATCGATCGCCTGCCGGCCCCTGCGCGCAGAAGGCGGTAGAACTCTTCGGACACGCGGGCTTGGGCGCATTTGCTGATTTCACCCGCGTGTTCCAGCATCCGGCGGTACGTCTCTGGTTCGATCGTCAGATCAAGGCGCGCCGCAAACTTCACGGCCCGCAAGATACGGATCGGATCCTCGCGGAACCGGATGTCCGGATCACCTATGGTGCGAATTACCCGTGCCTCAAGGTCACGCATGCCATCGACGTGGTCAATCACCTCGCCGCTGTCAATGTCGTAAAAAAGTCCGTTGATCGTAAAATCACGGCGACGGGCATCTTCTTCGGCAGTGCCAAAGACGTTATCCCGGCGAATCAGCAGATCGTTGCGCCCGTGGGCGGGGCCGGTCCTCGGCGGCTCTACTGCTTCAAGCGGTGTTGCTTCAAGCGGTGTTGCTTCAAGCGGTCTTGCTTCAAGCGGTGTTGCTTCAAGCGGTGTTGCTTCAAGCGGTGTCGCTTCAAGCGGTGTTGGTTCATCAGACAAGGCCGCGGCGGTTTCGTCCGGCGGGACCGATGGTTCGTTCGTCGCGCTATCGTGTGTCGGATCGTCTTCCACTTCGCGAGGGTTGCTGCGAAATGTGGAGGTTTCGATGACCTTGTTCCCGAAGAACACGTGGGCCAGGCGAAACCGCCGACCTATCAAGCGGCAGTTGCGAAAGACCCGTCGGATTTCCTGTGGGGTCGCACTGGTGGATACGTCGAAATCCTTGGGCTTGCGTTCCAGCAGCAGATCCCGGACACACCCGCCAACAAGGAAGGCTTGGTGATTGGCGCGGCGGAGGCGTTCGACAACTTTCAGGGCGTCAGAATCGATCTCGGACTTCTTGATTTGCATTTTTGTCAGGGAGGCGTGAGGGGCGAAGGGGCACCGAATTAGGTGCCACCCACTTTCATGAACAGTATGACGAGTAGAAAAGAAATAAGGGCGGCCAGAAGGACGATGAAAAGCGGCCGAACAAAACGGTGATGACGGGGTCGAAGGATGAATCTCATTCCCGGATCGGTCATGGGAACCAGATCACCTTGGGTGTTGCGGCGCCCCCAAAATCCAGCGAGCGCTGGGAAACGGGTTTTCCCTGAAGGGCGGCGTATGCGGGGAGGGCGAGACGCAGGGGGCCTGCTGGATTTGCGAGATCGTTTGGGCTGTTCAACGTCGCGCGATGGCACGGGACCAAGTGCTGATTCGGTCAAGGCCGGTGGCGCAAGCGGCGCAGAGCCATGATCCTCCCGACCGTACACAGTTTGGGCGCCCGGGGAGGGCAGGGCGGGCTGCAGGGAGGACGGGGGTCCTCTACCGGCGAATCCGAACTTCGTCTTGTTGGCCATGGAACGTTGGTTGGTGTTTCGAAAGTCTAGCGAAAATAGGGGCAAAGGGCGACCCCACAAACGAAGAGCATAACATTATTGCATCGGGTCATGGTGGGGCGCGTATACTGCCGCGTCCGCCCATGCGTGTTTGTTTCGTGGTGAATGGGATCAGAACACAAAAACCGACTTACACGACGGTTCAGTTGGCGTTGGCAGCGGCGCGGCATGGACACGAGGTCGCCTTTGCCGCCGTAGACGGATTGACGCGCAACGGGGATCTTGTGTCGGGCCGGTTGGTTCGTCCCGTGGGTGAACAATGCACGCGGACATCCGAGGATTTCGTCGAATCGCTACGCCGGGCCGAACCCCGTGATGAACCGATGGGCGAATTCGATGTCGCGTGGCTGCGGGCGAACCCGAACGCGGCGACGGAAGCGGGGGGCTTCATCAACCCTGCGGTTGAATTTGGGCACTGTTTGCGGCAGGCCGGCGTCATGGTCTGGAACGATCCGGCGGGGCTTTTGCGGGCGGGATCGAAACTGTATCTGGCCGGATTTCCAAAGGCCTTGCGGCCGCGCACCTTGGTCACCAGATCGTTTGACCGGGTCCGCGCGTTCTTGCGTGATCTGGATGGCCCCGCGGTTATCAAACCCTTAGAAGGATATGGCGGTACGAACGTATTCTTTGTCGGACGTGGGGAACGCGTGAACCTGGCTCAGATCGTGGCGACGGTGCAGGCAGATGGATACCTGATCGTGCAAGAATATCTACCCGCAGCGGCCCGGGGGGACAAACGGATCTTGTTGCTGGCAGGGGTCCCGATCCAGGTCGACGGGCATTTCGCGGCCTATTTGCGCATGCGACCCAAAGGCGATATGCGAAACAACATGCACATCGGGGGGGCGCGCAGGGCCTGTTCACTGACTGCCGCTGAACTTCATCTGTGCGAACAGCTAAGGCCCCGGTTGGTGGCGGACGGGCTGTATTTGGTCGGCGTGGATCTGGTGGGGGAAAAAATTCTCGAGGTCAACGTGTTCGCACCTGGCGGGATTCACAACATTAACGAACTGTATGGGATTGATGTCGGCGCGGAAATTTCCCGTGATTTGGAACGAAAATTGGCCCTAAAACGCGCCTTCAAGTCTCCTTTGCCATCGACTGTGCTGATGCAGGCATGAGCGGCCGGCTGCCCTTCGTGGTTGCCTGTCTCTGGGGGCGCCTTGCGACAGCCGGGGCTTTGCAGCCGGGCGGGGGAGAAATAGAGGGCATCGTCATCGACGACGCTGGACACGCGGTTGGAGGCGCGGATGTCGTGGCAACGGCCTGCGAAGGCAGCGCCCGGAGGGTCACGGTGACAGATGCCAGGGGACAGTTTACGCTGACCGTGGCCGCCCCCGCACTGCTGGATCTGGCGGTCATCAGGCGGCATGGGGCGTCTGTCATTGCGCGGGTGTTGCGGGTCGGACCGGGGGACCGCGTGGTGTTGAGGGTGCAGGGTGATGAGTTTGTGAGGTCAAGCGGCGGGAGCACCGCCGTGCATGATGGATCACAGCTCCCCTCCGTGCGCTGGGATGGCGTGCCGTTGTTCGCTGACGGAACCCTCGCTGGATACGTGTCCAACTCGGTCGGGGCAAGGGCCGCTGGGACCGGGGCAGGGCCTGGCATCGCAGGACTGGGGCCGGACGAGGTGAGGGTGACCTTGGACGGCATGCGTCTTGATGATCCGATCGACGGACGTGTGCCTTGGGATTTGCCATTTTGGATATTTGGCGTGGCCAACATGGGCGATGACGGCGGCGCCACGGGGGGGTTAGGTCGTGCGGTTGTGCGGCTATCGTCCGCGACGGCAGAGCCCAAATCTTCGGGAGTCATAGCGGCGCAGCGACGCGCTGGGGAGACCCAGTTAACGGGCACCGCGGGGCGATGCGCAGCGGCGGTGACGGTGCGGGTGGGTGCGGCGGCGGTGCAAGAAACCAGTGGCCATGAACGTTGGCAGGGACCCGTCCTTGCGCGAGGCCACGTCGAGATTGGTGAGTGGGAAATTGCGGGGGTGGGGTTGGTCCACCAGGGCCAGACACGTTTTGCGCGTTCTGGGCCCATCGAACCCGCAAGCCAACCCGCCACCTTGACCCAGCGGTTGGTGGTGGCGACGGCTGAGGCCCGACGGGGGTGGGCCGGTTCGTCAGCAGAGTTTTTAGCCACGGCGGGACATGTGCGGGGCCGGCGGGATGTCCAAACCCGACAGGGTGGTGTGCCCCTAAAAATGCAAAGCGAGCGCAGCCATGTGGGCGTCGAATTTTCTGCTGGGGGACAGGCGGCGGGACGACATCGGCTGCGACTAGGTGCCCAGGTTGATGCCACCTCGGGCTTTTGGCGTGTCCGCGAAATGCGACCAGCACTGCCGCAAAAGTTTGACGAACCGATGCGGGCGCGGGGTTACGAATTAGCTGCAGGCGCTGACGAACGCTGGCGGATGTTTAGGTTTGCGGAAGTGGAATTCGGCGTCCGGGCGGAAAAACGGTGGCTTCGGAACCAAACGGACGGGGGTGGAATCGAAACGGATCCTTTGCTTATGCCCCGGATGCACCTGCGCGTGTGGGACGAATCAACCGCGCTGCAGGCCAGCGTGACCGCCGCGCGGTTTGCGGGCCCGGCCCCGCTTTCGTGGATGCAGCCAGGGGACCAGCCGACAGATGTGGCGTTGGCAGCACCGGTCGAAGATCTGGTGGCAGCCGCGCTGTCGTGGGAGCCGACCGGGCTGCGCTTGGGAGTCGACGGGTTTGCCACGCGTTCGGCCCATGTGGTCGAAGATCGCCTGGATCTAACCGCTCGACGGCGAATCGTGGAAAATCAATCCGACGCCCGACGGCTGTACCGGGGCATTCGGTTTCAGGCTGAGGGTCATGGGGCCGGCCTTCGCTTCGGCGGGGCGTATCTGCTGTCACGCCTGTGGGGCAACTATGCGGGGCCCCTGCAGGCGACGCCCGACTATCTAGATCGAACCCACGATCTGCGGGTCTGGGCAGCAGCCGTCAAACAGGTACGGGGTTTCGAAGTTCGCGTGGGGGTGGTGGGGCGATTGCAAAGCGGGGCTGCGCGTATGGTCGATGGGGGCGTTGGGCTTGCGCGGGCTCTGGGACGTACCGTTATCTGGGGGGCCCTTGAAGGGTTCAACGTCACAGGATCCGCTGCCGCAGGAACAGATCCCGTCAGTTTGCGTCTGGTGGTGGGGATTGAACTTTGACGCTTTTCAAAAAGGTGCCGTGAATCGATAACGTCCGGGTGAAAGTTCAAGAACCGCCACTTTGGCCTCACGTCTGATCACCCGAACACCCAGGGCCTTTTCAACGATATTTTTCCCTTCGCGCAGAATATCCGCTGCTGCGACCGGGACATGTGCGGTGGCTTGAACGACGCCAACGGGGACCACCACATCCCAGACAAATTCGTGGTTTGCGATCCGCCAATCGCTAACAATGTCCCCCCGTACCGACTGATATCGCCCGGTTGCCCAGCTAAGTTCTGGCGTTGGGTGGGGGCGCAGCACGATCCGGTCGAACCCGACGGCGTCGGACGCGGGCGCGATCCCCGCAACATGTTTGGTAAAATATTCCAAAACCGAGCCGAACATGGCGTGGTTGTGCGAAAGAATCCGTTCGTCCTTCTTCCAGGCTTCCCACAACGTCGTCGCACCATTGTCGATCATGTAGCCGAACCCGGGAAAGGCGCGCTGGGACACAAGGCGAGCGGCCAGATCCGCATGACCGGTGGTCGGCAGCAAATCCAAGAGGTATTTGGTCGCAAAAATACCCGTCGTGAAATGATCCTTTTGGTTCGTCACGGATTCGACCAAACGGTCAAGGGCAGATTTACGTGCGGCACTGGGAACCAGCCCCTGGAACAAGGCAAACGACTGCGCGGTTTGGGTGCCATCGGCATAACGACCCGTGGAGGTATCCAGGAATTTTTTATTGAATGCCGACGAGATCCCGTCTGCCAGCCGTTTCCATTTTATCTGGTCGGCCTTTTTCCCCAGCACCCCAGCCAGATGTGCGGCAATGGTCGCGGTCTGGAAATAAAAAGCGGTGGCCGTCAGGCCGCGGGGTCGATCCCCCAGCATCTCGTGGTCGGAAATATCTCGATCGGTGATTCCGTCCTTAATCTGTGTTTTAAGAAACCCAAGGTGACGAACCAGCACGGGATACTGTTCTTCGACCAAGGCGCGGTCACCCTGGTACCGCCACAGGGTTTCTAACAGCACCGGGTGGGCAACGGTCCACCCCATGGGCCCGACGCCGCTTCCGAACCCATTGTCCTCGATGCCGACAAAAGGGGATGTTTCAGTCAGACCGCCGTTGGGGCGGGCGGCATCAGCCATATCGCGCGCGGCCTTGGCATAGAATCGGCCCGCGTCGAAATGCAACATCGCCATTTCGATGGCTGCGACGATGTCACCGCCGTACCCCAGTTTTTCGCGGTGAGGGCAGTCCGAATGGACGCTGAACATATTGGATTGTTGTGCCCACAAGGTCGCCTCGCGGATTCGGTTCCACAAATCATTTGAAGTGGAAAAGGTCCCGACGGACGGCGTGGCGGAATTCAGCCGAAGGCCATCTATATCGTCCAAGGTCGGACGGGACGTCAGGCCCTCGACCGAAACATATCGAAACCCGTGGAAGGTGAACCGCGGGGTGTAGGACTCATCACCTTTGCCAGCGAGGATCCAGACGTCTTGTTGCCAGGCGTTTGCGGGGGCCGATCCGGCTTCAGGCGGCGTGGGGACGTTGTTTTGATCGCGGGTTTTAATCTGTCCGGCAAAGGTCGTCGTGCCGTTCAAGGTGCCATCGGACGCCAACAATTCCGCGAAGCGCAAGGTGATGCGGGTTCCCGCCGGGCCACGGGCGCGCAGCGTAACGGTACCTGCGAAATTTTGACCGAAATCGAAGACAAACTGCCCCGGTTTGGGCTCGGTCAGTCGGAACGGTTTCAGTGTCCGCGTGATCTTGATGGGTGGGGCGTCCTGCGCCTTGAGCATCCCAGAGTTGTTCTGGGTCACAAGCCGGGCAGGGCGCCACGCGCTGTCGTCGAAACCAGGTTTGTCCCAACCGGTCGGATGTTTGCGCGCATCAAAGAATTCGCCAAGGTAGACATCGTTTCGTAGCAATCCCGATGCACCTACCTTCCATGACGTGTCCGTTTCAATGGTTTCGTGGCTGCCGTCCGCGTAGTCGATTTCCAGTTGCAGCAACGCGCGCGGAGCCCCAGACGGAAGGATCTCGCGAAACTTCCACCGACGAAACATCTTGATGGGCAACGGATTCCACCATCCGTTTCCGACAAGGATACCCAGCGTGTTCTTCCCCGAAGTCAGCATGCCGGTGACATCATGGGTGGCATAAAGGACGCGTTTTGAATAGTTGGTCCAGCCGGGGTCCAGAACTTGATCGCCGACCCGTTTGCCGTTGATCGATAGCTCGTAATACCCCAGCCCTGTGACGTGGACACGGGCCCGGGCGATGGGTTTTGCAAGGTTCAGATCGCGCCGAAACAACGGGGCTGGCGTGGACCGCCACAGATCGTCGTCCGTCGTGGGTGGGGCGACATCCTCTTCGATAAAACGCCCCTTCCAATCAGAAGGTGACAACAAGGCCATGTCGAAAGTGCTGGCCGTGCCGTAAGGCGACGCGATTCCGGCCCGATCCCAGACGCGCACCTTGAAAAAAACGCGCTTCCCTGAATTCAACGGCCGGCCCCGGTAGACGATAGAAAGTTGGTCTGCGGATCGAACGTGTCCGCTGTCCCACAGATCGCCCTGGTCCAGTTTTAGAAGATCGGGCGCAGAGGCGGCCAATATTTGATAGCCGGTCTGTCGTTCGCCACGCGCTTCAGGGGTTTGTGCCCTCGGGGTGAGCGTCCATGAAAAACGTGGCCGCGGCGTATCTAGGCCGACCGGCGCCGATTGGTATTCCACCCTTGGATCGGTAGGACGAAGGGCGCCCACAGACGGATCGGCCTTCGCCGAGAACGCCGCAACTGAAACCCCGAAGAACAGAGTTCTGCAAACCACCTGACGTGAAGTCATTCGATTTAGCTTAGTCGATCCTAAGGGGCGTCGGGGGCCGACCGGCGCCAACCGGCCCGGGTCAGACGCGGAGATGGAGGGGGACCGTTTTTTCTATCGACCGGCCCGCAGCGTCCGTAACCAGGCGCCAAATGTTGCGAAGCTGGGCCTCGATCACGGTGCCTTCGTCGCCCATTTCTTCGTCGTCATCGTCCTCGTCTTTTTCCTCCTCCTCGTCGACTGCCAGTTCTTCCTTGAGTTCCAGCAGCACGTCGGTAAGCGCATGAGATGACGCCACTCGGTAGTCGCCAACCTTCAGGCGACCTTCGAATTCGACCGGCAAATAAATGTCGGCAGCGATGTCGTGGGCTTCCAGTCGGTCAACAAACTCAGTCATGGCGTCTTCATCCAGGCGGCTTGCGATGGTTTGGGTTGCGTGATCATCATCGGTCGCGAGTTTGGCTCCCGCTTGATCAAGCAGCCGGCGTAATAGCTTGACCTCGTCATCTTCAAGAGAATCAGACAGAGGCCCGAGTTCAATTTCTGCCATGCCCTGACCTTGAACCATGGGCGCATTGACGTCAACGCGTCCGCGCCCCCCATTCTGCTAAAGTCTGACCCTTAGCCGATTATGACGACCAGCAACGACCCATTTGCTGACACCCCGTACCTACAGATGCCTATTGCTGCGCGTCTTGCCGCTGCCCGTGCCCAGGCCGCCGCCGGTCTGTCCGAAGGGAAATCCGGGAGAGACCTGTCCGAGGCGCTGACCGCCACCGTCGAATCGATTCTTAACGGTGTCTTATTACCCCGATTGCACGAAGCGGGCATGGGTCCAGACAGTGGTTTGGCGGTGTTGTGCACGGGGGGGTTCGGGCGCCGCGAATTTGCACCGTTTTCCGACCTTGATCTGATTTTTCTCTGTGCCGAGGAACCCGATGACCGCGTCGAAAAGCTGGCGCGGTCGATCCTAATGCCGCTGTGGGACGCGCGCCTTGATGCGGGACACGCGGTGCGTTCAATTCATGAAGCCCTGGAACTTCCCAAAACCGATCTGACGGCTGCGACGGCGCTGCTGGACGCCCGCTTCGTGGCGGGTGACCGGACGATGGCGGACCGGTTTCTGGCAAAATACGGCGGACGTGTCGCCGGCGCCTCACCGGATATCCTGGTTGCCCGGCTGCGTGAAGAACAGGGCAAACGGCACCAAAGATTCGGGGGCACCATTTTCCTCCTGGAACCGGACCTGAAAAGCGGGCCGGGCGGGATTCGTGATATGTGTGCCGGGCGCTGGGCCGCGCTGGCCCGTTTTGGCACGGGGGCGCCACCCATCCTACGCGACCTTGGGGAAATGTCGGCCCGGCAGGCAGCGGCCTTCGAGTCAGCGCGAGATTGGTTCCTGAAGGTTCGAATTGCGCTGCACCTGGCGGCGGGGCGGAAACAGGATCAACTGAAGTTTCAGTACCAGGAAACCATCGCGCCACAACTTTATCGGCACGAATCTAAGGCCCCGGGTGACTGGCGAACGGCCGTCACCCCTGCGGTCGAGGCGCTAATGCACGATTTTCAGCGCCATGCCCGCGCCATCCGTCGTGAAACCACGCGGTTGATGCAAAGGGCGGCCATGAACCCGAATCAAGTACCGGTTGTGTGTCCGGTGCTGGATACTAACGGGACGATTGATCCCACGTTCGTCATTACCGACGGCGAATTGGACTTTCGCGATCCGGGCCTTGTCGAGCAAAAGCCTTCCGAGGCGCTGCGCCTGTTTGACGTTGCGATTGCGCACAATCTCAGCGTCGGCTTGCGGGCTTGCGATCTGGTGGCCGACCTTTCGGCGCTGCGGCCGTTGGCCCTGCGCGCCGACCCTGATTCTTCGCGACGGTTTTTGGAACTGTTGGTGGATGAACGCGATCGAGCCACGCCATCCCGTCTGGAACAGATGAACGACCTGGGGTTGTTGGCCGCCGTGATGCCTGAATGGGAAGGCATGGTAGGCCGGGTTCAGCACGACCTGTATCACGTCTACACGGTAGACCAACATTCGGTTTACGCCGTGGATCTGACTAAGGCCCTTGCCCGCGGTGATCACGCGCGCAAACACCCCGCACCCACGGATGAGGCCCAGAAGGTCGAACGCAAGGAGGTCTTATATTTAGCGACTTTGCTGCACGATATCGGCAAACCGGAGGGGGGCAGCCATGCCCAAAAGGGCGCCGTCATTGCGGGAACGATTGCGCGGCGGTTGGGTCTTGGGGCGGCCGACGCTGAAAGGGTGCAGTTCCTGGTGCGAAACCACCTCGTGATGGCACATACCTCCCAGCGGCGGGATCTGGAGGATCCGACCCTCATTGGGCGGTTTGCCGAGCTGGTCGGGGACGAAGAAGGCCTGCGCGCGCTTTATGTCATCACGTTCACCGATTTGTGCAGCATCGGCCCGGGAACGCTAACCGAATGGAAAAACGATCTGCTTTGGCAATTGTGGAAACGCGCCGACACGTTCCTCCGTCGGGGCCCTGACCTGCTACACGCAGAACGTGCATCGGTGCTGCGACGCCGAAAACGCGAGGCGGCCCGGTTGCTGGGTGTATCGGCCGGTGCTGACGAGTTTCTTGGGTTGTTTGCGGGACTGCCGGACAGGTATTTCGCCGAAACCTCTCCCGCGCAGATCGCCCGGCACCTTACGGTCATGCGTGAACGCGAGGGCGCCTGCGCTTTGGCATGCACGCCCGACAAAAAGGGATCGACTGCCGAACTGGTCGTGGTGGCCGACGACGTTCCCGGGTTGCTGGCCAAGGTTGCCGGTGTATTTTTCGCGAATCGGATCGACATCATTACGGCAGCAATTTATTCGCGGGAAGCAACCAAGGGTGAATCCACAGGTGTGGCGCTGGACATTTTTCGGGTACGGCCAACCCAGTTAGGCGGAACCATTGACGAGACAAAAGTGGCCGCCATTCGGCGTGATCTGAACGCCGTTGTGCTTGGCCAAACTGCGGTCGAAACGATGGTGGCCACCCGAAAGCCATCCACGTCTCTTCTTGACGGCGGAAGACCTTCGGTGCCCGATACCGAGGTTAGGATCGACAACAGCGTAAGCCGCGACTTCACGGTCATAGACGTCATCACGGAGGACCGTCCCGGTATCCTTTACACCATCGCCCACACCCTGGCCGAACAGGGGCTGGACATTCATCGATCCAAGGTGGGGGTCGAAGCCGATCGAGTTGCTGACGTGTTCTATGTCCGGGACAAGGGGACGAACAGGAAGGTTCGGGATGACGGTCGCTTCGACGTGATCATCAAGGCGCTAGCTGACGCGTTGCCCACCCGAAGAGGTGAATCATGACCCTAGTCGTACTGTGTTTCTTGTTGGGCGCGGCCTCCCCCGCGGGGACGGCGCTATTGGAAAAGGGGCAAAAACAACTTCAGACCGGGGATTTTGCCGCTGCCCTGCGATCGTTTGACGGCGCCGTCAAGGCCGCTCCAGATGACGCCCGCGCGCATTATTTGCGGGGTTTGGCCCTGGAACGAAAAGGCGATTCCAAGTCGGCCCTTCTGGCCTACCGGGAATCAATTCGGCTTGATGCCAAACTGTCCGAGGCCCAGAACAACCTGGGTGCGTTGTTGATGGCTGCGGGCGACGGGGTGGGCGCCGAGGCGGCGTTGAAGGCGGCAGTCAATGCCAACCCGAACTTTGCTGATGCTCATTTTAATTTGGGCCTCCTACGAGATGGGCAGGCGCGACACGTGGACGCCGTGGGGGCTTACAGGGCGGCGGTAAAGGCACGCCCGGTGGACGCGGCTTTCCGCCTGAATTTGGGGGCGGCCCTGCGCCGGTCCGGGGACGTTGAGGGGGCGCTTGTGGAATTTCGTGAAGCGGTACGAATCGATCCTAAAAATGCCGTTGCTTTTACCAACCTGGGTCTCCTATGGTCGGATAAAAAATCCTTCGACGAGGCGCGAACGGCCCTGGTCGCAGCAACGCGGGCTGATCCAAAATACGCGGCGGGCTGGGCCGGCCTTGGTCGGGTTGAACAGCGCAGGAAACAACCCGCAGCGGCGGCGGTGGCGCTGACCGAGGCCCGGTCGCTTGATCCCAAAAATCCAGTTTATGCGGCAGATCTTTGCCGGGCGGTGGTGGATCAAGACCCCAAGGCGGAAAGGGGGCCAAAATTGTGTCGCGAGGCCGTCGCCCTCGATGGAAAAAACCCGCTTGCTCGATATGTTCTGGGCAAAACCCTGGTCGCCCGAGGCGAATGTGCCGCCGCCCGAGCCGCGCTAGACGCATTTGTGACATTGCCCGGGGTTAAACCGGAAGCCCAGGCGCAGGCCAAATCATTGCTGGCCAGCTGTTCGTCCGGGTTCCGACCGGGCGGGCCTTGAAACGGGTGACGCCGGTCGGCTAGATTCACGAAATGCTGCCAGACGGTCACCTTCGCGAAGCTCTTACGTTCGATGACGTTCTGTTGGTCCCTGCCTCAAGCGATGTGATACCCAAGGATGTCGATGTTTGCAGTGAACTGACGCCAACCATCAAACTGGCAACGCCGCTGTTGTCGTCGGCCATGGACAGTGTGACCGAGGCCCGCACGGCAATCTGCATGGCGCGCGAAGGTGGCATCGGGATCATTCACAAGAATCTGACGGTGGCCGAACAGGCCCTTCAGATCACCAAGGTCAAGAAGGCCGAAAGCGGCGTGGTTGTTGATCCCGTCACGGTTGGGCCGGATCAGAAGTTGTCCGAGGCCCTGGATCTCATGCGAAAGCACGAAATTTCGGGGCTGCCGGTGGTCGGGCCGGATGGCCGGACGGTGGGCATCCTGACCAACCGGGACGTTCGGTTCGAACGCAACGTCGATCAGCCCGTTCGATCGATGATGACGACCAAGTTGATTACGGTGCCCGAAGGCACCAGCCTAGAAACCGCAAAAGATCTGCTGCACAAGAACCGCATTGAAAAACTCCTTATGATCGATCCCGCCGGGATCCTGCGCGGGCTGATCACGATTAAAGACATCGAAAAAGCCCAGCAACACCCGCAGGCGCTGAAGGACGATAAGGGACGTTTGATGGTAGGGGGTGCCGTCGGGGTGGGTGGTGATCGCGTGGAACGTGTGGCGGCTTTGCTGCACGCTGGATGTGATGTCATTTGTGTGGACACGGCACACGGCCATTCGCGGGCGGTGGTCCAAGCCGTGCAGGACATCCGGAAGACCTTTCCCCGGGCCCAGATCATTGCGGGCAACGTCGCCACCGCGGAGGCCGCCGTGGCACTGGCCCAGGCGGGCGCGGATGCCATCAAGGTCGGCATTGGTCCGGGATCGATTTGCACGACGCGGATTGTGGCTGGCGTGGGCGTCCCCCAAATCACCGCCATATCCGACTGTGCCCGGGCGGTCCAGGGCATGAACGTTCGCGTGATCTCGGATGGCGGTATTAAATATTCAGGCGACGTGCCCAAAGCCATCGCCGCAGGTGCCCACACCATCATGATTGGCAGCCTTTTCGCAGGAACCGACGAAGCGCCCGGAGAATTGATCCTTTACCAGGGCCGCAGTTACAAGGTGTACCGCGGAATGGGGTCGCTCGGGGCTATGCGGGCGGGCAGCCGCGACCGATATTTTCAGGGCGAAGTGACAACTGAAGCCAAATTGGTGCCCGAAGGTATCGAGGGGCGGGTTCCCTACCGGGGCAGCCTGTCGCAGTCTATCTACCAACTCATTGGGGGCTTGCGTGCTGGGATGGGGTATTGCGGCTGCCACAACATTGAAGACCTTCGCACCAAGGCCCGGTTCATCAAGGTGACCGCGATGGGCCTTCGAGAATCCCACGTCCACGACGTCATCATTACCAAAGAAGCCCCCAATTATCGCGGCGAACAGTAGCCGCAAACGCACCGAACCCCACATCCCCCACAGACAGGCCTACCGTGTGGACCCCCAAGCAGAGCATCCTGATCCTTGATTTTGGTTCCCAATACACCCAGTTGATCGCCCGCAGGGTACGGGAACAAAAGGTCTATTGCGAGATCCACCCATTCACCTTATCGGTCGAAAAGATCCGGGCCATGGCGCCCGCTGGGGTGGTGTTGTCAGGGGGGCCTTCGTCGGTCTATGACGACCACGCGCCCAAGATTTCGCCCGAACTGTACACCCTTGGGGTGCCGATCCTAGGGATCTGTTACGGCGTACAGTTGACGACACTGCTTCTAGGGGGAAAGGTGACCGCCGCGACCCACCGGGAATACGGGCGGGCTTCGGTGAAGCTAGAGGGACCGTCAGAATTGTTCGCAGGTTTCAGCGACAACGACGAACTGGATGTTTGGATGAGCCACGGCGATCGTGTCGAGGCTCTGCCACCCGGGTGGAAAACGATCGGGACCAATCCTAGTTGTCCTTTCGCCGCTGTTGAGGCGGAGTCACTGAAGTTTTGGGGCGTTCAATTTCATCCCGAAGTGGTCCACACGCCCCGTGGAAGCGAGTTGGTGGCGAACTTCCTGTTTCGCATCTGCAAATGTACGCCTAGCTGGACGATGGCCGGGTTCGCGGATGCGGCGGTTGCGGCGGTGCGGACGCAGGTCGGGCCCGAGGCCCGGGTCATTTGTGGGCTTTCAGGTGGGGTTGATTCATCGGTTGCCGCCGCGCTGGTCCACAAGGCAATCGGTGATCGCCTGACCTGTATTTTCGTAGACAACGGCCTTCTGCGCGCGGGTGAACGGGAACAGGTCGAAGAACTGTTTCGGGGCGCGTTTCAGATGGATCTAAGGGTGATCGACGCCGCCGAACGGTTCTTGAACAAACTGGCCGGGGTCACGGATCCTGAAAAAAAGCGCAAGATTATTGGATACGAGTTTATTGCCGTTTTCGAGGAAGAGGCCCGGAAGCTAGGTGATGCGAAGTTTTTGGTTCAAGGGACCCTGTACCCGGATGTCATCGAATCGGTCTCGCTCAAGGGGCCATCGGCTGTCATTAAGTCCCACCACAACGTGGGGGGCCTGCCAGAGAAGATGAACCTGAAGTTGGTCGAACCGCTGCGCGAGCTGTTCAAAGACGAGGTGCGTGTCTTGGGGGTCGAGTTCGGCTTGCCCCACCACGTCCTATGGCGACAGCCTTTCCCAGGGCCGGGACTGGCGGTTAGGGTCCTCGGTGAAATTACGCACGAACGGTTGGCCCTGCTACAGGCCGCTGACACGATCATCGATGCGGAGATTCGCGCCGCAGGACTTTACGAATCAATCTGGCAGTCCTTCGGTGTGCTGCTACCTATACGCACGGTTGGGGTTATGGGCGACGAACGTACGTACGCCAGCGTCTTGGCCTTGCGGGCTGTCCATTCGAAGGACGGCATGACCGCGGACTGGGTGCCGTTGCCTTACGAAGTTCTTGGCAAGATATCGTCCCGCATCGTGAATGAGGTTCGCGGAATTAACCGAGTGGTTTACGACATCACGTCCAAACCACCGGGCACTATCGAATGGGAATGATGGTTCCGCAGGTCTATCGCCGCCGTGCGGTTTTGGGCGTCGGTATGGCGGGCGTGGTGTCACACGCGGCAGGGACCCGGGCTGGGGAAATGCTGATTCGACGGCTGGGCGACGCTGAAATTGATTGGCACCGGGGGATTGTTCAGGCCAGGGGCGGTGCCGCGGCCGACATTCGATTGCCCGGGCCGCAAGTAGCCCG
>JAYUUT010000520.1:0-14525 GCA_043754455.1 Myxococcales bacterium
TTTGCGGCGAACGGCGAACCACTTTTCAGCTCGCACATGCTGGATCTGTCTGAAGAACCGCTGCATGAAAACCTAGAAATCTCTCGAACGTATTTGACGCGCATGGCCCGCCTCAAGATGACACTTGAGGTTGAACTGGGTGTCACGGGTGGCGAAGAAGACGGCGTCGACAACAGCGGCGTGGACAACGCGAAGCTTTACACCCAGCCCGCCGAAGTGCTGGCGACCTACGACGCGCTGTCGCCCGTGGGTCCGTTCACGGTGGCAGCCTCGTTCGGCAATACCCACGGCGTGTATTCTCCCGGCAACGTCAAGCTGACCCCAGGCATTCTCAAAAGCTCGCAGGAAAAAATTGTCGCTGATCGAAAGACGGCGCCGAAGCCGGTCAACTTCGTGTTTCACGGCGGCTCAGGATCCAGCCAGGCCGAGATTCGCGAAGCTGTCTCCTACGGTGTTATCAAGATGAACATCGACACAGATACCCAGTGGGCCTTTACCCATCCCATCAAGAAGTACATGGACGAGAAATCCGCGTACTTGAAGAGCCAGCTTGGGAACCCAGAAGGTCCCGAGTCACCCAACAAGAAACATATCGATCCCCGCGCGTGGATTCACATGGGCGAAAAGGGAATGGCCGCACGATTGGTCGATGCTTTTAAAGACCTCGATACGGTCGGGAAGTTCGCGTTCTAGGTCATCGCCGAGCAAACCCAGGTGCGTGAATCCTTTCATCGCTACCTGCTAAGCGCAGCGTTTCTTCTTCTGTGCCCAGGGGCGGCCTGGGCACAATCACCGACGGATTCGCCGTCGGTGCCGCCTGCCGCGGGGTTGGTCGGACCCCGTACTGCGGACGCAGACGCCAAATTGCAGGCGGCGGATGCGGCACTGGTCACGGGAAACATCGATCGCGCCGTGACGCTGTTCCAGCAGGTGGCGCGTGATCATGTCGGAACCGAAGCCGCGGCGCAGGCCCTGCGAACCATCACCACGATTCGTTCGGTGCAGCGGGCACTGCGGGTGGCGCCTGCCGGCGGCGCCGGGGACCGCGTGGTCATGCGGCACAATCCGTATTCCCTAGACACGGAAGAACGCACGGACGTATCGACTTGGGAAAAGACGGATTTCGTTGTGACGTCCTTTGTTTATGGGGCTTCCGTGGGGGCGTCGTACGCACTGACGTACAAGAACGGATCTGAGGAATCCGTCGTTGGCCCGCTGCTGTTGGGTGCCAGCCTTTACACGGTAGGAGGGATTGTCCTGCTACAGACCGCGGATCTTGATCGCGGGGATCTACCTTTGGCGTTGGGGATTACGTCGTACATCCCCACGACTACACTTTTGGTTGTTACGGCGCTTGATCTTGACCTCAGCGATCGGCAGGCTGGTACAGCCATCGCGCTCAGCGGATTGATTGCGTTGCCTGTAGCGGTCCTGGCCACGCAGCACCTGGCGCTTGATCCGGGCGACACCCAATTGGTGCGGGATGCCGGATTCTGGGGCGGCCTGCTTGCGACCACGGCGGTGTTGGGGTTCGCAGGAAACCGACATAATGGGGATACTTTCCAGGAAGGGCCAACGGCCACCACCGTCAGCCGGGCGGGCCTGGCGGGCCTCGGCGGCGGCCTGGCCCTGGGGTATCTGGCGGCGCAACATACAGAAGTCTCTCTGGAACGGGTGCGCGTGGCCACGTGGGCGGGTTATGGCGGGGGCGTTGTAGGGGCCCTGCTGGATGTGGTCGCGGCCGACGGACAGCCTTTCACGGGTGCTCCATGGCGGGGGATCACGATTGGCGCGGGATTGGGGCTTTTGGCGGGATTTGCCTTCAGTTCGGGCCTTGATGGCATTCCGCCCGACCCCTCGCGCACGGCCCGAGGCCCCCACGTCATCCCCACGATCAGCGCCGGTCGCGATCTTTCCGGAAGGGGCCTCCCGATGATTGGCTTCGCCGGCGCAGGCCCTTGATTCGCGCTTTTCTAGTCCCCGCCGTGCGGGAAGAACGTGTCGCCGTAGGTGAACTGCGGGTGCCTATCAAAGGTGATGGCACCAAATAGATTGATGCCGATGGCTATTACAATGAGGGTTTTCCACACTACCGACAGCGGACGGTTTCCTGCTGCTAACAGCAGCACGCAGAAAATCATGTAATCCAGACTGAACCGGTATCCAAATTGGATGTACCCGGAATTTTGATAGAGGAAGCTGGGTAGGGCGGTCGCCAGAACCGCCCACCACAGACCGCGCATTACGGCGGTTTTTTCCGCGGGGGCCAGCAGATAGCCCAACCAAGGCGACGTCACCAAGACGGACATGCCCTGTTCGCTGACCTTTACGAACGGGTATTTTGTCTGAAGGCGTGGCAATAGGACCAACGCCGCGGCCAGATTTCGCGACAGAAAATGGTAGTTGAACAAACCCCAGCGCTGAATGCGTCCCTGCCATGAAATGTTCAGGTATTCGTGGCCAAACACCAGGGGGTTCGCGAACCTTGCGGCGTTGTGCCACAGCAGGGCGGTCACCACCAGTGCCGCCGGAATCGCGAACCGAAACAGACGTGGGAACAGGCCCGGGGTGGGGCGCAAGGTCCGTCGCAATTCCGACCATCCCCCTGACACCCGAACGGCCTCCCAAATAAAGAACGGAAACATGAACCCCAGCGACGGGCGTGTTGCGTAGCCCAGGCCAATAAACAGGCCGGCCCAAGCGGGCCGCGCGGCGTCGATGGATGCCCATGCGTAACCGATGACACAACTGATGCCAACGACGTGGGCTGTGTACCAGACCTGTCCGATGACGGAGCTATAGTAATAAACCGATCCGAGGCCGAAGGCGATGCACAGCCACAGGTCATCCCCCGCCGTCCGTTTGGAATGACCGCGCCGCTGAAACTCACGGAGCAACAGAAACAAAAACACCGGATTCAGGGCGGCCCAGATCACGGTAAACAACACGTCGTTGAATTGCAGATGCCAGATGGCCACGAACGGCACCATCAGCACGGCAGGGAAGGGCGGGAAGGACACGTAGCGGATCAACGTACGGGACACGATGTCGTCGGGGTTGACGGTCTCGGACGGGCCTTTTAGGGGATAGAACCTGTCGGTCGGGCCGCCGTTTTTGCCGTACATGCCCTTCATCGTGCGCCCGTCGCGCAAGGTCAAAACGTCCACCTTGGCCCAATCGTTTTCGTTCGGCGGGCTGACGGTTAGTTCCAACTGCCCGTGCAGCCAGCTTTCTGCCAGGTAGACAAAATGGTTGTAGGCCGAATGTGTGCGCAGCCGCCCCGACGACGCGCCCATATAGGCGCCCAGGAACAGCAAATACAGGACGATGAGGCCCTTTTTCGTGTGAAAAAACGTGCCGATGCGGTTCATACGGGCCTGATTCCTTCTTCGGTCGGTGTCATGGCACGCCTTTCATAAACCAGGAGTCGGGGTTTCTCGCTAGAAATCCACCCCATGTTGTTCGGCGCTGCCGCGCCCCCCCGCCTGACGCGGACCTAAAGCCGCGCGCGTTTCTGCCGATCCAACGGTGGCCATGCCGCCACCCCCGATTCCTGCCGTTCTGCCTATCCCATCCCGCGCCGACGGTCCTTGGGTTGAACTGGGTTTGATGGACGGTTCAAAAAAGGACGGCCGCATTTTGCGGTTTGCCCCGGGGCTGCCGCAACTGATGGTGCAGTTAGGGACGCGCGACGCCCCTTCGTCGATGACCGCAACCATGGCCGCCACTCAGATAGCCGTGGTGGCGTTTCGCCATGAACCCACCGGGCCGCGGCTGCCGCCCTTGCCAGAAGGCGGTAAGTTCTTGGTTCACGTTGCGGGCGGGCGTGCGCTGGCTGTCGTGATGGTGCCAACCAGCGCGCCCATCGCCGCCGGTTTTTATGCCCGTCCCGCCGAACCCGACAGCCCGTTTGCAGGGATGTTTTTTTACGACCACGGTGTCAGCGCGACCGAAATCGCGGAACCGATTGGCGCGTTGCTGGTCAAGGATGGATTGGCCAGCTCTGTTGATGTTGAACGGGGGTTGTCCGCGCAGAAAGAAGCGCGCGACGTGCCCATTGGCCAGATCTTGCTGGAAACCCAGAAGGTCACGCCTGACGTCATCGCAAAGGCCTGTGATCTACAGAAAAGCCGAAGGCTGCGGCTGGGCGAGATCTTGCAACAGGAAGGTTTGGTCAAGGCCGAAGACATCGATGCCGCGCTGGCCGAGCAAAAGAAACGCCGGGGGCGGCGGCTGGGCGAGATTCTGGTCGCGATGGGCATTATCAGCGAGATAAGCCTGGCGCAGACCCTATCGAAGAAGTTTAACCTGCCCTTGGTCGACTTGGACGAGATTGAAATTAGCAAGGCGGCGTTGGCGGAAATCCCGCCTGACATGTTGGAAAAATATCAGGTCATACCGCTGCATTCGGATCCCATGACCATGACCATCGCCATCGCCGATCCGATGGTGACCGATGGGGTCGATGCCCTGCGGTTTTTTCTGCGCAAACAGATCAACGAAGTGATGGTCACCGTCAGCCAGTTGCGTATCCATCTGGCTAAAATACTTGGAAAAAAGGAAGTGTCCCCCGAAGCCGGGAAGATGGATTCGATCATCCAGGAACTGACCTTGGGGATCGACACGAAGGTCGAAAACGAATTTGCGGCGCCCGAAGAAACCGTGGTCGGGGAAACTGACAGCGCCATCGTCAAACTGACCAATCAGATCATCCTAACCGCCTACCAGCGTGGCGTTTCCGACATTCATATTGAACCCAATGGCCGCGACGACAGCGTGCTTGTGCGGTTCCGCGCCGACGGTGACTGTTACGACTATCAGGAAGTGCCGTCAACGTACCGAAACGCATTGGTGTCGCGGTTGAAGATCATGGCCAACCTGGATATTTCCGAACGGCGCAAGCCCCAGGACGGCAAGATCAAGATGAAACTAACTGACGACCAGATCGAACTGCGGGTCGCCACGATCCCCACTGTGAACCAGAACGAAGACGTGGTCATGCGCATCTTGGCAGCGTCCAAACCGATGCCGCTGGACAAGATGGGCCTCAGTGCCCGAAATCTAAAGGACTTGCAGGAATTGATTCGTAAACCCTATGGCCTGGTCTTGTGCGTGGGGCCAACAGGATCTGGAAAGACCACGACGCTGCATTCGGCGTTGGGGTCTATCAACACCAAGGATTTGAAGATTTGGACGGCCGAAGATCCAGTCGAGATCACACAAAAGGGCCTGCGCCAGGTGCAGGTGAAACCAAAACTAGGGTTTACGTTCGCCACCGCCATGCGGGCCTTTTTGCGGGCTGACCCCGATGTCATCATGATCGGCGAAATGCGCGACGAAGAAACCGCCAGCATTGCGGTCGAGGCGTCTTTGACGGGCCATTTGGTCATGTCTACGTTACACACCAACAGCGCACCCGAAACCATCACACGGTTGGTGGATATGGGCATGGAACCCTTCAGTTTTGCCGATGCCTTATTAGGCGTCCTGGCGCAACGGCTGGCGCGCGGGTTGTGCAAACGCTGCCGCGAGCCCTACACCGCCAAACCCGAAGAGCAGGCCAATTTCATTGAGGCCTACGGCGGGGCCGACAGTCTGGCGGCGGCGGGGGTCGATCCCAAGGCCGAGCTGAAGCTGTGGCGTGGGGTGGGCTGCGCCTATTGCGGCAACAGCGGGTATAAAGGCCGGGTTGCTTTGCACGAACTTTTGGTGTCGAACGACGAATTGAAAACGTCGATCCAGAAAAAATCCCCGGTCCATGAAATCCGCACCTTGGCCATGAAGGCAGGAATGCGGACCCTGCTGCAGGATGGCGCGGAAAAGGCGCTTTTGGGGCTGACCGACCTGACGCAGGTTCTGGCCGTATGTAGCCGGTAGCGGACCTGCGTTTTGGGCGATATAAGTCCGTCATGACGTTTAACGAATTGGGTCCCGACGATCGCTTGGCGTTGGTTGCGCTGATCAAGGTCGTGGTTCTGGCCGACGGCGGTGTGTCGGAAGACGAAGTGGCCGAGATCGAGGATATATCGGAGGAATTCGGGGAAGACGAATACCGAAAGCTGGTCGACGAATCCGACAAACGGTTCAAAACCGAGGCGTCGTTGAAGAAGTTCCTTCAGACCATCGAAAACCAGGACGCCCGCGAACTGATCTATGGCGTGGTGTTGGATGCCGCGATGAACGAAGCGATTCAGGGCGATGAACCTGCCCTGCTGCAGTGGTTGCAAAAGACCTGGAACGTCGAGGTGACGTTCGAAGGCGGCCCCGCTGACGGCGAAGACTAGGGCACCGTCTTCGAAATTGCGTCAAGTCCGGCCGACGATCCGGGCCGAGCGCAGCGTTGCTCCTCCTCGCAATAGCTACGGCTATTGGTGGTCGTCGCGCCTTGCGCTCGGCCCGGCTTGTCGGCCTCCGCTTTGACTCTATTTCGAAGGCGGTGCCCTAGGGAATCTTCAGTATCTTGTGAGTTTGCAGGGACAGCCGCCAGCGCGGGTGGGCCAGGCAATAGGCCATCGCCTGCTGGGTATGTAAGTCGCGGGCGGCGTCGTCCAGGGGTTGCAGCAAAAAGTGCGAAAACTCCATCCCGACAAAGGCTGCGGGATCAATGCCGTCTTGCGGGAAAACCAATTTCAGTTCGTCGCCTTTGGTCACCACCAAGGCACCGCCGGCCTTGGGGCTGACGCAGATCCAGTCGATGCCGGCCGGCACGGGCTGTGTCCCGTTGGTCTCGATGGCCACGTCGAGGTTTTGGGCATGCAGGGCGTCCACAAGTGTCGTGTCTAGTTGCAACAAAGGTTCACCCCCTGTACAAACGACCAACCCGCGTTCTGCGCTGGGCCAGAGGAATTTTACCGCCGTGGCCAATGCGTCCGGGTCCGCAAACCGCCCGCCGCCGGGGCCGTCGGTTCCCACGAAATCAGTATCACACCACCTTGCGCATCCACCTGCCCCCGTGCCCCGGTCGATTTGCCGGCCCGACCACAGATTGCAGCCGGTGAACCGAAGGAACACGGCGGGCCGCCCAGCGTGAACGCCCTCGCCCTGCAAGGTGTAGTAAATTTCTTTTACGGCGTAGGCCATCACGCCCCGGTGTAACGCGCCGGATCGCGCAGGCCAGCTTCGGCAAACCCCTTCAAACGCAGAAGGCACGCATCGCAGCGTCCGCAGGCCCCGGCATCCCCAGTTGGATCGTAACAGGTTAGCGTCAGGCCGTAATCCACCCCCAATGCGACTCCGTGCTGAATGATGGCGGCCTTGGTTAGGTGAATTAACGGTGTGTGAATGCGTAGCCGCTGTTTGCCTTCGACCCCGGCCTTGGTCGCCAGATTGCCCATGGTTTCGAAGGCCTCGATAAACGCGGGCCTACAATCCGGATACCCGCTGTAGTCGACGGCGTTGACACCGATGAAGATATCGCTGGACGCGATAGTTTCGGCGAACGCCAACGCGAACGACAGGAAGATCGTGTTTCGGGCCGGAACATAGGTCACGGGGATTTCGTGTTCCATTTGGGCCAGGTTGCGATCTTTGGGCACGTCGATGTCGGCTGTCAGCGCGGATCCGCCAAACGCGCGCAAGTCGATGTCCATCACGACATGCCGCCCAATGCCCAAATGCTGCCCGACACGGGCTGCGGCCTGGATTTCAGCCTGGTGTCGCTGTCCGTATCGGAAGGTCAAGGCATGAACGACGTAGCCCTCCGCTGCGGCCAGGGCCGCTGTGGTCGCCGAATCAAGGCCGCCGCTGAGCAGGACGACCGCGTTTTTAGGGTCGGGCATCCAGACAATCTAGCATTCTGCGTTGCCGACCGGCCCTGATCCGGCCCCCGCCGCACATCGCCGTTGCCACCACGGCATCGCATTCGGCGAGGGATCGGGCAAGGAATCCTGAAATGCGGTCCCGCCGCCCTTGACAGGTACCCGGATCGCACGGCATACATGCGCTCCCGTTTGGGCCCAGGCCCGGACGGGCTAGCTTACCCCTGGTCTGCGCCTGTAGCTCAACTGGATAGAGCATCGGCCTTCGAAGCCGAGGGCTAGGGGTTCGACTCCCTTCGGGCGCACAAGTTTCCGACAGAATTTCTGACAGTCTGACAATCCATTGTTTCTCGGGCGCGTAGCTCAACTGGTAGAGCAGCGGACTCTTAATCCGTTTGTTCGGGGTTCGATTCCCTGCGCGCCCACACACACGCTCCCGGTTGGGCGGGACCTAGATCCACAGATCGGCGGCTGTGAACGCCAGGAACGCGACGGACACGTAACCGTTCAGGCTGAAAAACGCCATGTCGAGGCGGGACAAATCTGTCGGCCGCAAGATGGCGTGTTCCCAGACCAGGATGGCGGTGATGACGGCCACCCCCACAAGGTAAATCGGGCCTAGGTGTGCGGCCGTGGCAAGACCCACAAGCGCGGCCACGGTGACGCTGTGAAGGACTGCCGATATGGTAAGGGCGCCCGTGATGCCAAACCGGGCGGGGATGGATTTGAGGCGGGATTTGCGATCGAATTCACGATCCGACAGCGAATAAAGAATGTCGAAACCACCTATCCAGGTGGTGACCGCCAGCATCAGCCATAGAGCCGGCGCCGACAGGCCCCCTGTCACCGCGATCCAAGCCCCGCCGGGGCCTGCGGCAATGGCGAGGCCCAAAATCAGATGGCACCACCAGGTGAATCGTTTGGTGTACGAATAACCCAAAACCAGGGCCAGAGCGACGGGGGCAAGTTTTAGGCACAGCGGTCCTAAAAAGGCTGCGGCTGCCAGAAACCCAACGGAAGATAGGGCGGTCAGAATCGTTGCTGCGACCACCGATACCTGCCCTGCGGGAAGTTCACGCTGGGCAGTTCGGGGATTCACGGCGTCGATGTGACGATCGATGATGCGATTGAATCCCATGGCGGCGGTGCGGGCTGCGATCATGGCAATGACGATCCCGATGATTCTGCCCCCAGTGACGCCGTGATCGCGGGCGGCGATGGCGGCGGCGGCCAAGGCGAAAGGCATGGCAAACAACGTGTGGCTGAACTTCACCATGCGGCCAAAGGTGACGACGGCGCCCATCACAGTAGGGGCCGTAGCGGACCGGTCGGGGCGATCGGGGTCGGGAATGGCCGGGTGGGGAATGACCGGGTTGGGAATGATCAGGGGTGAAGCCGGCGTGTTCATGTTGTTAACCAGCGGATCGTGGGTGAGGGTGATCGGACAAGCGATTCAATCGGGTAGTCGTCATCATCAACCAGCACGTCTATGAGCCCGGGCCGTGCGCCCGGGCTGATGTGACCCATATCCCCGAGGCCCATGGCCTGCGCGCCGCCAGCGGTCGCGGCGTGCATCAGAACCCATGCGGGGATGCCGGGGACGTGGGCGGCGAGGGTGGCGAGTTCGCCCCACAGGGACAAAGACGGGCTGGACGCGAGGCTGTCGGTGCCCAGGCACAGAGGGATTTGATCGCGGTAAAGGGCCATGACGTCAGGCAAGCGGCCTCCGATCTGCAGGTTGGATCGGGGACACAAGACCACAGGGGCGCGGTGGCGGGCGGCTCGCGCCCTGTCGTCGGCGCTGGCGTGAACCATATGAACCAGAAGTGGCGGTTGTGCAGCGAACGCGCCCAGGGTTTCCAGGTAGGCGACCGGGTCCAATCCCGGGGATCTGTCGCGTGGGGCAACCCCCATGCGAGCCAGGATTTGCACCCAGGCGCCGGTGCCGTCGCGAAGAAGCGAAAGTTCATCCGGGTCTTCGGCCACATGAATCGTCGTGGGCGCCGTGGCGGCGGTAAAGATGCGGGCCAGTAAATCGGGGCCCACGGAATAGGGTGCGTGGGGGGCTATGGTGTATGCAAAGGCCGCAGGCCAGGATACCGATGCGCGTTCACGAGCGGCGTCCTGGATGGCGTCGCCGGTTGCCAGGTCGCGCGAGCCGACAAGTTCGTGGAACACAACACCTCTAAGGCCAGCACGGGCCAATAGGTGGATGTGCGAAAGGTTTGATGTGACGTCCCCAATGGCGGCGGTCCCCGATTCGACCAGGGAGGCGGCAGCAGATTCTATCGCCAGGTTCGTGGCGTCGACCGATACCTGCGATCGACGCTGCATGACCTGTCCCACCCATGCGACAAGGCCCTGTCCCCCGGGGATCTGATCTGCCAGGGCAGACAGATCAACGTGTGTGTGCGCGTTCACCAGGCCCGGAAGGATCACGCCATCGGCCCGGGTTTCTGGCAGATGGGAATATTCACGGCGCAAATCCACCCGCCGACCCACGGCCAGGATGCGATCATCGCTGTCGAGTACAACAGCGCCTTGTGCAAGCGGCGGCGCCGTGATGGGCAGAACCCAGCGACCAGACACAAGGCGCATGGTGGTCGTCAGGCGGCAAGTAGTTCGTAGCGCATGTTCCGGCGCCGGGGCGCGAATCCCGCAGCGCGGACGGTTCGTTCGATGTCTTCCGCCGACAGTTTGAAAATGGCGCCCGCCTGCGAGACGACGTTTTCTTCGATCATGGCGGATCCAAAATCGTTGCCGCCAAACCGCAGCGCCACCTGGCCGACTTCGGGACCCATGGTGGGCCAGGACACCTGAAGGTTGGGAAAGTTATCAAGGTACAGTCGCGCCAGCGCGAACACGCGCAGGTAGCGCAGCGCCGTTGTGTCGTCCTTCAATTTCAGACGGGTGCCTTCAGATTGAAAAGGCCAGCAAATAAATGCCGTGAACCCCGCGGTTTCGTCCTGAAGCGATCGCAGGTGTTCCAGGTGATTGACGACTTGTGCAGGGGTTTCGCCAAATCCAAAAACCAGCGTGGCGGTCGTTCGCAGCCCCAGTTTGTGTCCCTGGCGCATGACTTCTAGCCAGGTGTCGGTGGAACATTTCAGCGGCGAAATCGCCCGGCGGACATCATCGTCCAGAATTTCAGCGCCACCCCCTGGAATGGAATCCAGCCCCGCGGCGACCAGCCTTTCGATCACCGTGCGCATGGGCAGGGATTCTATTTCAGCGATATAACGAATTTCTTCGGGCGATAGACCGTGGATGGCCAGCGGGTAATTGGCTTTCATCCAGCGGAACAGATCCTCGTAATAGCCCAGTGGCAGTTCAGGGTTCAGTCCGCCTTGCAGCAGGATTTGTACGCCGCCTAGATCGACGGTTTCCTGTAGTTTTTGACCGAGGGTGTCCTTTGTTAGGACGTAACCTTCTTTGTGTCCCGGGGGCCGGTAAAAATTACAGAACTTGCAGCGGGTCACGCACACGTTCGTGTAGTTGACGTTGCGATCGATGATGTATGTGACGACCCCATCACCGTGCAGTTGGCGTCGTCGCGCGTCGGCGGCGGCCCCCAAATCCATCAGAGGCGCGTCCCGATAAAGCCGCAGGAAATCTTCACGGCCCAGGCGCAGGCCCACGGCGGCGTCAGCCAGGACGGCGTCAATCGACCGGGGGCTGCTGTCAGTCGACGCCCCCGCACGCCGGGCGACAGTGTCCTCGCTGCGCGGTATTGGCAGCGGGGCGGTGGTTCGTGCGTTGCTGATGGGGCGTTCAGCCTGCCCGTCGTCGAAAAATCGCAGCCGAGGCGCCGGTGGCAGGATTCCGGCTGTGTGCGCCCTGTGCAAAAACGACGCGGCGCCGGACAGTTCTTCGGATCCCAGCGTGTATCGGATGTTGTGTTGCAGATAACTATCCAGCACCGACGCGTCCATCCCCCGTTCGGCCGCCCAGGCACGCGCGATTTCAGGGCGGTGTTCCAGGCCCCGTCGCAGGCTGTCTCGCAACAACGCCACGTCAGCAGGGGATGCGGCGTCGGGCTTGCCTGCCCACATTGCGTAGACGAAAGGCAATCCGGTCAGGGTTAACCATTCGTGACCTAGGTCATAGACGTAGGGGTAGGCCGTGGCGGCTTCAAACGCCAGATCGCCGATGACCAGGGCGCCCCGCCGCCCGTGGGCTGCCTTCAAGATGCCGTCGTGTTCGACTTCGATGAACCGTGGCGAAAGTTTTCGCTCGGCACACAACACCTTCAATAGCGCAGCCGAAGATCGCGACGCTGAATCCAGGGCGATTTCATCTAGGTCATCAAAGGGTGATTCGGACACCATTAGCACGGTCTGGACAGGACCCCGGCCTGCCACGGCAATGCCGGGAACCACGCGCAGATCTTCAGTGATCGTTGCCAGGCTGGCGGTCGGAATCAGGGCGAGATCGACCTCGCCCGCAGCCAACATTTCTGCGCATCGGGAGGGTAAATCAAAACGCAGATCCACGCGCCCGGGGTCACCTTCGTAAAGCCCCCGTTCCAGGCCAAACGTAATCGGACGGGCGTTCAAAAAGGATACGGCGGCCAGGCGAAGCGGTTTCACGGCACGACCTCCAGGGATTTTCGAATCGACCGGCGAAACGGTTTGGTGGACGTCAGCGCGTCGCCTTCGGCAATAACGTTGTAAAGGGTGTCGCGTTCGACAGGCGTCCGGCCCGCGTTGACGATGAGACGAACGATTTCGTCCGGCGTCAGGGTTTGGGGCGTGTCGGCCCCCGCCATATGATAGATGCGCTCTTCCTGTACGGTGCCGTCTAGATCGTTGGCCCCGAACCACAGGGCGGTTTGGGCGGTTTTAACCCCCAACATGATCCAATACGCCTTCAGATGCGGGATATTGTGCAGCATCAGGCGGGCGACCGCGTAGGTACGCAGATCTTCGACGCCCGTGGGCCCTGGCAGTTTCATCATGGCGTTGTTGTCAGGATGAAACGCCAACGGAATGAAGGTTTGAAATCCGCCGGTTTCGGTTTGAAGAGCGCGCAGCCGCAACATGTGATCCACCCGTTCTTCCGGGGTTTCGATGTGGCCGTACAACATGGTGCAGTTCGATCGCAGGCCCAGGCGGTGGGCGGTGCGATGAACGTCCAGCCATTCGTCTGCGTTGCATTTGTCGTCGCAAAGTTTTCTGCGCACGCGGGGGTGGAAAATCTCGGCGCCGCCCCCTGGCAGGGAATCAAGCCCCGCTTCTTGCAACTGGCGTAGGATGGATTCGACCGACATGCCGTAGTGTTTGTGAAAGAAAAACAGTTCGACGGCGGTGAAAGCCTTTAGGTGAATGTCGGGCTTGATGCGTTTGAGCCCTCGGAGCAGATCCGTGTAGTAGTCAAACGGCAGGCCATCGTGCAGTCCGTTGACGATGTGAATTTCGGTGATGGGTTCACCCGCGTCGACACGCTGTTGCAGGCGGCCCCAGGCTTCGTCCAGTTTCATCGTGTACGCGCCCTTGTCGCCTTCCTTGAGACGAGAGAACGAACAGAAGAGGCACGTTGCCACGCAGACGTTGGTTGCGTTGATGTGAAAATTTCGATTGAAGTACGTGCGATCGCCGTGAAGCCGTTGTCGAACGTCATTGGCCAGGGCGCCCAGTTCCATCAAGTTCGGGTGGGCGAACAACACGACGCCGTCGTTCTGTGACAGGGCCTCACCTGCTTGTACCTTTTCCCGTACGGCCGCAAAGGTGGTCAAGAGGTCACTTCTTCCAGGGCGCCGCCGGACAGCCGTTCGTGGGGCCGTAGCCCCGCCCCTCGCAACAACATGGCGGCTTCTTTTCTGGTCATGACAGGGTTCCAGGTGTTTGAACCGAGTCGCAAGGCACGTTCGGGCTGGATGGGGCCATGAAGTTCGTCGGCGCCGAACCCCAGAGCCATCTGCGCCAATCGGTGGCCGAGGCGGGTGAAATCGGCAATCACATGCGGGATCTGCAGATCGGTCCGAAGCCGCGCGAACAGCATGAGGGTGTCGATGCCCTGTGGCTCCCCGGCGGGCGTTGGGATTAGGCCATCAAGGGCAAGACCGGACTTCATAAATGTGGCCAAACTGTGAATGCGGGCGTCGCGTCTTTTGGCATCGTCATCGTGGCGGTAGGGAAACCGACACAAGAGGCGCAGACCTTCACAAGGCAAGGCGAGATCGAGTTTGTCCAAGGTGACAACCAGGGTGCGCACGCCTACCTGTTGTGCCGCGGAGATTCCGCCTAAGGCCAACAAATCTTCGTCTTCGACGAAGGAATCGGCGGCGTCGCGTGGCCCTTTCCATGCCCCGGTATTCAGCAACTGTCGCGATCGTGCAAAGACACCGCGTCCGTCATGTAGTTGCTGCACGCGCAAAAGGGCGCTGCGCCCCAGGGTGAATAGATCCGGGGTCGCGCCGATCATGGGCGGGGTCGCGCCGATCATGGGCGTTGCCTTCATGGAATCAGGCCGCTCCACCAAAAAAGTTTCGGTCTCGATCATGGCGCGTTCCCTTGTGCCGTTTTGTGAACATCCGTTTGGCCCCAGCGGGGCATCAGGCGGTTGGACAGTCCCAGGTGGTCTAAAACGCGGCCCACCACGGTGTCCAAAAGCGCGTCGATGGTGGTGGGGTTTGAATAGAACGACGGGCTCGCTGGCATGACCACCGCCCCTGCCCGGGTCACCCGCAACATGTTGTCCAGGTGTATTTCCGATAGGGGGGTTTCGCGTACGACCAAGATCAGCCGCCGTCGTTCTTTCAACATCACG
>JAYUUT010000521.1:0-5283 GCA_043754455.1 Myxococcales bacterium
AAATCCCCCATCAGGGAATTGAGGAAAGCCATCGGGGCGAACGAAGCCCCCATCACCCATCATCATCGGCCGGCCCCCCATGCCGGCCATGGCACCGCCCATGCCCATAACGGCAGCGCCGCCCGAACCAGAGCCCCCGCCTGCGCCTGGCATGCCCGAAGATCCGCCACGTCCGACGTTCCCCCCGGGACCCGTCCCCGACATCCCGCCTGATCCAGGGGATCCGGTGGATGATCCCCCCGCACCCATCGTCAACCCGCCGCTGCTGCCACCTGTCCCCTGCGCCCCGCCCGAAACGTCGCCGCCATCGGGAAGGTCTAGGGGCAGCTTACTAGAGCCGCCGCAGCCCGCGCCCGAAAATAGGCCTAGGGACAGGGCCAGCGCACAACCAAGGGAAAGACGGCGGTTCAACATGGGAAGGCTCCTTAGAAATCCGGGTTCACGCCATTAGAGCGCACAACTTTGACAATCCATCAAAGAAACGGCGGTTCAGATTGAGACAAAGCGACGGACCAGCGACAGCCCCAATTCACCGCTTTTTTCGGGATGAAACTGGCAGCCCATCAGGTTGTCGCGCTGAACCCCAGCCGATAGCCGTCGACCATGATAGTCAGCGTCAGCAAGCCTGTCCTGCTCCCGGCTGGGATGCGCGGTGAAGGAATGAACGAAATACACCATCGCCCCGTGCGCAACCCCGGCCAGCAGGGTTCCGTCCCACCCAGGGCCACCGGCAGGCGGCGCGATGCGGTTCCAGCCGATGTGAGGAACTTTCACCCCCGCGCCCCCGGCAATGGCCAACACCCGCCCCGGCAGCAAATCCAAACCCGCATGGTGACCAAATTCCTCGCTGTCCGTAAACAACATCTGCATGCCCAGGCAAATGCCCAAAAACGGGCGTCCCGCGCGCGCAACGTCACGAAGCGCATCCGCAAGACCTAGCCGGTTTACCGCGGCCATGCCGTCGCCAAACGCACCCACCCCCGGCAAAACCACCCGATCGGCGGCTCGTACAACCGCAGGATCATCAGACACAGTGACATCCGCCCCGGCCGCGCGCATCGCCTTCAAGACGCTGTGCAGATTGCCGATGCCATAGTCGGCGATTGTGACCTTCAAAGCCGCACCTCGATCCCACGGGCGCGCAGGCCGGTTTTGAGGCTGGGTAGGGATTCGATCTTGTAATGCAGAAGAGTCGCCACAGCGACGGCGTCCGCCCCAGACGCAGCCGCATCGGCCACGTGATCAATCGATCCCGCGCCACCGGAAGCAATCACGGGCACCGACAACAAGGGGCCGAGGGCGCGTACCAGTGGCAGATCAAATCCCTTGCGCGTGCCTTCCCGATCGACGGATGTGACCAGAACTTCGCCCGCGCCCAGATCGACCGCACGCCGGGCCCAGTCGATGGCGTCTAGGCCCGTGCGTTCTCGTCCGTTGTCGGTATACGCCTCCCAGCCGCCGTCAGGACGTTGTTTGGCCTCGATGGAAAGGACGACACACTGGGCCCCGAAGGTCCGGCTGGCTTCGGAAATCAATGCCGGCCGACGAATGGCCCCGGTGTTGATGGCCACCTTGTCAGCCCCGGCACGTAGCAACGTCGTGATGTCGTCAAGGCTTCGAATCCCGCCCCCGACGGTCAACGGCACGAAAATTTCGGACGCGGTTCGCGCCACCACATCGGACAGATTGTTGCGTTCATACAAACTGGCCACGATGTCAATATATAGAAGTTCATCGGCCCCATCACGGTAGTAGGACAGTGCGTGTTGGGCGGGATCTCCCATCACCCGCAGCCCTTCAAACCCGATGCCCTTGACCAGATTCGGCCCCTTGATATCCAGGCGGGCTATCACCCGCAGGGGGGCAGTGGGGGGCGGTGTCATGGGAAGCACGCGACGAATCTACAACGCCCGGGCGCCTGTCGCCCTCAGGGCTGGCGTTCCAGCAACAGGCGGTCGGCATCGCTGTCGCCCGCCACAGAGGGGGCGGTTTCCGAAGGGGCGGTGCCATCAAGAAAAACCTCGTCGATCCCATCGACACCGGCGGCGGCGGCCTGACCGGTTTTGGGATCGATGCGCAAGGTGGTGACGCCCGGCGGTTGCACGAAATCCTGGATCGGGCGTTTCGCCAAGGCGCGGGTCATGAAATCGATCCAGATGGGTAAGGCGGCCTTGGCACCGGTTTCGCCACGGCCCACCGAATGGGGATCATCATACCCAACCCACACGGCGGCCAGCAGATCGGGGGCAAACCCGACGAACCAGGCATCAATCGTGTCGCTGTTGCGGTTGGACGAACCGGTTTTTCCAGCCAGGGGGCGTTTGATGGCCAAGGCCGCGGCATGGGCGGTCCCTTCGTCCACCACGCTGCGCAACAGGGATACCGTGACAAACGCCGTGGCTGGGTGCAGTCGTTCTTCGAACGGAGCCAAAACTATCGCGTCGTCCCCGATGCTGGTCACCACGTGGGCCGCGCCCCACTGTCCCCCTGCCGCCAGGGTCGAATAGGCATTGGCCATTTCAAGAGGCGTCACACTGTTCGATCCGAGCGCCAACGACAGGCCAGATTCCGGGTTAATGGGGGTCAAAATGCCACAACGGTTCGCATAGTCGATAAGGGTTGGCACCCCTAGGTTTTCCAGCAACTTCACCGCCACGGTGTTTTTTGAATGTGCCAGCGCCTGTCGCAACCGGATCGGCCCCAGGTAGGTATCTTTCTCGTAGTTCTGGGGTTTCCAGTCCGCGTCGCCCGCGGCCTTCTCGTATACCTCTGGCGAATCATTGACCAGGGACGCGGCTGTGTATTTGCGCGAATCGATCGCGGCCGCATACAAAAAAGGTTTGAAGGCCGATCCAGGCTGACGCAAGGCCCGTTGCGAGCGATCAAACCCGCCGGGGCGAAATCCGTAGGCCCCAACCAGGGCCAGAATTTCTTTGGATTGCGGATCCATCACGACCATGGCGGCCTGCGGCCCCAGTTCCAGGGCCAGGGGTAAATCTTTGGGGTCAGCGTCGGCGCGCCGACGTTCTGGGGCCGACCGCACGCGCACAAGGTCGCCGGGGTGAAACCTATCAACCAGCGCCACGGGGACAACCACCTTCGCGTTTTTCGCAGGCTTTCCTTCTGCCGCATAACGGGTTTCGCGCAACAAATCGACGAAACCAACCTGGCCCCCGACATCGACCAACAGCCGCGGTTTATCGCCCTTTTCAACCTTGTCGATGACACCCACAACGATCTGGGAATCGCGCAGCCCGTCCTTGTGGGATTTTTCCAGCGCGGCACGGTGTTTTTCCAGCGCCTTGCCCTGCAAGTGGCCGTTTGGGCCCCGGAACCCATGGCGGCGATCCAGATCCTCTAGCCCCCGTTCCAGACTGTCCCGGGCCGCCACCTGTAGATCAAGATCGATGGTGGTTTTCACCGTGGTTCCCAGGGTCAAAAGCGCAGCCACGCCCGCCTTTTCCACCAGAACCTTGTACGCAGATGAAAGGGCCTCCGGGGCATACCCCGGCTCCGCGGCTGCCAAGGCACGCACGGCAATGGGTAGGGCCGCCACACGATCGGCCGTGATCTGATCCAGGTGCCCGTGTTTCACCATTTGCCCCAGCACATACCGCTGGCGGTTCTTCGCCGATTCGGGATTTTTGTGCGGCGAATGACGTTCCGGCAATTGCGGCACACCCGCCATGAACGACGCTTCGGCAAGGGTCAGATCCGCTGCGTCCTTGCCAAAATAAAAACGCGAGGCTTCCTGACATCCGTAATACCCGTGGCCAAAATTCGCCTGATTCAAATAGATCGCCAGGGTTTCTTCCTTCGACAGACGTTCGGAAATTTGCCGCGCCAAAATCACTTCCTGGACCTTGCGGCGCAGGCTTTTTTCGGGCGACAACAGCAGTTGTTTGACCACCTGCTGCGTGATGGTCGAACCGCCCTGGGCACGCCGTCCCCAGCGGCCCTGCAAGGTGTTTTCGACAGCGGCACGCACAATGCCCTTCCAGTCGATCCCTTGGTGTTCAAAATAACTGGGATCTTCGGCGTCCACGACCGCGTTGATCAGGTGTTTGGATATGCGGGCAAACGGCACCACGGTTCGTCGTTCCGGTCCACCCAGATACCCTATCAACCGCCCGTTGCGATCCAGCACGCGGGTTGTCTGCTGCGGGTGGTAGTCCGCTAGTTTTTCGATCTTCGGTAAATTGGGATCGCGGGCGAAATAAATCAGCACGCCCACGACGGCCCCAACACCCACAATGACCAGCATCGCCACCACCCCCAAGATCCGGCGAATCCAGATCCATCGCCGCGAAGGGGTAGTTTTCGCACGCGAAAAACCCTTGCGGCGGCGTTTCTTCGCCGGTCGGGGATCGCTGTCGTCGATGTTTGCCGCCCCCAATTCGTCTGAGGATCGGCCTTTACGGGTCGCCATGGGCCCCGTGAGTGTACGCCACGGATGGGGCCCCCTGCGGCCGTGACAATATATCGCCTCTCTGTTAAGCGGCCCTGTGTAAGAAGCCCCTTTGGGAGTGCGCTAGATCGCCGTCGGCCCCTGCTCGGCAACGCGCGCGATCATGGCTTCTAGGCGGCCTAGGGCTTGGGACACCACCCCGCGCTCGGGCCCAAAAGAAAAACGGACGTGCGACCGGAAACGCGAACGATGGCCCGCACGCCGTTTGCCGGGGTTGACGTCGAAAAACTCACCTGGGACCACGATGATCTTTTCTTTCAAGGCCGCGCGAAAGAACGTCATGCCATCGTTCAGCGGTGCCGGTAGCTGCGACAGATTGCCCCAGGCATAGAACGTACCGTCTGGGTGCCGATCAAAACGCACGCCCATCCGTTCGAGACCCGCCAACATGATTTGGCGTTTTTCGCGAAACACTTCGTGAACCGCCCGTGTCTCCGCGATGACATGCGATTCGTCCAAAAGCGGAATGGCGGCGCGCTGAAGCGGACGGTTGCCGCCGCCATCAAGAAACGATCCTGCGCTGGACAAGGTCTCGATCACGGCCCGGGGGCCGACCGTCCAGGTCACGCGCCAGCCTGGATAGCGCCAGTTCTTCGTGAGGCCATCGACAATCACGACCGGATCCCGATCCACGTCCTCGACGTAGCGAGCGGCACTTTCGACCGGCAGGGCCCCCGGGCGCGTTGTCCAGACGTAACGCGAATAAAATTCGTCGAGCAGCAACGTGCAGTCAAGCTCACGGGCGAGCGACACCCAGCGTTCAAGGTCAGCCCCCTGCACCAGCTTCCCGGTGGGATTGCAGGGATTGGACAGCA
>JAYUUT010000522.1:0-5628 GCA_043754455.1 Myxococcales bacterium
CGGCTGGCTTTCCACAGCCTGGATAAACCTCCAAGCCAGCGTCAAGACTGGCCTTTTCGAGGTTCATCCACAGGTTCGTCCACAACCTTTGACACCCACTATTAGTAGCGGAGGGTTATGTAGGACAGCCCTGCATCTAGTGTTTTTTGTTGACAGAAACTCCCAAAATGAGGACCTATAGGGGCCGATTTTGGTGCTTCGGGGATGCCGTCAGCGCCGATCGTATGAAACGGTAGAATCTAAGTGGAGGGAGAGCCGATGCTTGAAAAACAAGACCTAAAAAAGACCCGACGTACGGGTGAATCCATGGTGAACAACGCCAAGGCCGCTGGCGTTGCCCCGTCGGCATCGCGCGCCAAGACCCGTAAAGCCATCGGCAGGACAATCAGCAGATATTTCACACGGGCCGGCGACGACGGCTATGCAGGTGTTGAATGGGAGCTGCGGACCGCCGGCATCAGCACGGAGAGCGGCAAGGCGGTTTTCGAGCAGAAGGACTGCGAGATCCCCAAATTCTGGAGCCAGACCGCGACCAACGTGGTCGTCCAGAAATATTTCCGCGGCCAGCTTGGGACCCCGGACCGCGAACGGTCGGTTCGGCAGCTCATCAACCGCGTAGCAGACACCATCACCGACTGGGGTTTCAAGGATGGCTATTTCTCTGACAAAGCCTCGGCCGAAGTGTACCGGGCCGAACTAAAGAGCCTGCTGGTCCACCAGCGGATGGCGTTCAATTCACCGGTCTGGTTCAACGTCGGGGTTGAAGCCGATCCGCAATGTTCGGCCTGTTTCATCAACAGCGTGCAGGACACGATGGATTCGATCCTGACGTTAGCGCGCACCGAAGGCATGTTGTTCAAATTCGGATCCGGGACGGGCACCAACCTGTCGCCCATCCGATCGTCGCGTGAATTCCTGAACGGCGGTGGCACCGCCAGCGGCCCGGTTAGTTTCATGCGCGGGTTCGACGCCTTTGCCGGTGTCATCAAATCGGGCGGAAAAACCCGCCGCGCTGCCAAAATGGTCATGCTGGACGTCGATCACCCCGATATCGAAGAATTTGTGTGGTGTAAGGCCAAGGAAGAAAAAAAGGCCTGGGCCCTGATCGACGCCGGATACGACGGCAGTTTCGACGGCGAGGCCTATAAATCTGTGTTCTTCCAGAACTCGAACAATTCGGTTCGCGTGTCCGACGACTTCATGGAAGCCGTACAAAAGGATCGCAACTGGAACACCCGGGCGGTGTTGGATGGGCGGACGGTCGACACCTTCAAGGCACGCGACCTTTGGCGCGCCATTTCGCAGGCGGCTTGGGAATGTGGAGATCCCGGCCTGCAATACGACACGACCATCAACGCCTGGCACACGTCTTCGAATACGGCACGGATCAACGCATCCAACCCCTGTTCCGAATACATGTTTTTGGATGATTCGGCCTGCAACCTGGCGTCGCTGAACCTGCGTAAATTCGTCAGCGCCACGGGGGGGTTCGACGTCGATGCCTACAAACGGGCGGTCGAATTGACGATCTTGGCGCAAGAAATCATCGTCGACAACGCCAAATATCCGTCGAAGAAGATCGGCGAAAATTCGCATAAATTCAGGCCCCTGGGTCTGGGCTACGCAAATCTGGGGTCGTTGCTGATGTCGATGGGCCTGCCCTACGACAGCGAAGGCGCCCGCGCGTGGTGTGGCGCCCTGACGTCCCTGATGACCGGCTGGGCATACCGAACCAGCGCCGAGATTTCCCGCGATGTGACGGGGCCGTTTGAGGGTTACCCCGAAAACGAGGAGCCCTTCTTACGGGTCATGCGGAAACACCGCGCCCACGCCGACAAGATCGACGGCGCGTTCGTGCCGGCGGATCTGCTGGCCGCAGCGCGAACCGCCTGGGACGAAGCCATCACAATTGGCAAGGAACATGGGTTCCGCAACGGCCAGACGACCGTGCTGGCCCCAACCGGCACCATCGGATTCATGATGGATTGTGACACCACGGGCATCGAACCCGACATCGCACTTATCAAATACAAACGTCTAGTCGGCGGCGGCATGATCAAGATCGTGAACAACACGATGGAAGAAGCGCTGACCCACCTGGGATATGACGACACCGCCTGCAAGGGCATCGTCGAATATGTAGAACGCGAAGAAACCATCGAAGGCGCCCCGGGCCTAGATGAAAGCGACCTACCGGTGTTTGACTGCGCCTTTCGGGCAGCGAACGGCACGCGATCGATCCACTACCTGGGTCACATCCGCATGATGTCGGCAGCGCAGCCTTTCCTCAGCGGTGCCATTTCCAAAACCGTGAACCTGCCCGCCGAAGCGACCGTCGAAGACTTCGAGGCGGCGTATATGGAGTCATGGAAATACGGACTGAAAGCAGTGGCGGTGTACCGGGACGGATGTAAACGCACGCAGCCCCTGTCGACCAGCCGGACGGATCCGGGCCTTCACAAAGGTGGCTCGCTGTCTACCCTGCCGGCGGTCTTGGACAACGGCGCCCCAGCGGCGGTGCGGCGCAAGCTGCCCGACGAAAGGCGATCGTTCACCCATAAGTTCACTGTGGCTGGCCACGAGGGCTACATCCACGTGGGGCTGTACGACAACGGACAGCCGGGCGAAATTTTCGTCCGAATGGCCAAAGAGGGATCGACCATTTCGGGTCTGATGGACAGCTTCGCCACCGCGATATCGCTGGCCCTGCAGCACGGTGTGCCGATGAAACTGCTGGTGGACAAATTTTCCCGCACGCGGTTTGAACCGTCGGGATTCACCGGCAATCCCGAGATTCCACGGGCCACGTCCATCATGGACTACCTGTTTCGCTGGCTGGGTGGAAAATTCTGCCGTGAGGAAGAGGCCATGGTCACGCCCGATATCGACGCGAGCGGCGACCTGCGCCGAATCGCTGAGGTGGTCAAAACCGGAACCACTATCAACATCAGCGCCAGCGGCCCCCAGGTCGTCGTCGTCGATGCGACAACTTCGAACGGCCACAGCAAGAATGGCAATGGGCACAGCAACGGCGGCACCAAACTGAAGGCCAACTTCTCTTTCATCGCACGGACCGATGCGCCCACCTGCCCCGAATGCGGCAGCATCATGATCCCCAACGGGGCGTGCCACAAATGCACGAACTGCGGCACCACGTCCGGCTGTTCTTAGTTACCGCTTGAATCAAACCGGGGCTGCGGAATCACCCGCAGTTCCGGTTTTTCATTTGGCGGCTACGAAATCCCATACCGCTTTAGCTTCTCGATGAGCGTCCCCCGAGGCAGCCCAAGGGCTCTTGCAGCCTCGGACTGATTTGCCCCCGAGGCCGCCATCGCTTTTTCGACGAGATCTCGTTCGAACGCAGCCACCCGCATACGGAGCGTTCCGGCGACCGGGGCAGGCGTGCCAACAGGGACGTTCGATAGGTCAAGCGCCTCCACGCCCAACATGCCGCCGTCGGACAGGACCACGAGGCGTGCCACGGCATTTTCAAGCTCTCGAACATTTCCCGGAAACGGCTGGGCTTGTAGGGCCGCCATCAGTTCCGGATCAAAATGAACGTCGACGCCGAACTTCAGCGTGAACCTTCGTCGGAACGATTCGGCCAAAAGGGCAATGTCGCCCAGCCGCTCTCGCAGAGGTGGTACCACCAGATCCACCACCGCAAGGCGATAGTACAAGTCTTCGCGAAAGCGCCCGGCTGTGATCTCGGCGCGTAAGTCGCGGTGGGTGGAGGAGATGATCCGAACGTCCACACGTTCCACCTTGCCCGCCCCGACAGGCTGGATCTCGCCATCGTTCACGGCCCGTAAGAGCTTGCTTTGCAACGCCAGAGGCAGCTCGCCCACCTCATCGATGACCAGAGTGCCCCCATGCGCCTCCCCGAAAAACCCGCGCCGGGCCGCAACCGCCCCCGTGAAGGCACCCTTGGCATGACCGAAGAGTTCAGATTCTGCCACGTCAGCGGGGATGGCGGCGGCGTTGAAGCGAACCAATGGTCCCGTACGCCGGACGCTGTGTGCGTGGATCATACCGGCCACGACTTCTTTGCCCGTGCCTGTTTCCCCACGCAGCAACACCGGCACATCACGCCGTGCCACCCGCTCGGCGTCCGCGACAAGACGCTTCCAGACCAGGCTTTCCCCCACGACGGGGCGACCCAGCACACGTTCGACCTGAAGATCCTGGGCCAGGCGCCGCAACCGTCGGGTCTCGACCGCTCGGGTGACAGCGGTGCGCAGTTCCTCGACGCCAAAGGGTTTTGGCAGATAGTCATAAGCACCCTGTTTAATGACGGCGACGGCCAAACGTTCGGAACCGCGCGCCGTCAGAACGATCACAGGGACATCGGGCGCCTGCTTGCGAACTTCTGCCAGCAAGGCCAGCCCATCCATGCCCGGCATCACCAAATCGGTCACCACCACATCCGCATTTTCGATCTGTGCCAGAGCCGTTGCGGCCGAAGACCAGGTCACAGTCCGAAGATTCTGCCCCTCAAGCGCCGCTTGCAGCGCAATCAGCAGCGCAGGCTCATCGTCGACGAGGAAAACCGTGGATGGGGCGGCGGCGGACATGGGCAAATTCTACGCGCTGGGGTCGGGCGGTGGGGGCAGCCACAGCATCGCGGCCGTCCCCGCCAAAGGTGTGCTTACGAACCGCAGCGTCCCTCCGTGCTGTTCGATCACCTGCCGTGCCAGGCGCACGCCCAGCCCCGTTCCGTCGGGACGGGTTGAAAAGAAAGCCTCGCCCACCCGCTGCAGCGTCGCCGCATCCATACCGTCCCCGGTATCAACCACCGACAAGGTCACCCCGCCCTCGCCTTCTCCCCAACGAAAATCCAAGATCCCACCGTGTGGCATCGCCGCCAGGGCGTTAAGGGCAAGATTCAAAAGCGACTCCTTCAGGCGGCGCCCATCAGCCACAATCCTCAGATCCGATCCCGCCACGCGGACTTCAACGCCGGCCTTCTCAGCCCGCAGCGCGATCACGGCAGCGACGTCCCGTACCAATTCTTCAATAGCAAGAGGGGCCACCGCCAGGTCACTGAGCGGACGGTTCAGGGATAGGTAATCGCGCAAGATCTGCTCGATGCGATCAATCTCCCGCAGCGCCACACCCAGTCGATCCCGCGAGACTTCATCGGGGGCCCGTTCGGCGCCCACTTCCACCAAGGCCCGCACCGCCGCCAAGGGATTTTTCACCTCGTGCGCAACCTTGGCGCCCAAGGCCTCCAGTTCCCGCGAACGATCTTGCGCCCCTTGCACAAGATCGATCCCAGCCTGCGCCGCGGCCCGGCCCGCCACGCTATAGGCGTCGGATAAACTGGTGATGCCGAAAGCCAGCAACACCGTCGCTGTCGCCGTCGAAATAAAAAGCAAAGGGAGCACCGCCTGGGGTGGAACAGCGGGAAACGGAGCCCCGGAGGGGACCGCCATTAGCGCCATCAACAAGACAAAAAAGTAGGCGCCCACAACGGCTGTAGGCCGCGTCTTTCCGAATCCCGCAAAGGCAATCCCTGTGGGTGCGAACAGCAACGGCAGCATCGGACTGAAGGCCGCCCCGGTCGCCACGCATCCAAGGCCGATGCCCGTCATTGTCCACAGGAAGGACCGAAAAAACTGCGCCCCG
>JAYUUT010000523.1:0-2756 GCA_043754455.1 Myxococcales bacterium
CCCGAGGCGTGGGGAAACCAATCAAAGCTGTTCGACATTAGCGCAAGTTGAGTGAGGCCTGTCGGCGGTCAAGGTGTAAGAACGACCTTTACGCACTCGTCCGCTTTTGCGGCGAACATCTTGTATCCCTCAACAGCTTTTTCTAAAGGCAGCTCGTGAGTGGTGATGTCTTTTGTTACGACTTTCCCGGTTTTTGTCAAATCTATCAGCTCATCGATAAAGTTATGAACAGGAGCTTGGCCGGCCATGAACTGCACCCCTTTGTCCATCAGCTGTCCCAAGGGAAAGTTGTCATATTTCGTGGAATAGACGCCGACACACGATAGGCGACCGCCGCGTCGCACGGCCCGTAATGCTGTCTGCAAGACATCAATATCACCGGCCTGGTGGTGAAGGACAACGTCGGCCACTTTGGTCAGGATGTTTCGATGACATTCTAATCCGACAGCGTCAATGCACACATCGGCTCCGCGTCCCGCTGTCGCCTCCCGCAAAACTGCAACCGGATCCTGTTCAGCAGAGTTGATGGTCTCAACGTTGGCAGTTTCGAAGGCTTTTCTCAGACGGTAGGGCAAAATGTCGACAGCGAAAACCCGACCAGCCCCTTGAAGCCACGCGGCCTTCATAGCCATAACGCCGACCGGCCCGGCGCCGAACACCGCCACCGTGTCGCCGTCGGATACGCCACCCCATTTGGCGGCTGCCCAGCCGGTGGGGAAAATGTCGGTTAGAAAGTGGACGTCCTCAAACGAAAGTGCGTCGGGAATCTTTCGGGGACCGAAGTTCGCAAAAGGGACCCGTACAAACTCCGCCTGACCGCCGTTGTAGCCGCCGTAAAGATCAGTATAGCCAAAGAGCGCCGCTCCTTTTTCCTTTAGCAGCCCTCCTTCGGGGCCGTAGTTGGGGTTAGACCGAGAGCACTGGGTAGGCCAGCCATGAATGCAAAACCAGCAATCCCCGCACGCGATGGGGAAGGGAACGACCACCCGGTCCCCCACGCGTAAGTTGACCACTGCAGGTCCCAAATCCTCAATCACCCCCACGAACTCATGGCCAGGGATGAAGGAACGAACTTGAGGAATGTAGCCGTTGTAGAAATGCAGATCCGATCCGCAGATCGCTGTTCGCGTGACGCGGACGATGGCGTCGGTCGGATCTTTAATTTTGGGATCCGCGACCTTTTCGACGCGGACATCGCCAGGCTTATGGAAAACGAGTGCTTTCATCGTCGGTTCTCAGCGTAACGTTTGGGGAGCAGGAGGGATCCTTGTACGCCGTCCGTGCAAAATGCCCGCCAAGCGTTTTTTCGGAAATCTTTCAGCCCGAAGAGGGAACGGTCAGGGTTCCCGTGTCCGACGGGGGTAACCCTCCTATCGTTTCGTACCATTTTGGTAGCGGGCGGGAGCAGGCGATTCGGCAAGGCCCCCGAATGACTGCAGCCCGGATCAAGACGGATGCTTCCCTTGTTCCAGGGATCTCGTTACCCATTTAATTGCCTCCATGGCGCGGCATTCTCTCAGGAATTAGGCCAAACCTTGTCTGACGCGCGCTCTTGATACTTGGCATGGCGCTTGAAACAGGCGACTACGCAATGCGCACACAACAGCATCTGGGCATCGTTTCGGGTCTGCATCGAATTTCCGTCCTCCAAAGGGACGAAGAACGCGAATTGACGCGTGCCTATTGTCGGTCCAGAGATCCGGCTCTCGCGCGGCGCTTGCTAGAAGGGAATCTGCGCTTCGTTATTTCGATGGTCAAGAACAGCGCACCAGGTGCTGTTGGAACTTCCCTTGAGGACTTGGTTCAAGAGGGATGCATCGGCCTTCTAAAGGCTATCAAAAAATATGATCCGGATCGCGGTGTCCGACTAACCAGTTATGCCAGCTATTGGATTCGCGCCCATGTTCTAAATGCCGCCGTAAAGTCCTCACGCCCCCTTCGAATCGTCACAACTCGGGCCCACAAAAGGCTTTTTTTCTCCCTTGAACGAACCGTGCGGAAGCTGATCCAAAGGGGCCTTAGTGCTGAACCTGCGGACGTAGCCCGTGAATTACAGATGCCAGTTTCCGCCGTAACCGAGATGATGGCGAGGTTAAGCGCCAAAGAGGTCGATCTGGCGGATGCCTGGGACATTCCTGATCATGTCCGCAGCGGTACTGTTGGACCTCTTGAGTTCACGTTACAGCGGGAGGCGCAGGTGCGGGTCCGTCGGGCCCTCGCGGCGCTCGAGCCCCTCACGGATCGAGACCGCGCCATTTGCGACGAGCGCCTCATGGCTGATGAACCTGTCACTTTGCAATCCTTGGCCGATCGTTTTGACCTCTCTCGGGAACGCGTTCGCCAGCTTGAACAATGCCTCAAGATCCGCCTTCGGGAACAGCTAGCGGACGGGACGGAACGCACAGAAAAGACAGAATTTGAATCGTCGCGCTCCTCAATCGCGGCTTAAGCAAGTGAAAGATAGGAGGACCCTTGCACGTCGGTGGTCAAATGGCATGGGCCCGCGACGGAATCGACGCACGCTTGGTACCGCACGGTCGGCGCGGAAGAAATTCGGTCAGGCATCGCGAAGGTCATCTCGCTGGCCAAGGTCAGGCAGATCATGGAGGCATCGGCCCCAGCATTCAAGCTTGAGTGTGTGCTTGAGTGTGCGTGGTCAGGAAAAGAAAAAAGCCGACTAGGTTTTGTGACTTAACCGGCTGAAATCCTTGGTGGGCGTTGAAGGGATTGAACCTTCGACTTCCACCGTGTGAAGG
>JAYUUT010000524.1:0-22824 GCA_043754455.1 Myxococcales bacterium
TACGTCTCCAGCGGCACGGCCGGAACATCGGCCTTCACAGCAACCGCCGTGGGCGACCTCGACTGCGACACCACCTTGTCGACCTTTGGCCGCAATGGACGCATCGATTCGGTCAGCGGCGACGTCACGGCAGGCGCGGGCACCTACGTCGTTAACGAAATCGAATAATCAATCTCCAGCCTGGCACGCAGTCCGCAAAGTGGATTTGATCCGGTTTAGTGGACAGTTTCGTGGCCGCCGCGCCGCTTTCCATGTTTTCAATATTTTCTACTTCCCGCTTGAGGGACGAAAAAAAGCTCTCCGCGACGGCATTGTCCCAGCAGTCGCCCTTGCCGCGCTCATACTGCATTCGATTGTGCCGTCTTCCAAGGCCTTTCTATAGTCAGCACTGGCATACTATAGTCAGCACTGGCATATGTGCTTCCTCGGTCGGAATGAATTATGCCCAACGGGGGGCGTCGTCTCACGGTGGCCATTTCTAATGCAGAAAGAGCCAAGTGGCGGTCAATATTCTGGCTGACTGCCCATCCCACGACCCGTCGCGAAAACAGGTCCAGGATGACGGCAAGATACAACCACCCCTGCATCGTGAAAATGAAGGTGGTGTCAGTGACCCATTTTTGATTTGGGGCCACCGCAGTGAAATCGCGGGCCAGGAGATTCGGTGCGATCGGGAATTCATGCTTCGAATCCGTGGTCGTTCGATAGCGGAGTCGGGTTCTCGCTCGTTGGCCGTTTTCCCGCATTAATCGGGCCACTCGTTTGCGACTAACGCGTTCGCCCGCCGCCTTGAGATCTGCGTGAATACGGGGGCTCCCGTGGCGCTGCTTGCACGCCTTGAAAAACGCCGTGGTCTTCGCCCCAATGACGCTGTCGCCACGGCATGGGCAGATGTCTCGCGCCCTAACCTCGCGTAGTAGCCGCTCGGGGACACGCTCATAACGCGGCAACGTACGGCGATGGGAAAGGCCACCTTCTCGGAGGAAATGAACGCGTACTTCAAGCGTTTTCCTTGCCAAGGAAGGTGGCCGCCCTTTTTAAAATTTCACGCTCCACGCGGAGGACCTTCACCTCCCGTCGTCGTTGAGAAATTTCCTCTTTCTCAAGCGAGTTCAGGGTGCCTACGGCTCCCCTTCCATCGTCCACCACTGCTTGTCGCACCCACGCATGGACCACGCCGCAGGCCAGGTCAAGGCCCTTGGCCACCTGGGCAACGCTCCGCCCGCCAGCCTTCACCAGCCGGACCGTTTCTGCCTTGAAATCTGCTGTGTGGATTCGCCGTATCCGAATCTATTGCTTTCTGGGACATGTGACGCCTTTTCTACGCCCTTTTTACAGAGCGTGGGCGAACGGAACGGCTACACATACCGAGCCCCGTCGCCGCAGTCCCAAAGACAATATCGTGACCTAGAGCACCGCCCTCGAAATAACGTCAAAGCGGAGGCCCACAAGCCGGGACGAGCGGAAGACGCGACGACGACCCGTACCCCTAGTACTGCGAGGAGGAGCAACGCTGGGCTCGGCCCGGATCGTCGATCGAACTTGACGCCATTTCGAAAGTGCACCGAAAACGCAAAAAGGCCGAGTGAGACGGGTGATTTCCGGCGCCTTCGTGGACCTTCGATCCGAATCCAAGGCTATTCGGTTTCGCTCAAGACGTAGATCCCCGCCCCGGCCGTAACATCGCCGCTGCTTGGATCGATGCTTCCATTGCGGCCAAACGTCGACAAGGTGGTGTCGCAGTCTAGGTCCCCCACTGCGGCTGCTACGAACGTCGAACCGAGGCCAACGCCACCGCTGGTGTACTGGGGATTGTAGCTGTGCGCGTCGGCAATGCCGAAGCTCAGGGCAATCCAAGAGACATCCGTGGCATAAATAGCTGCGTTAGCCGGGCATTTCTGTCCCGTCTGCGAACAACACTTAGCTTCCCCTACGGGGCTAGAGGGGAAGGCCCTTTCCTGGATAGTCCCCGAGGCGTACACATGGTCGCTTTCGTAATACATCACAGATCCCGCGTACATCTTGTTCACATGTCCGACGGCTTCAGATGTCCGGGATCTCCTGATGTATTTGCCGAAGGCCGGGAGCGCCACACCGGCGAGGATTCCGATGATGGCCACGACGATCATCAGCTCGACCAGCGTGAAGCCTGAATCTGTCTTGCATCGTGGTCGACTCATACCGCGTTCCTTTCGCAGGACGATTTTCAGAGACGCATCTCTCACAATCCTTCGTTAAAAACGCTGAGATTCGTCCGCGTACTGGCCAATGCCAAGACCGTGACGGAGGCCGGAAAGCCCGAAGCGCCCAAAAGGTTGCATGCGGCGAGGCTAAAAAACCAGGGCGTCGTCGACGCCGCACCTATAAGCCGAGGACCGAAATCCGTTGCGGCCCCCGGAGGCGTTTGGCCCAAGTCGCCCGCATTGGTCATGTAGGTGCAAAAAAGCTGTGGCGTTCGAGGCCTCAGCCCCACACTGCGCCACGCGCCAGGCCACAAAGCTGCATTGGCGATAATGGTCGCCGTGGTCCTGGAATTAAACGCCGCAAGACTGGGACTGACAGGATAGAAATCGGCGGCCACTTCTGAAGCACTGGGTCTAGTCAAATCGTTGCCAGCACGCAAAGGCAAATAGTGACCAAACTCCATAAAGTACGTTTGTTCCTTACTGGTCATTTCCGCCAGAATCGCCGCGGCTTCAGACGTGCGAGCACGACCCACGTAGCGGCCATAGGAAACAAAAGCGAGGCTCGAGAGAATACCGATGATTACAACCGTTACCAGCAGTTCCACCAAGGTGAAGCCAGATTCGGCGCGTCGGGGCGACTGTCGGTATTGCACAAGATGTCGATCGGCAGAAACGTTGTGAGCCTGAAGCCAGGCCAGGCCAGGCCAGGCCAAAAATGGCCCCCGTTAGCCACATCTACCCACAGGCGTAGATCATTGTTTCGGGTCAGCGAGGTGGCGTAGGGTTGCAAGGCGTTGCGACCGTTCCCCGCGCCTCCAAGCAGATTCCAGAGCTAGACGAGCCGGTTGAATAGGACCCCAGATTTCCACCCTATCCACATCGACACCCGGGACGTTCAAAGCACGCGCCTGAAGGGTGTTGGATCCAGAATTTCGAACAAAAACCGCGCCGCTATCATCGAAGGCCACAAGGGACCAGCGGCCATCGCGCGCCAGATGCTGCCGCAAATTCGCGGCGCCCCCCTGAAAGGCCCGTTCGCCAGCGGACGTGTGTTTCAAAACCACCAGGTCAACGCCATACCGGTTCAGTTTAAGATCCCATCCCGGGCGTCCATACCGGACATCCATGTAGTCCTCACGGACGAACCTTTCGGAGAAAGCATCGAACGCCGGGAAAAAATAGGCCTTTTCCTTCGGGTAATTAAAGGCCAACCAAGGACCGGCCCATCCATCGGAAACAAACGCGGGCCCCTTTAGGTGAAGATCCCTGACGGTTCGAAACAGCGGCAACGGCCAGATGGCGGGGTTGTACCCCAGGCCCAGAGGGAATCGCCGGTGATGCAACACGGGCGCGGCGATCGCCAAAATAACAGCCAGGGACCGAAGGGGTGCCCCAAAACGTGCGGGAGGCCCCTGCGGCGAAAAGAACGTCATAAGCCCAGCGGCGAAAGGCCCCGCCATGACGATGGCAAAGGCATCGACCAGACGGACATGTTTCAAGGACAAGGCGGCGAAAATGACCAAGGCAACCCGCCAAGCCGTGGGGATACGGCCCGCGGTCACCAACACCCCCGACGCCAGCAGCAGGATCCAATAGGGCGCAAGCATCCCGAAGGACATCGCCCACGGAGGCCGAAATTCGACAAGGTGTGTGGCGAGGTAGGCGTCCGTTGCCATCCGAAAGGGCACCAAAAGGACACGCAAGCCAAACGGGTGGTACGCGGCCAGACTGACAGCAGCAAGTCCCAAGGCCCCCAAGGCCGTAACCGTCAAGGCTGCCGCCGAACGGCCCCGATCCGATCCCGTCTTCCGACAAAGCCAACCGATGACGTTACCTAGGGCAAGATCCGCCGCTACCGAAAACAAAAATACAAAACACAAAACAGCCCCGGCATGCAGGTGACAGGAGAGTGCTGCAATCAGGCCAGCCCCTGCCAGTGGCCAGCGTTTCACCTTGTGGCCAAGAACCGCCGTGCTGACACAAAAAGCTGTCGCCGCCAAAGCAAGGTTGGAAAAAATGAGGGGTCGTTCCACAAACCGAAAGGCACAACTTGACGCTGCAAATATGGTCACCACACAACCCATCACAGGCGAGGCGCCGAGCCGCAGGGTTGTCGCTAAGACCAGGGCCCACGTCGCGGTGATGACAACCGCCTTGACCAGTATCACGCAGGCGATCCCGCCGTTTTGCCACAGCAGTTCAAACAGGAGAGCGGGCCAGCCCTGCTGTAAAACCCATGCTTGGTTCGGTTCGGCAAACGACAAGACGTTTGTGGTGGGTAGCGTTCCTGAAGCCAGAATCGCGCGGCCCGTCGCCAGGTGAAAACCAAGATCAGGATCCGATGCGTCAAAAATCGCGAGCGCGCCAACACTTGCCAGAGTCAACACCCAAGCCAAAAGCAGATCGCGCCGGATCATCAGACTCAGGCCGCAGGTTGGTTGTTTGGCACGAATCGTACCACCTAATGCCTATTTACGGACATGCGCGAACAACAGCGTGCGAACCCTGGGATTGCGCAGCCTAAAAAGGTATCCATCAATAAAGTAGTGGTGGATCCCGATGCAGATAATGAGAACAGGGGGAGCAATCTCGGTCAAATTCCCCTGACCGCCCGCCATTCGAAACGTGGCTCCAAATAGAGGCCCTACACCTTCAAATACGGCCAGGCCGATCACAAACCAAATAGCCACATACAAGGCCCAGTGCTGGGTTGGCCGATTTTCCGCGATGCCACGATTCAGTTGCATACGGATCGGGAACACAAGGTATTGAAGGGCGTGGGCTGCCTGTACCGCCAGCAATGCCGAAGGGTCCCTGGCAAGCGCGATATACCAAACAGCAATGGCGCACCAAGGGACCAAAATACGTACCGGAAGGGGGAGGGAAAGTTTTTTCATTCGCATCAGAAAACCTGCCGCCCCCCAGCTTCCCCAAAGGAACCCTGCGGCAAACAGCCACCCGCTTTGCGAATAAACCAGTGCAACAAATGGGGCAGCGCCGGGGGCAACAAGACCAATTGACTGATGAAGTGCCCAGACAATGTGCCACACCATCAGGATATTCAATCCCGCGCGAATGCGACTGCGCTCGGCAGGCTCGAAAGGAGCCCCGTCTAGGTGTGCAAAAGACGACATAACTCCAAACGTTTGGCCGGTATAGTGTCGCGCCAGATAGACGCCTGCGAACACGGTCAAAAGATTCATAAAGATGGGATGGCGGCCTGAAACGCCGATCGCGAACAAGCCGTAGGCCAGCACTGCAAGCGGTATCCAGACGGCGGCCCGGAGGTTCTGCGAGATACTGTCGCGCGTCGCGTAAAGCAAAAAGTACGACGCCACAAAATGAGGCCAGTTGAAGGCTATCCCCAGCGCGATAAGCACCCCGTACTCAACAGGCGACAAGGGTTTGGGGGAGGTCATCATCAACAAGGGCAGGACAAGCAAAGAAAGGCCGCCGCCCAAAAGTAGATCCGCTAGCGGCGTCGCCAAGGCCGACGTCGACTGTATTTGACCTCCATGAACAGATCCTCGATGCACAACTTTAAGGTAACACGGGATGCGGCAATCGATAGTTTCTGTGCCTGTCGGGAACTCGTCTCGGTGCTGAAGCACGATATACAGCAAAGTTTTTGCTATGGCGGCAGCTCGTCTATAGTCGTACGTCTTCCCTCATGGCCCCAACCACTGTTAAAAGTGCACGACTTTTGTCATGGCTAGTCCCATGTTTGGCGGGCGCTATAGTTGGCGCCTTTTTTCAGATCCCGGCAATAAAACTTGGGGATGAAAACTTGATTGTAGTGATGCTAGGGGCTACGTGCGTGGGCGTTTTGGCCACCGCCATAACCGGGATGGCATCCAGGGGGGCGGCTCGGCCATTTAATTGGCTGGCCGTTGCCTGGCCCGGGATCATGACAAATGGCTTGATATTGGCCACCTTGACGGCTGGTCTGGGGGGGGCCCAGATATCAAGGTCCGCCGTGGCACAAGACACCGCGAAGATCCGCAGCTCTGCGTCCGAAGCGCAGACAAAAATGGACGGCTGGTACGGCGATTGGGAAGGCCCTGCCGGTCACTTGATGTTCATGGAAGTTCCACCGCATTCCGATCTGGCCAAAAACGTTTCAGCTAGCTTCAGCCTGCCATTTCGGCTGTTCCTGGTCGGCGGCCAAGCGACGACTGATGGAGGCGGAATCAGTGTGAGCCTAGAAAAGACATTCCTTGTGATGCGCGACCGAAAGCTGCTGCCTGCGCTGGACCGCGGATCGGTACTCGATGCGGCCAAGGTTGGCCGGGACGCCGGGATCGCGGCCCATGGACATCCGTATCGCGTCGCTGCGGGTGGAAAGTTAGCGAACGGGCTCCTTTTTCTCCCACCCGATCTTGTGACCAAGGATCTGACTGCCCTGATGGTTCGCGTGAACGACGCGGACGTGCGAATCCAGGGTCGAATGCTTTCTGCTGAAGAGAAAGCACGGATTTTCCGTTAGTGCGGTGACAGCGCCGTCTGTCCGAACCGGACCCCCCGTTCAAACAACGCCACAACTTCCACATGAAATGTCTGCGGCATCAGGTCGAATGCCACCGCGTGTTTTAACCGGAAGCCCGCAGCCTCGATAAGGCGGGCGTCGCGGCCTAGGGTTTGGGGATCGCAGGACACATAGACCAGCCGCGACCGGGCCTGAATCGCCAGTTTCAATGTCGGCGCGTCTAGCCCTTCACGTGGAGGATCGACGAGAGCTGTATCGAACCTCCCCACAAGGTCAGCCACGTCGTCGGGCCACGTGGCGGCGGGAACGTTGCGGGCGCCTCGGCGGCGGGCCTGGGGATCGGCATCGTGGGCCACGACACCCGACGCGACCTGGATAAGACCGCGCGTGAAATTTCCCGACCCGGCAAACAGTTCCAATACACGTCCGGGTTGCAGTCCGATGGCTTCGTGTACCGCCTTGACGAGGGCGTGATTGGCCGCGCCGCTGACTTGGCAAAAGGCACCTGGGGGGATTTTCAGGGGCGCTGATCCGCGTTCGGCAACGTCCACTTCAATGTTGACCTCATCACCCACAGCAGCACCGACCCACCATGATTGCGATCCGGAACGCGCGGCCACCACCCCATCCGCCCCCATCTGAACCGAAACTTCTGAATCCGCTGCGTATGCCTTGTCGTGCGCGCGTAGATCCGCGAGGGCCTGGTTCAAAGGTGGAGCCAGCAACGGGCACGCGGGAACATCGACCACCCGGCGGGATCGCCGTGCGTGAAAACCAAAGGCCCCGTCGGCACTGGCGACAAAACGCGCGCGTTCGCGGTACCCAAAGGGCGAAACCGGGCTGTGAAGCTGAACGTCTGGCAACCCCAAGGCGCGGGCAACGATGGCGGATTTGGCGGCCTTTTGTGCTGGATACGAAACGTGTTGCCACTGACACCCGCCACAATCAGAAAATCGCGAACAGGGGGGCACGACCCGCGCGGGCGACGCGACCAGAATTTCCTCGATCTCGGCCCAGGCCATGCGTTTTTTTTCCCGCACCACGCGCGCCCGCACGCGATCCCCAGGAGCCCCCCGCGCCACGAACACCACCCGTCCCACAGCCGCACCATCACACTGTCGTCCGACAGCATCACCCCCAGGGGCCAAGGCGTGCAGATCTACGGTGATCAAACCGGGAATCAACCGTTGGTCCAGGGCCATACAACCTAGGCGGTCACAAACATTTGGCGTCACGGCAACTGCCGCTGACGGGGCCGCAGGACATGCCGGTGCCGACACAACGGCCGTCGGCTGCACAACAAGCACCCATCTGCGTGCAGGTGCGGCCCGTACAACAAGGCCCCCCCACGGTCCCACAGCCCACACACAGGCCCGTGGCACCACAGCCCAGGCCGGCCTTGCAGTGTCTTGCGGCACAACACGGTTGGTTGGGGCCGCCGCAGGGTGTACACAACCTGGCCATTGAACAGATGGTGTCGGTGCCTGATGCGCAGGATTCCCCGGGGTCCTGGCCCGCACAACACTTCAGGCCGTCAATACCGCAGGCGGCGCAACGCCCGGCGGCACAAACACCACCTCCCGCCGCACATTGGGTGGTGGCCGCTGTGCATTTATCAGCGACGCAGCAACCACCCTGCTCGCACCGTTGCCGTGAACAGCAGATTTGCCCGGCTCCTCCGCACGCGACACACAGTCCCACGCCAGCAGATCCTTGGGTCTTGTCGCAGGTATGTCCGGTCGGGCAGGCGCCGTCACCACAACAGGGTTGGTTTGGCCCCCCACAGGTCTGACAGCGGGCCGACGCCACGTCACCCGCGCAAACGGTTTGGGCCGCATGGCACGCCCGCTGGTCACAACATTCCTGCTCAAGGGCACCACAGCCCCCGCACGATCCGTTCAGACAGGCCGCTGAGTTTGAACACGATGTCCCATTTTGAACGCAACGGGCGCCGACACAACAACCGCCGCCCTCGCATTGGTTGGCAGCACAGCACGGCAGACCGGTCCGGCCGCAAGTGGGTGCCACAGGCGGCATCATGTCTATTGGCATCGCAGGACGATCCATCGGACCCGCGTCCATTTCGGTTTGAACCGGGGCATCGGGGGGTGACACCTTGATCATCCCGCCCTGCCCCATCGGCACGGCTGTGCCACCAGCCCCTCCGGCACCGGGCTGGGCCGCAGATCCACCTTGCCCTGTTCGCCCACCGGGTGCCCCCGCAGCGCCGCTGTCAGGGGCATCAGGGATGGGCAAGGCGTGTTCAGACCGACAACCAAGGATGATCGTCAGCAAGATCAGGGGTAGGACTTCAGATTTCCACTCACGTTTTTCGGTCCCAATCACGGTGCCGCACATTTTAACATAAGGTCGCAACTAAGCGTCAGGGCGCAGTCGCCCACCACAGCACAGCTTTGCCCTACCGTAGATTTGCAGACTGCGGCTTCGCAGGCCCCCTGGCATTCGGTTCCAAGGGGGCAGGCGGAACCGAAAGGCCGTTTCGCCTTGCAGGTCGTATCGCAATATAGGGTCGTTCCGGCGCAGTCAGTCGCCACGGTACAGCCCTGACCCGCGACTGATTTGCACAACCCACCTTCACAATTGCCTAGGCATTCGGTCATGAGGGGACAGGCCGACCCTGTGGCCAGCTTCGGCTTGCAAGTGGACGTGGACGTGGTGTCGCAATAGTTTCCGGCCACACAGAACGTGAAGGCCGTTGACGGGCACGCGCCGCCCGATGCGGTCCGGCAGGTTCCATCACAAATCCCCGAAGCACATTCGCCGCCCAGGACACAGACATCCCCCGGCAGTTTCTTGACGGCACACATGCCCGCGGCCATCGACATACCCGCCACGCAGTATTGATTGGTCATACAAGTGGCCACGCACGCTTCTCCGGTCCCCGCACAGGCTTCGCAGATATTTTCGCCACAGGTCGCGGCCATACAGCAGACCTTGGCGGCGCCGCCGGGTGACGTCGCAAGGCAGGTAAGACCCGTCGTGCAGTCCGCAGTGGCGCTGCAGCTTCCGCCCTTGGCCTTCTTTCCGGCACAAACCCCGGCGTCGCATATCAGCCCCATCGCGCAATCCCCGACACCCCCCGGACACATCTGCCCGGTGGTCGCCTTGCAAACGCTGCCCTCGCATGTCCCGGCCAGGCATTCAAGGCTGTTCATGCACGCGGCACCTAACGCACCTTTGGCCTGACACATCATCGTGGCCGCCTTGCAGAATTGGACCATGCCACATTTGGTCTCGCAGCCGGTGCCGTCGGTCTTACAAGCCATGCAGCCGGCACCATTACAGGCCGTGGCGGTTTCACAGCAGATCTTGCTGGTCCCCCCTAAGGTGGTTGATTCGCACAACATCCCCGTTGAACATTCGTCGGCCACCGTACACGCCGCTGCTTTGGCTTTTTTCAATTGGCAGGTTCCGCCCGACGCGCAGTGCAGGCCCGATACGCACTGGCTGGTCATGGCGCAGCCCTGCCCCGTGGTGCTGCGGCAGGTGCTGCTTTGGCACAAACCCAGACATTCGGCATCGTTCAGACACGCCATGCCTGCGGTTTTTCGTGTGGCACACGATCCGACCGGGACCGCGTTGGCGCAATACTGGGTGGACCCGTCGCATTTCGATTCGCACGCGGTGCCCGCGGCGCTGCATTTGGCGCAACTGCTTTCCGCACAACTAACGCCGCAGCAGATTCCGGCTGTCATCCCGCTTTCAACAAAACAAATCCCCGACGAACATTCGCCCGCGCCTGTACACGCCGTGCCGTTGCCCTTCTTCGTCGCACATGACCCGGCCACACCCACCCCGCCTGCCGCACAGTACTGGCCGCCGCCACATTTGTATTCACATCCTGTGCCGTCGGATTTGCATGCATTGCAGCCCGATTCGTTACAACTGGCGCTGCAGCACACCTTGGCGACGCCGCCGGGGGATGTCGCCACACACGACAGGGTTCCGGAACATTCCGTCGGTGATGTACAGGCCAGGCCCTGGCGGGTCTTGCAAGATCCCGCGGTTCCGCCTGAACCGGCCTCGCACAACTGGGCCGCGCTGCAATTGTTCACACAGGTTCCCGCCGCACCGCCCGCCGCGCAGACAGATTCACATTGGGTGGGGTTGCAGCGGGCCGCACAGCAGCGCCCCGTTGTGGCCGTCATCATCACGCAATACCCGGTTGTGCATTGTGAATCGTCGGCGCAGTCCTGGCCGTTGTCTTTCTTGGCGCCACAGCTTCCGCCCTCGCAGAACTGATTCAAGGCGCATGTTGCAGGTGTTCCCGCCACGCAGGCCTCGGCCCCGTTGCAAAAACTGGCCGCCAGTTTTCCGTCGGCCGTACAGGAAAATCCAGAGCAGCGCACGTCAGCCCCGGACCGCGCGCAGATCCCGTTGGCGCAACCACGTTTCAGCGAACAGGCCGCGCTGTCGAAGGTCGTCGGCATCTGAATCGGACATCGTGCCCCGTTGGCGCCATTGAGAATGGCCTGACAGGTACCGTTCGCATCGCAAGCCTGGCAATCGCCGGTGCAGCCCGCGTCGCAGCACTTGCCATTGTCCCCGCAGTAGTTGCTGGCACATTCCCCGGCGGCCGCGCAGGCCTGCCCTTGCACCTTCTTGCAACTGCCCGCAACACCCGTCGCGCCGTTCACGCAGCGCTGCGTGGCGGTGCAATTGAGCACACAATTCCCGGTGCCCGATTCGCATCTATTGCAGGTTTCGCCCGTGCAGGTCGAACCCGTCTTGCAACAGAACCCGCCGACACAGACATCACTGAGGCAGTTGCCGTTGGTGGTACAGGCCTGGCCCGCTTCGGCCTTACATATGTTGCTGGCCGGGGTGCCGGAACAGGACTGCCCCGTCGCGCAGCCACATTTCTGGGTGCTGCCACAGGCCTGGCAGGTACCGGTGTCGCAGGTGGAACAAGATCCCGCGCAGGCCTTGTCGCAACAAACACCGGATGTATCGGTGGTGTTGCGTTTCCAACACACGGCGGTTGCACACTGGGCGTTGGTCGTACACCCCTGTCCCGGGGCCCGCAGACACACGCCAACGTTGCCGGTGCCGTTCATCTGTTTTACGCATTTGTAACCAGCCCAGCAACTGTTTGGATTGTTGAAATCACATTGCAACTGACAGGTCGCACCGCCCCCCGCCATGCCCGCCTGGCACTGGTAGGCACCACAGGTACCCGCGGTTTCGGCACCCCCACAGGCCCCAGCGGCATTGCATTTTTTGCTGTAGATGGCGGCCTCGTTCATGGCCACGTCCCCGCAGCGCGCGCCGCAGGCCGACGCGGCGTCTTTGAAACGACAGACAGGCGTTCCCGTCTGCAATTGACAGGCGCCATCACCACATTCACGGGATCCGTTTCGGAAATCCTTGCAAGTATCGTCCGTGTTGTTGTCACCGACGAAAGTACAGATCCCCAGGCTGTTTGATTGCCCACAGGACTTGCACAGATCGGTACATTTGGTGTTGCAACACACGCCGTCCACACAATTGCCCGACGCGCAGGCGATGTCCCCCGAACAGGTGGCCCCGATGGGCTGTTTGGTCCCGCACACGCCGGTCGTCATACCGCCGACTGTTGTCATTTCGCAGCCGACGCCCGTGATGCAATCAGCATCGGCAGTGCAAGAACTGCGGCACTGTTTGGTCGCGCCGTCACATTTGTAGTTGCCACATTTTTGAACCTTGGTGTCGCAGGCGCCCTTGCCGTTGCAGAACGAATCCAGCGCCCCCTGACTAGCCCCGTCCGGGCAGGTCTGAACCGCACACGATTGTTCGGCGCCGAAGTTCTGGCACGCGCCGTTGCCATCGCAGAAGCCGTTATTGCCACACGTCGTGGGATCCGCGGCGGCCTTGCAAACCGCACGGGGATCAACGTCACCCAAGGCGACATTGTCACAGGTCCCCTTGGTGCCGCAGACCTTGCACGTTCCGCACGAAGCGCTGCCACAACAGCGGCCATCCACGCAGTTGCCCGACAGACAGTCTGGACCTTGGACACAGCGCGAACCCAAGGCATTTTTGCCACACGAGTTTTGCGGGTCGCAGGCCTTGCCCACGGCGCACTGGCCGCCCGTCGTCGTACATGACGTGAAACACGACCCCTGCTGGCTGCATACATAAGGGGCGCACGTTTCATTGCCTTGGCCTGTGCATTTGCCCTTGCCGTCACATTTGGATGGCAGGGTCGCCACGCCGTCCGTGCACGTTCCCTGCACGCAGTTCGTCGTGTTGGCGTAGAAACGACAACGGCCTGTACCGTCACAAAAACCGTCGGTCCCGCAACTGGCCGGGCCCTGATCCTGGCATTGGCCCTGCGGATCGCGGACGTTTTTGGCGACAGGTTTACAGGTGCCGCGAGATCCCGCCAGCCCACACGAATAACAACTGTCCTTGCACGCGGTCGCACAACACGCGCCCTGCGCGCAGAACCCAGATCCACATTCGGTTCCAGCGCCGCAAATTGACCCCACAGGTTTCTTGCCACATTCGCCTGCCTGGCAGATCCGGGGGACCTGGCACTGGTCAGTGACCGTGCAGCCAGTGGCACAACGGGCCCCGTTACACTTATAGGGGGCGCAAACCAGCGGATCAGAAACCGCGCAGCTGCCGTTCTGGCAGACGCCCTCGCTGTTGTACCGACTGGTGGCGGCGTCGCAGGACTCGGCCCGACAGACCGTGCCGTTCGAATAGGTCTGGCAGCCGCCATTGCCATTACACTTGCCGTTCGTACCGCAACTGGTCGACCCTTGATCCACGCAGATTTTGGTCGGATCGGTCACGCCGGCAGCGGCCCTCTGGTCTCCTACGTCGGCGGCGACGGGGGTGCATCGCCCGCGTTTATCAGGGCTTTTGCAATACATACATTTTCCAGAACAGCCGCTGTCGCAACACACACCATCCGCACAAAAATTCGATGCGCATTCAACCGGCAGTTTGCAATCCTGGCCCAGCATCTTCTTGCCGCAGGACAATCCCAATCCCGGGATGTCACGACACAAATTAGGAGTGGCGCAGTCAGCGCTGTTGGTGCAACTGGCGCGGCAGGCGTTGTCAATACACGCGTACGGGGCGCAGGCTATCGGATTGCCCACAATGCAGGTGCCGTTGCCATTGCAAATGCTGGCGGGAATCAGTTCACCGCCCGAACACGCAGACGGTTTGCACATCGTGCCGGTTTTAAACTTCGCACACCCGCCCAATCCATTGCAGGTGCCGTCCTGGGAACAGGTGGACGGATCTTCTTTTTTGCAAATCGAATGCGGATCAGGGGCGGCAACGGCCACCGGCGCACATTCCCCCATCTTCCCGGCAAGATTGCAGCTGACACAGGCCCCGCTGCAGGCCAGGTTGCAACAGACGCCATCAACGCAGAAACCAGATCCACATTCGATGTTGCAGGCGCAGGCCAGTCCCAGGCCTTTTTTCACGGCAGGGGCGACGGCGGGACAACTAGCGTCCGTCCTGGGAACCGGGTCCGTCATGCGCGGCCCATCAAAAACTACAGGGGCGTCGCCGCCACGCGATCCGCCGTCAGGCAAGGATCCTGGCATCGTCGTCATTCCCCCCCCTCCGGCCATCGCCTCACCGCCGACACCGGTGGGTCCCGTGCTGCCGCCGCGTCCACCCGCGCCACCACGTCCAGCCGTTCGACCAGCGTCCCGAACCGGGGTCACGTTGGTAACAGTCTTGGTCGTACACCCCAGGGCCATGAGGCCCAGCAACAACGCGGCTGTGCGACCCAACGGATTAAGATATAAAAAGGTCATGAGTGATTCCTTTTAGACGCAAAGGCGCGGATCTATTCCAGCCAGCCTGCTTTATTCCCGACCCCTGGTCCACAATGAAGGGTCATCATACCCTGTCTACGCCGGTGACGGGCAAACAACTACATGCAATGTGATGCCCAGACCGACATTTCGGGATAGACACGGCAGTCACCCACATGATACGGTGATTTTGTCCAGTTTTTGACTGGTTCCTAGTGAGTGAAAGACCGGAGGCAGTATCCCGTGTCAACCACCTTCGTCATCGGACAAAAAGCGGTCTACCCGTCACGCGGGCTGGCCGAAATCGTGGGCATCGAACAAAAGGAAATTCAGGGGCGCGTGCACAGTTTTTATGTGCTGTCGTTGGAGGCCAATGGCCCCCGGATTTTGGTTCCCATCGACAAGGCCGAACAGGTTGGCCTGCGGCCCGTGGCCGGGGACGACGATGTGTCCGAAGTTCTACAGATCCTGGGGCAACGGGCCCTTCGGTTCGAACGGCACACCTGGAACCGCCGGTACCGCGGGTTCATGGAGAAGATCAAATCTGGATCCCTGTTCGAAGTGGCAGAAGTGTTTCGCGACCTTTATCGCCTGAAAAGCGAGAAATCTCTGTCTTTTGGCGAACGGCGCATGTTGGACACCGCAAGGGGTTTGGTGGTGCGTGAACTGGCGGCGGCCCGGCACAAGGACGAGGCCGCCATCAACCAGGAACTGGAAGAAGCCCTGCTGGCAGGTAGCGGCCCCCCAAACGCCTAAGAGCCGCCGAAAAATAACTCAGGGTCCTGGGTCGGGCAGAATTAGGGCGAAGCTGCCGTCGGGCTGTGTGGTGCCTTCGGCCAGCGGTTGCGTGGGGTCTAGGCAATCGGGGGTTGTGGCCAGGCAGAACAGTTGCAGGACGGCGCCGCCCACAGGGCTGCTTCCGGTCAGCGCGCGGCCCTTCCACAGCAGCGCAGCGGGCAAGGTCCGATCGGGCAGGAGTTCATTCGTCGTGGCTTTCACCCGATGCAAAACCTGGCGGCCAAAGGCAGTTCCCGGACGGGGATCAGCCTGAATCAGGTAGGTCCGATCAGGCTCTAGTGACAACGTGTAGCGTCCGTCGGATCCGACGACAGCGGTGGCGACGGGACGTGGAAAATCGCCACCTTGATCAAGAGCCAGCAGGCGCACACCAGCGGTTTCGCGTTCGGGCAGCAACCGGCCTTGGACCGGAACGCGAACCCCCAGAGTAACGTCCTTTATTTGATTGCCCGATAGATCCAACGTCAGGGCCGTTGTCGCAGCGGCCACGCCGTCGGAGGGGAAGACCGTCAGACGGTAACGTCCGTGCGGCAGGACCGGGAATTCAGCCTCGCCACGCGCGTCCAAAATGGCGCTGGTGCGCAGGTGGCCGGTGGCGGACAAAATCACCGGCGCCGCGCCGACCGCAGCGGGGCGCAATCGGGCAACACCGACCTGCAAGAAATCCGTCGCGTCTTCGATCCGAACCCGGCCTTGGCCAATGGCGCCCAAAGGCGATTTCACCCTTACGAGCAGGCGAGACACTGCAACCTTGTTCCACTGAAAATCCAGGACCGTACCCGATCCTGCGATCGCCATCGCGGCGGTCGCGCTGACCTGGGCTTGGGGAAGTCCTTTGCCGGGAGGCGGAGAAAAAACCGCTGAAAACGTGCCTTCGCGCAGGCGAAGGGCGTAGGCCCCCGACGGGTTCGAGACGCCGACGGTGGACGTAAGGGCCCCCGCGCGCAACACGACACTGACGTCGTTGACCGGCTGCCGATCCGCATCGGTTGTGGTCCCGGTCAATCCAAACCCTGCATCTAGGCGCTGGGGTTGTGCGTTCAGGGCAATCGGGGCGCGCGCCGCCAATAGGATCGGGGCCACGTCTTCGCCCTCGTTGTCCGGTACGACCAACATGTCATACGCAAGGGGGCCCACCAGCAACGCCCGCGCTGGCCCCTGGCGGGTGTGCCCTTCGAAGACCACACCACCTGCGCTGTGGCTGATGCGCACATACGAAAACAGTTTTCGTTCGCGAACCTGGCTTATCGGATCGAACGTGACTTCGACCCCGCCTTGCAGCAGCAAGGGCTGCGAAAGTGGCTCGCCGGTTTTCACCTGGATCTGGGTTTCCTGGACGGGCAGCGCAGCGTCGGGGGGCGGCGTGATCCGCACGCGCAGGTACGCGCGACCCATCCCGAAAGGCCGCGTGGTCACCCGCTGCACGGCCATCGTGCAGGTGGTCTTGCCATCGGCCAAGGTGGCGTTGACCAGCACGATGAATTGCCCGGTTCTCGCGATTTCGAATTCCATCAGGGATCCCGACGCATCCAACAGGCTGTGTTTCACGGGCTGGTCTGGATTGAACAATACGTCCCAGGAAAATTTCGCGGGGGCGGGAGCCAAGCCTCCGAAGGGTTGCACGACGGCGCGCACGCGAACCTTGACGCCAGGGGCTGCGGGAAGGTCCAAGAGCGACAGGTGAGACACGGGCACTATGTCCAAAGAACAACCAGGGGTTGCGACTCCCATGGGTGCGCCGCCACCAGGAGGTGAACTTGGAAGGCCCCCAGGGGACACGGGGCCTGGGGCGGATCCAGAAGGATCGGGGGCAGTGCCGCTGCCACCCCCTTTGGGGGCGCCGGACGCTGTGGGGCCCGCGGAGGCCCCAGGGGAACTCTCATTATTCGCGCCGTCCCCAACAGCCCCAGAACAACCGATGCAGGAAAAAAGCAGGAACATCCCCGCACGCACCAGCGACGTTTTCATTGGAACCTCAGGGTCCAGGCCACCCGGCGCACGCACCCGACAGGATCTTCACACAGATCTTTATCCTTGCAGGCGGTTTCAATCGCGGCTTGTTTTTTCGCATGCACGGGATCGAAGACCTGCACGGCCACACGGACGCTTCGCCCCGGACGCACATCGGAAAACAGGTAGGCACCCATGTCGTATTCGGCCCGATCGCCCGGCAGGGCTTCCCATCGGCTGCTTTCCCAGACCGACCACAAGAACGTCGGTTCGCCGCGCGGGCCTGCGGGCAAGGGGTGTCCGTCGTCCTTCACCTGGCGGATGGAAAAACGCCTCCGCCCTTCGCTGGGCAGAATCACAAGCGGCAAGGATTCGGGATTGGGTTCGATCTGGGACAGCACCAAACACGGGGGTTGATCATCGGCCACAACAATCGTCGTGGTTGCGGATGTCGTGGCCGCCGCCGTGCCGGAGGGAACGTTGGTTTCGGCCACCACAACCGTGACCGTGAATTGCCCCGGTGTGGTCAGGTTCAGGCAACGGACTAAGTTTTTTTGCGACCCCGAATCATCACACGCATCCAGCGCGACATCCGCCATCGTGGCGTCGGTCGCGGTCCACGAATAACCAAGGACGTCGCCGTCATCGTCGCGGGATCCTTCGGCGGACAGACGGATCTGCGAATAAAGCGGGTATATGCCGGAGGCGGGAGCCTTCGGCGACAGGGTCAACGTGGCAACGGGCGTTTTGTTTTCGGGGATACGCCCCAAAACCGGGCTGCGCCCTTCGGCACCATGGCGATCACGAACCTGCGCCCGCAAACAGAAACCTTCGCGCCCCACAGGCCGCATGATCAACGTGGCGCCGATTTCGGGGCGAACCGCACGCCACAGATCTTCGGTTGCAGATTCGCACGGGGTCAGCAACACAGACCAGGCAACGGTGGTTTCAGATACATCGTCCACGCCATCGGGATCGGCAACCTGGGCCCGAAACGTCGCGGGTTGGGCGCGGTAGATATGGTCGGGGGCGATGATGGTCACGGTGGGGGCCTGGTTGATGGGTTCAGAGATAAGACACCCCGACGTGGCCAGGACCCAGCACAGGGCGCTAACGGTGCGCATGATGGACCCCACAGTCACGACGGTAGCATAGGGGGATTCAGCAACCTTAGTGCCAACGTCTGGAGGGGGGGCTGAGTCGGGATTTCGCGGGGTTGCACGCGGCAGGCGACGCCATGGCCATGCCAGCCGGGGCACACCTGTCGTGGTGCTGTCGCCCGGGATTGGGCTAGCTGGGTTGGGTTAGCTGAGTTGCCCTTGTCGGGCCCGCAGGATGCGCTGGGCCACCAAGTCGTAAAAGGCCAGCATGGTTTGCGTGATTGCGGGATCTTCGATGATCCCAAGGGCGTGGGCGATGGCGACGAACGTGGCGAGGCCGTTGTCCTTGGTTTCGTGGCGCAACGCGGGCGCGCGCGGCACAACCGGCGGCAGTTTCACACGGGGCAGGTCGCGCAGCAGGGGCTCGCGTTTTGGCATCTTCGCCGCCTGACGCCAACTGCCGTCGGGCACGATCAGTGTCACGGGTTCGTCGATGGGGTGCACAACAGTGGCTTCGTCATCGGGGCACAACACCAGAGCGTTTTTTCCGGCAAGAAAGCCAAGATCAAGGGGCTGATCCAGCCGTCCCCGGATCAGCACCTGGCTGTTGTCGGTACATAGGGCTGCCAGGCGCCCGGTGTTCGTCGGCTTCTTTGCCTCGGACGAATGAAGAATCACCAAAAGGTGCGTGCGCGTATGGAGTTGCGGAATGAGATCGCATACACAGCCCTGCACCAGCATGTGGCAGCGGGCGCAGCGGGGCGCGTCTTTGTGCCGATTGCCGATTCAGAGACTCTTGTTTTTGGGTTGGGTGATGTCGGGGGGACGACCGTAAACGGGCACGGCGGCATCAAGATCATCCTGCTCGCCCCGCGCGATCCGTTCAAACGCCAAGGCCGCAACCGACGTGGCCGTGGGGCCCTGGACGGCGACAAGCCACGCGGGATCAAAAACGTCGGCATATCGATCGGCACCTGGGCCGCCAAGTTTGATGGGGCCCTTCACCTGTAGATCTAACAGACGCAGCCTAAGGTCCGCGGGAAATACACAAAACATGGGATCGATGAGAACCGGTGCAGATGCCGATTGATGGCTGAACACAGCGGCGTAGATCTGGTTTTTCCCGGCATCGAGAGTGGGAACAATCCACGCGGGCGACCCGACCCCTTGGGCCACATCGCGCCCAAGCGCTGCCAACGACGACACCAGCAATAAGGGGGTCGATGTTGCAAAGGCGAGTCCTTTGGCCAGGGCCATGCCCACGCGAAGGCCGGTGAAGGAGCCTGGCCCGGCCCCACAGGCGATGGCGCCCAGATCGCCCACCGCAACCCCGGCCCGGCCAAGCACGTCGTGCACCAACGTCAAGAGGCCCGCCGACTGGCGCGCCGCCGTAAGCGAGCCCTGCGCCAGGCACCCGTTGGAGGGTGAAAAAACGCCCACCCGCGCGGTCAGCGTGGAGGTATCCAGAGCGAGCAAGGGCAAGGTTATCATCGCTGCATCAACAATCGAACCACGTCGTTCTTGAGCGCAAATCCCATAAGCAAGACCACCGCGACAAGCCCCACATAGGAGGCGATTTCACGGGTGCGCAACGAGGGTGCACGGCCTTTGAAGAGTTCGATGGTGAAGAACATCAACAAACCGCCATCGAGGATGGGGATCGGTAAGAAATTCAAAAGGCCGATGTTGATGGATAGCAGCGCCATCAACCACAGGTACTGCGAAACGCCCTGTTCGGCCGCAACCCCCGCCACGTACCCAATCATCAAAGGACCACCTAGGGACGACGCCGGGGTTTTGCCGCGCACGACTTCGGTAAACCCTTGAGCCATTGCGATCACAATCTGCGTCGTGCGGCCGATGGCATGGGACAGCGCATAGATCACCCGATACCTGACTGGCACGGGTTTGTCCGTGCGCCAGGCGAAACGATTGGTGGCGCCAAACACCAGCCTTTGTTCTTCCTGCCGGTACGCATCGAGGGTGGATCGCAAGTCCTGTTTGAACGTCGCCTCGCGGCGGCTGCCCCCAGGGGACGTCCAGGCGAGGCGAAACGACCGCTGCGGATCGGCATTCAGTCGTTGCCGCAAAAGATCCCAGTGTGGCAAGGGCTCGCCATCTAGTTCCAACAAACGATCACCGCGGCGCAGCCCCATGCGATCGGCGGGACTTCCCGGTTCCACCGTATACGCAAATAGTTCAGACGATTCCAAACCGGTGACGAAGGTGCGCCGCCCGGCCGCATCGAAGATGGCCTGGGGGATCACGGTGGCGGCCTGGGGTTCTTGCACTTCGACATGGGCAAATGGCAGGGCGGAATGGCTGCCGCGCAGGAAGGACACCCGCAAGGGGGAGGCCCCCCACCTGTCGACGGCGTGTTCAAATTCAGCCCAGGTCGCGACCTTGGCCCCGTTAACCGCGGTAATGAAATCAAAAGTGCGCAGACCCGCCTGGGCCGCGGGTGACGACAGATCGGCCACGCCAATTTCAGGCAGCAAAAACCGAGGCGATACCCCGATCCATCCCACCCGTTCAGAGGGACGGAAGGCCCCGCGCCGGGTCAGTTCACCTGCTGTGATGTCACGTTCTTCGACGCTATCGCCCCGCCGAATCTGAAAGCGCAAAGTGCGACCGGGTGACGCCGCCACGGTCTTTTCCAGATCTTCCCAATACCGGATTGCCGTGCCATCAATCGCTTCGACCCTGTCCCCCGGCACCAATCCCGCCTGTGCCGCTGGCAACCCCGCCAGTACCGTGCCTACGGTCGCGGGCAGCAAGGTGCGTTGCCCGATAAAGTGAATGAAATATATCCCAATCGGCAACAGCAGATTGAAGGCGGGCCCCGCTATGACGATGATGTAACGCTGCCACAGCGGTTTGGATAGCAGCGTGCGGGGACGATCCGCTTCTGACACGGGCTCTCGTGGATCTTCGCCCAGCAGGCGAACGTAGCCGCCCAAAGGAAATAAGGACAGGCGGTATTCAGTAGACCCCGCATTAAACCCCAGCAACTTGGGGCCAAAACCCAACGAAAACCGCAGCACCTTAACGTCAAACAGCTTCGCAACCAGGAAGTGCCCCAATTCATGGACAAATACCAACACACCCAGCAGCGCCACGACAGCGGCGGCCCAGATGACCAGATTCATGTTGCGGCCTTACGGCACATGGGGCGCGGTTCATACCACGGGCAAGGCGGCTAGCCCGGCTTCTTCGGTTCGCCCGGGCGCCCCGTCGCGTGGGGATGCGCACGGTCGTAAACAGACATCAGATGGTCAATGTCCACCTGGGCATACCTTTGCGTGGTGCGCAGACTGGCGTGTCCCAACATTTCCTGAATCGACCGCAGATCGGCGCCTTCGCCCAATAGGTGCGTGGCAAAACTGTGGCGAAGCGCGTGCGGTGAAACCGCCCGGACGCCGGATTGCAACTCACGTTGACCGAGGCGTTTGCGGGCCTGCCGGGGATCTAGCGGGTGACCACGCCGGGAAACAAAGATGAACCCAGGATCTTCGCCCTTGTTCTTGACCAACAACGCGGGCCGCAGGGGAAGGTAGACTCCAAGGGCCACCCAGGCCTTTTGGCCTAGCGGCACCAACCGATCCTTGCGCCCCTTGCCCCGTTCGACGCGTAACAAGGCCCCGGTGCCATCGGCGGACAGATCCGATATTTTCAAATTGCAGGCCTCGGAAATTCGCAACCCAGCGCCATAAAGAACTTCGAACAACGCCTGATCGCGCGCGTCTTCGGCCTGGCCCAGCGGTGTTTCAGCACGTCCCCCGGAATGATCGAGCAGTTGCGTGGTTTCGTCCTTTCCCAGAAACGTTGGCAACCGTTGCGCGCGTTTGGGGCCCCGCAATCCCGCCAGAGGATTGCCACCCCGATACAGGCGCCGCCTGATCAGCACCCGAAAGAACGTGCGCAGTGACGACAATTTTCGGGCAATCGTCACAGCGTCGTTGCTGCCGTGAAGGCTGGCTAGAAACGTGCGACAGGTCAGGGTTCCCATATCCCCGACAGTGGCCTGGCCCTGCCCAACCCGGGCATGGGTCAGAAATTCATCGACGTCATGCATATAGGCCCGGACTGTATGGGGCGACGCACGCTGCTCCGTCTGCAGGTGCAGACGGAAGACTTCACGCGGGTCATCCGCAGGAGGCACTTTAGACATCGGTCCCTATTAAGGTACCGCCGTTCTGGGATTCCCGCGAACAGGAGCCAAGTCTTCAGTACAAAACCACATCGTCGACGGCCAGACTGGCCAATGACGACTGATCTTCGATCACCAGGACCACCTGACGTCCCCTGAGTCCAGTGACGTCCCATTGCACGGTTTGCAAAGCCGGACCGTTCGGCATGGCGGTGTGCGTGGTGTCGGGGCCGTCCAGTAACATGACCCGCAGGCCATCGGCGGGACCGCCGCGCAAGCTGAACCTTAAGTGGTCGCGGTCAATGGAGAACGGGGCTGATCGAATCAGCCCGGTCGCCACTGAATCAGCTGCGGTGTCGGCTGCCGC
>JAYUUT010000525.1:0-14999 GCA_043754455.1 Myxococcales bacterium
AAACCGAGACGATCCGAGAAGCACCGAAAAGGGCAGGCTCCCCTCGTCGTAGGCAAATTTCACTTTGTCGAAAAGCGAAGGCTCCTTTTGGGCCTCATCGAGGACGGCGGGGCCCACGACTTCACCCCACTCGCTCGGACGTGCGAGCCGCAAGGCCTCCCGCGCATCGCTGTCGTCTAAATTGACGTAGCGAAGCGACGGATAGGCCCGGCGCGCCAGCGTTGTCTTTCCCACCTGACGCGAACCGGTCAACACGACGAGCCGTCTCTGGTCAACGGTCGGCAGCCGGTCGGACAAGAAGCGATATACAGGCTTTTCAACCTTCACGAGGTTGATTATACAGGATATTTGCCCCCCCGCCCCTAGTGCCGATCGGATCTGGTTCCAGCACAGCCGTCGGCGGATCGGAAATGATTAGGCGGAACCGAACAGTCCTTTGTCTGCCCGCCCAACCATCGCCCCGCGGAAATCGCCCATTTCGCCGGAAGACACCGACCCCTTGTAGCGTTTGCATTGGAAGAACACGTGAAAGCTCATCAATCCGTTTATTCGAGCATCCCTCGACCATCAATCCCGCCGTCGCCGGTTTTTCCGGTGACCTCTACTTGCACGAAGACTGACTCCCGAAGGACCCGCTGCACAAGTCGCTCGAAGGCCGCTGGCGACAGGGACTGGGTCAGCACCTGATGGAGGCACTGCTTCCACTTCTCGGCAGTGATACCAAGAGGCTCTGGCGGTGGCAAATTCCCGTTCTCCGTGATCGAAGTACCTGGAGGCGGTGCTTCTTTCTTGGCCTGAGACTTGACCTTCTTTACAACCTCTTGAGGGTCAACTTCTTCCACCGTACGACCCTGGGCAGTGAGGGACCAAACCCCACGAACGGAGTTTTCGAGGTAACCAGATTTCTTCAGATACGTTCGCGCCCAGGCAAGGCGATACCCAACCTCGGTCTGGTTGCTGCCCTCAGGATCGTTCGTAGATCTCTTCGATTGACCCCGATCATCCAAGCGCCTTCAGCGCCCGCAGGAGGGGGTTCCTCAGCCGATCAAATGTTGGAAGCTTTGCCGGCATGCACGTCCCCTGTACGGATTATCTTTCTATTCACCCACAATCCTCGCTCTCGAACAGGTTTTGTTCAAGCACAATGCCCAGCGTTCTAACCTCCCTCACCCCTGCCCCTCGGCCCGCAACACCGAGATGGGAACCGGATCTGGTTCCAGCACGGGCGCGGTCCAGATCCACCCGTCGCGAGCCGCCACATCCGCCATATCCTCTGGAACTTGCCAGCCGTCACGCTGGCGCAAATACCCGGCGAACGCGCAGATGATGGCATCGAAGGCATGGTCGCTTTGCACGCAGGATTCCCGCCACACGGGCGGCGCAAACGTCAGACCGGGGAGTTTTTCCAACATCGCAAGGCGTGCATCGACCCGTTTTTTATAGTGCGTGTGACGACGACCGGCCTCCCCAGGATAGCGGCGAAACAGGCCCGCCAAGGTTGCCTTGGGCGATACTTCTATAAGGTTTCGATTCACCTGAAATTTGTCGCTGATGGCGCGGACAATATGCAGGGCGCGCGCGGTCAGCGGCCCCATGCCTTGCCCCAAGGTTTCACGCGGTGGGAACCCCAGACGCCGCTGCAAAAACACCTCGGTGACCCTCTGGGTATAGGGTGTGACCTCGGGCTTGCCCCGACGGGCCTCGCGGGTTTCGCTATCACCTAACCCTTCGGTCATGGTGCGCATCACCACGACTGCCGGATCGACACAGGCGGCTTGGCCCGGACATACAGGCACCGCGCAGCGCAGGCATGCGGGCGCCACCAACGGGGCATCGACGCACAGGATCGTGTCGTCATCCAATCCCCGGAGGACGGCAATCAGCGCGGCATCGTACAGGGGGGATTCGCCGGTTCGCGGGGACAGGCGCGTGGTCACAACCGCCCCCCCACGCAATTCAAGCAGCGCCAGCGCGGTCGTCTTGCCCTTGCCACCGCCAAGGTCAAGACCCGCGAATTTGCTGAAGGTTTTGATGGATTCAGCCACATTGACCCCGGGTTTGGTACCCTCCACCTTGCGGGATCGGCCGGCGGGGGTCAACGTTGAACTCACAAAGACCGCACTGCCTGGACCGGAACCCCGGCCGGGACGGAGAGCCCCATGAACCGATCAGTTTTTAAGTCAAAGATCCATCGCGCAACCGTCACCGCCGCTGACCTTCATTACGAGGGGTCGGTGACTATCGACGAAGCCTTGATGCAGGCGGCGGACATTTTGCCCTATGAACGTGTTCATATCTGGAACACCAGCAACGGCAGCCGCCTGGAAACCTACGCGCTGCCCGGCCGCGCGCTGTCAGGGGTTATTTGCATCAACGGGGCCGCTGCCCACCATGCCCAACCCGGCGACATCGTCATCATCGCCACCTTCGCCGACGTCGGTGACGCCGAGGCCCGCGTCTGGCGTCCGACCGTCATCCGCGTGAACAAACAAAACCAGGCCGTAGTCGGGGGCGATGTCCCCGAACTGCCTGGTCCTGATCGCCCCGCCTTGCCGGTGGCCTGAAAGAACGTCCCATGGCCCCCCCGCCGTCACGTCGCCAGATGTTGGAAAACTTCATCGCACAGCGCCCCGAAGATCCATTCCCCCGGTATGCCCTGGCGTTGGAACACAAAAACGCAGGCGAATTAGAAGCCGCCTGGGGCCATTTCGAGGCGTTGATCGCTGCTGTGCCCGATTACACGGCTGGGTACCTGCACGCGGGAAACACGCTGCTGGCGCTGGGACGAACCCTTGAGGCCCGCAAGATTTATACAGATGGCATTGCCGCCTGCCAACGCAAGGGTGATTCGCACGCCCAAGGTGAACTTGAGGGCGCGCTGGGCGCGTTGCCGTAGTGACCAAAGACGAAACCGATCGCCTGCGTTCGCTGGAATTGCTGCGCGCCACGCACCAATTCCCGGTGGCGTATTACCTGTCCGTGATTGCCGTAACAGAAATCGAAGTCACTGTGTCCTTGCGTGCCGCGGTTACCGAAGGACTTCGTGATCCCCTGGTCGACGACGCCCATCAGACCATAACCAGCAAGACCGGCAAATACACGACCCACAGGTTCCGCATTCACTGCGAATCCGCTGAAGCGGTGTTGGAACTGTACGCACGGATAAAGACCGTGAAGGGCGTGATGAGTGTTCTGTGACTAGCGTCGCTGACCACAGACTGACGCTTGGACTGACGCCCCACGGGCGTTTGGTCTTGGTCCAGGGGGAGGACGGCGCCGTACTGGATTTGCAAAGCGCGCGACAGCTTCAAGAGGCCTTCGCACGCGGTCCTGGACACGGATTGCTGCAATTGGGAGCCAACGAAGTGGGAACCACGATGGGGCCTGCTCTGTCTTTTTTCCGTACGTTGGGGGCAAGGTACGTGGCAGGCGTTTGTGCGCAGGCGGGCGGGGAAACCGCGGCCGTGCCGAAGGTTGAATGCCCCCCCGAAGACGAACGGGATTCGATCGCACGGGCGGCCCCACCGTTTTTAGGAGGAGAATACCTGACCGAATCGGTGATTGGACAGCTATGGGACGAGCTGCAGACGGCATTTTCTGTTGAATTGAAATCTGCCGGCGTCCCTGTGCAGGAATTTCTCAAGGGCCGCAACCCTGCGTGGAACCTGGTCGGCCGTGTTCATTTCAACCTGGCCGAAAACCGCAAAAGCGAGAGCGAACCGTTTGCATTTCTTGCGACTTTTACGTCTCGATTGTCCGCACAAGGTCGGGCCCAGCACACGCCTCTGGGTCAGGCCCTGCGGGACTACGCAGGCGCCGCAAACAAGGATCGTCTGCTGTCACTTCTGCTGCCAGTTCAGCGTGCTGCCGAAAAATGCCCCTGGCTAAAAACCATGGTGGCCGAGGGAGAGATATTTCATCCCTTGCGCTGGACGCCCGCGGACGCGATGACATTTTTGCAGGATGTCCCGGCCTTGGAACAGGCGGGCGTGGTCGTGCGAATGCCAGCCACCTGGAGGGCAAACCGGCCTTCACGTCCGAAGGTCAATGCGTCCGTGGGTGGGGCCCCACCGTCGCAGTTGGGACAAATGGCCCTGCTGGATTTTCAGATGGACGTCACCTTGGAGGGGGAACGCCTGACGAATGCCGAGATCAAGGAGCTGCTGGCACAGTCCGATGGACTGGCGCTGATCCGGGGGCGCTGGGTGCAGATCGACCGCCAACGCCTACAACAGACGCTGGAAAAATTTCGGCGCATTGAAAAAGCCGTTGCCGATGAGGGCCTTAGTTTCGCTGAGGCCATGCGCATGGTGGCCGGGGCCCATCTGAAGGACGATAGCGACACATCGGCAGATCCGGACTGGTCGCAGGTCACAGCCGGACCGTGGTTGGCCGAAACTCTCAAGGGCCTGCGCAGTCCCGAAGGGCTTGCGCGGGTCGAACCAGGCCCTGCGCTTAAGGGCACCTTGCGGCCTTATCAACAACTGGGACTCAGGTGGCTGTACCTGCTGACAAACCTGGGCCTGGGCGCCTGCCTTGCCGACGACATGGGCCTTGGCAAGACGATCCAAGTGTTGTCATTGCTGCTGGTGCGGAAGACTGACCAGAAATCAAAACCTGACAAACGACCAAGTTTGCTGGTGGCACCGGCCTCCCTACTGGGCAACTGGGGATCTGAAATCGAACGATTTGCCCCCAGTCTGAAGGCCCTTGTGGCACATCCATCCGCCATGGCGGCGTCGGACCTAAAGTCATTTTCCCTGGATCGCCTGGGTGATACGGATTTGGTCATCACCACCTACGGCGCTGTGTTGCGCACGCCTTGGCTGTCGACAATGTCATGGGACATCGTGGTCTTGGACGAAGCCCAGGCAATAAAAAACCCTGGCGCGCAGCAAACCCGCGCCGTTAAAAAGCTGACCGCCCGCACACGTTTCGCACTGACCGGGACACCTATTGAAAACCGAATCGGTGATTTATGGTCGCTGTTTGATTTCACCAATCCAGGTCTGTTGGGATCGGCGAAGGAATTTTCGACCTATGCCAAACGCCTTGCCGCCCGGCCCGACAACGCCTACGGCCCCCTGCGCGAACTGGTGCGACCGTACATTCTGCGGCGCCTGAAGACTGACAAATCCATTATCAACGACCTGCCTGAAAAAACCGAAGTTCAGTCTTATTGTTATCTAAGCCGGCCACAGGCTGCCCTTTACCAGCAGGCAGTGGATGAATTCGCCACACAGCTAAAAGAAGCCGAGGGCATCAAACGCAAGGGCGTTGTGCTGACCTACCTGATGCGGTTCAAACAGATCTGCAACCACCCATCGCAGTGGCTGGGCGACAACGCCTGGGGAGAAGACGACAGCGGAAAATGGGATAAATTGCGCGAAATAGCCGAGGTCGTGGCTGAAAAACAGGAAAAGATGCTGCTGTTCACTCAGTTTCGGGAAGTGACCGCACCGGTTGCTGCGTTTTTAGAATCGGTGTTTGGGCGGCCCGGGGTGGTGCTACACGGCCAGACCGACATCAAGAAGCGAAAAGATCTGGTACGGCGGTTTCAAGAAGACGAATCAGTTCCGTTTTTTGTGCTGTCGTTGAAGGCAGGCGGGTCGGGGTTGAATCTGACGGCGGCTTCGCACGTTGTGCATTTTGATCGTTGGTGGAACCCCGCCGTGGAAAACCAGGCCACAGATCGGGCGTTTCGCATCGGACAACGCAAAAACGTTTTGGTACATAAATTTGTCTGCCGGGGCACGGTCGAAGAAAAGATCGACGCGTTGATTGAATCAAAACGCCAGCTTTCGAACGATTTATTGGAAGGGGGCGGCGAAATGGTCTTGACTGAAATGAAGGATGAAGATTTGTTGCGGCTTGTGGCCCTGGATCTCAAATCTGCGATGAAAGAAGTCTGAACATGTTCCGTGAATACGCGCCCTATGTCCCGGTGGCAGAAAGACGGCGGCAGGCCGCCGCTGAGATGCAGAAGCTGACGAAGAAGGGCCAGACCGTAACACCCGTACTGATCAAGGGGCGGAACATCGCAAACACGTTTTGGGGCAAGGCCTGGTGCGAAAACCTTGAACGATACAGCGACTATGCCAACCGTGTGCCGCGGGGACGCACCTATGTGCGCAACGGGTCGGTCGTTGATCTACAAATTGATGTCGGCGACGTGCGCGCGATTGTCAGCGGGTCGTCGCTGTACAAGGTGGCGGTGAAGGTCACGGCGGTGCCGGCCCCCCGCTGGAGCGCGATCTGCAAAGATGCCGCCGGGGTCATTGATTCGCTGGTTGAACTTCTTCAGGGGTGTTTTTCAACAGGGGTTATGGAACGCTTATGCCAGCAGCAAACGGGGCTATTTCCGTCACCCCAGGAAATCCGTTTTTCCTGTAGTTGCCCGGACTCAGCGTCCATGTGCAAACACATCGCGGCCGTCCTGTACGGGATCGGCGCACGGCTGGACCTGCAACCAGAACTGCTGTTTAGGCTGCGCGCCGTCGATGAAAAACAATTGATCACGGAGGCCAGCGGCGGATTGGGGTTGGCGAAGAAGGGCAAGGGCCGGGCCAAGATGAGCAACGAGACCGATCTGTCCGACCTGTTCGGGATCGAACTGGCACCAGGACCTACCCCCAAGCCACAGCACAAGGCCACAGCCCATGCAAAGGCCAAGGCCAAGGCCACAAAGAACAAGCCCGTCCTAGTCGCCAAGACCAAGAAGAGTTTGTTGCGTTAGACCTGAACATTCGGATAGGGTATGGGAACATGCACCCCGCCCTGATATTTGGGATTCTGGTTTTGGTAGCTGCGTTGGGGGCCTGGCTGGGATGGGCGCTGGGGACGTCCCGGGCCCAGACGCGGGGCCTTTTAGCGTTGGCCGACGAACGCCACCTGCGCGCCGTGGCTGAAACCCAGATGCAGGATCTGGGAACGCGCCTGCGCGAAGAAAAGGCCCTGATGGAAAACACTGACAAACGCCTGGGCGACACATTCCGGGCGCTGGCAGCCGACGCCTTGGCCGCGAACAACAGTGGGTTTCTGACGCTGGCAACCGAACGCATGTCATCGGTGCAACAGGACGCGGACGCACAATTGGAAGCGCGGCGCCTGGCTATTGAGGGCCTGGTGGCGCCCGTGCGGGAATCCTTGTCAAAGGTCGACGGACAGATCCACGAACTAGAAAAAGAACGTGGGCAGGCCTACGCGCGTTTGATGGAACAGGTGAACGCCCTGCGCTTGTCGCACGATCGGCTGCAGATCGAGACCGGAAATCTGGCGCGGGCGTTGCGATCGCCTTCAGCGCGCGGACGCTGGGGCGAAATGCAGTTGCGACGGGTTGTGGAACTGGCGGGCATGGTTGAACACTGCGATTTTCAGGAACAAAAATCTGTTACAGGTGACGACCGGCGCCTGCGGCCCGACATGGTGGTCAGTCTGCCCGGCGGTCGATGTGTGGTGGTCGATGCAAAGGTGCCTCTTGATGCGTACCTGAAGGCTATAGAATCCACCACCGAAGAGGACAGGCGGGCGCGGTTAAGGGAACACGCCCAACAGGTGCGCGCCCACGTCACACGATTGGGGGCCAAATCCTACTGGGCTGATCTGCCGACGACACCAGAATTCGTCGTGATGTTCTTGCCCTCTGAAGCCATCTTCGGCGCGTCCTTGGAAGACATGCCGACCCTTATCGAAGAAGGCGTTGAACGCCGGGTGCTGCTGGCCACGCCCACGACATTGATTGCCTTACTGATGACGGTTCATTACGGCTGGCGGCAGGAACGCGTCGCTGAAAATGCAGCCGCCATAAGCGAACTGGGCCGGGTGGTTCACGATCGACTGGCCATGTTGATTGAACACTGGGCGCGGCTTGGCGGGGCCCTTGAAAAAGCGACCGAACATTTCAACGGCGCGGCGGCTTCGTTTGAAGGCCGCGTTGTTCCGGCCTTGCGGCGGCTACAAGATCTGGGCGCCCAAGGGCAAAAAGAAATCGTCGATTTGAAACGCGTCGACGTGCGGCCTCGAAACCTGGATATCGCGTCCGAAACCAATCAATCCTAAGCGCACATTTTCCCGAAATACAGGCCATGGCAAGGCCACAACCCGAAAGGCTTTCACACTCGGCCTGAAGGGGGGAAAGGTCGACGGCCATGCCCTCCTGACTGTCGCTTTCATTTCCGCCAGATCATATCCACCAGGCCGCGTTCGTTTTCGAAAGGAACGGTGTCACGGATATAGACCACGAACTCGGTGAAGCCAGGCCCGGATTCCTTGCGACGAACTTCAAACGCCTGAATCTGCGTGCCGTCCACCATCCAACGCTGCTTGGAGCCAGGTGTACGCAAGATTTCAATCTCTTCTGGATCGGTTATGAGGGTACTGGACCCGACGTGCTGCCTGCCATCATTACGGACAGCAATACGTTCCGGGTCCCACTTCAGCGGCCATTCCACCCATTTGTCGTTAGGACGGGTATCCTCACGAATATCGAGAACGGTCATTCGCAGGTTTCCGCCCACCGGCTTTCCGATTTTGAATAGGTCCTCAAGAAGTTTTCGATGATTGCCGTGAAGGCGCTTGACCTCTGGGGGATTTTCGTCAAAACCACAGGTTCCGTTACACACGAGAACGTCTTTCCCATTCGAAATTCCCAGCCTTCCGAAGTCGACATTTCCGATCGTGTCGGGCCAGACTTTTGCCAGTTCACCCAGCCGTATATAGAGAAAATCGGCAGCCACTCTTTTCTCCATCTCGCGATCGAGAATGCCCGTCCGGATGCTGGCAAATCTGTCTGCAGTGCCAAAATCCTGAATCCAGAACCGGCAATTGCCGTCGACAGCCACAAGTCCTGTGAGGTCAAAAAACAACACCACACCAGGCCCCGGCCTCGGGGCCCAATCCTGGGCTATCAGCCGAAGCCCCGAAGTTCCATCGTAAATGGGGCGACGCCCCGACTCCGAGGTTCCTTCGCTATTTCCCGTCAAGCCACCACAGCCGATCGACCTGACGCCGATGCAGAAGGAGACGAGCAAGAACGTAGCTGCGCAGGATGGAACTTTCATACGCGCCTCCTTGTCAAACAGGGAAAGTCCCGGCCGGGGCCTAAGTGTTACAAAAATCGCGCACGTCGTACGCTGCGCATCTAGCCGTATGTCGTCGTCAGGCCAGTCCGCGCAGGCTGTCGCGATCGGCCAGAATTACCTTGCGGCCCTCGGTCGTGATGTAGCCCTTGCGTTTGAAGGTCGACAGGGTCAGCGACACAGTCTCGCGGGTGGACCCAATCAGATTGGCCATCTCCTGATGGGTGATCTTCAGGCTGAGGATCAGGCCCTTTTTATTTTCGACCCCGTATTCGGATCCCAGCTTTATCAGCAGTTCGGCCAGCTTCGACACCACGTCCTTGAAGATCAGCTGTTCAACCTTCTGCTCTAGGTCGCGGCGTCGCTGCACCACCGAACGCAGGAACGGATACGCGACGACGACGTTGGCCTGCAGGATGGCATCGACTGCTTCTTGGCTGATTTCCACGCTGGCGGTGGGCTCCATGGCCTCGACCATTTCTTCGCGCGGGCTGGCGTCCAGAAGACAGGCCTCGCCGAAAAATTCACCCGTACTGCGGTAGGCCAGGGTCAATTCCTTGCCGTCCCTGGTCACCTTCGAAATCTTCACGCGGCCCGGCCCCAAAAAATGCAGCCCCGTGGCTCGATCACCGGGTAGATACACCACCTGCCGGGCCCGAAAATTTAGCAATCGCGCCGCAGGAACCAGCCGATCTAGGGCGTCATTGCCCAGTTCAGAAAACACCGTCACCTTCCGCAAGATCGCGAAGACCTTTTTCTCCTCCACGTTCGACATCAGGTCTGGTTTACCAGAGCGATGCGGGTAAGGACAAGCAGAACTGTCAGCTAGCCTACAGTTTTGGACCCAACACGGCGTCCGCCGTGCAGCAACCAAAGGCCCGCCCCCGCAACAACAAAGGCCCCGCCGGCGCCCGCAATCTTGAGCGTCCAGGAGGCAGATTCAAAGTGGCGATCCAGCCCCAGCCGGGCCAGCACCACCAAGATGCCGTTGTTCAAGGCGTGGGCAACCATGGCCGGAAGGATGGAGCCCGCACGCCACGCGATGAACGACAACATCACGCCCAGGAGGGTCGTGGGGATCAACCGCCAGACGCTCATATGTAATAGCCCGAACAAGATTCCTGTCAGCAGGAAGGCCGCCACGGGTCCTACCCGCGTCAGAAGACCCCGCAGGACGGGCCCCCGAAACAGGGCCTCCTCACAAAAGGCCGGGGTTAACGCCACCAGCATCACCGTGGCACCGAGGCTCAGTTTGCTTTCTGTGATCAGGGCCTTGCGCAGGGCCTCGATAACTTCTTTGGGCACGGGCAACAACCATTCGGCTAATAGGCCCACGATGACCCACGCCGACGCTCCCAGCAACACCGCCCCGCCTAGGGCCCGTCCCGATGGCCGACGCCACACAAGAACATCCGCCAGCCGACGACGGGTCAGCCGCGCGTAGACCACAACCAGCCCCAGCAGCCCCAGGTACTGCGACGCCAGCAGCCCCGAGACAAGATCACGTTTTTGCATGGGCACGAATACAAACAGCAGCAGCAGGTACGCCACGGCATACAGGCCCATAGCCTCGCCCGCTGTTGGCGGGGCGGATTCCGGGGCGGTCACGGGCCCCCCAGGTCGAGCCGCCACCCGCAGAATTCCCCCCAGACTTCCGGCGGCCTCAAGAATGGATTCCGAATCATAAAGCCGCGCCGCCACCCGCAGAATCAGCACGCCCACCAGAATCGTCGATCCCAGGACCAGCAGGGCCGGCACCAACTGGGCCCGTCCCAAGGCCAGCTCCCGTGCCAGCAAGGTCACATTCACACCAGGTATGAGAGCCGCCGTCCGGGTCAGCGCGAAATCCCCCAACGTCGCCAGCATGGCCGGGGCAAAAAGGATGAAATGTACCGGAACCAACAGGTTCTGGGCGTCTTTGAAGCCACGGGCCAACGAACCCAGGGTCACGAACAACGACGCCAACATGAACGCCGTCGGCAAGATCACAAGCCCCGTCGCCAGCGCGCGGCTCCAGGGAACCACCACCTTGACGGTTTCCCCCATCAGATTCAGTCCATGACTGACGGTCAACGACATGCTGATAAGGTTGAACGCGCCGGTGAGGCTCGCCAGCACCATCACGGCCAAGACCTTGCCCAGCAAAAGGTCGGCGCGTCGAACCGGCGCCGTCAGCAGGGTTTCCAGGGTGCCACGTTCGCGTTCGCCTGCGGTCACATCAATGGCCGGATAAAAAGATCCCAAAAGGACCATCACCACAATCATGAGAGGAAGCGCCTTTGACAGGACGTACGAGCCTAATTTTTGCCCCTTTCCTAGATTGGTCCGTTTGACAATCAACGGGGGTGGACAGGCCGCTGTGATGGCCTGATCAGACATTTCTGAAACGCGATCCTCGGCCTCACGGGATTCGTCGCGGGTGGCATCAAAAATGACTTCGACGTGATTCACCTGGACCCGCGCCAGCAAATCCAAACGACCCGCTTCGACATCAGCCGTCGTGGCCGTTTCGACCAAGGTAAAACGTTTCGGGGCCTCCCGGGCGCGGCGGCGCAGATCTTCAGCGACAGCGCCTATGCCGACGACCGCAACCCGAACGGGTTCATCCTCTTTGGCGCGCATGCGGGTTGCGGCCACCTCACCTCCCAGCAAGGCCAGCAAGGGATAAACCACCAGGGGGAACAGAATCATCACGGCCAACGTGCGGCGATCGCGCAGGGTTTCGCGCAATTCCTTCCCAAAGGTGGTCAGCACCGAACGACCGCGAGATCTCATGGGTTTTGCCCTGTGGGAGGTCGTTCCCGTGCCCCTATCAAGGCTAAGAAGGCCTCTTCCAGATTGGTCGCCTGGGTATCAGCCCGCAACACGGCAGGGGTTCCCTCGGCCACCAGGCGTCCCGCATGAACCAACCCGACGCGATCACACAGAAGTTCGGCCTCGGCCAGGTAGTGGGTCGAAAAAATGATCGCCTTGCCCCTGTCCCGTTCCGCCCGCACCAAATCACGCAAGAACCGGCTAGACAGCACATCCAGGCCGTTGGTGGGTTCATCCAAAACGAGGACCGGGGGATCCGGCAAGATCGCCCGGCCCAGCGAGATTCTCTGTTTCTGGCCGGTAGACAGCGTTCCGCAGCGACGATCAATAAACCCGCCCAGATCAAGATCGGCTATGACCCGATCAAGGCGGTCGGCCACCCGTGTTTTGTCCAGGCCAAACAGGCGACCAAAAAACGTCAACACTTCGCGCCCGGTTAGCCGTTCGTATAACCCGGTGGCGCCGGTCAAAAATCCGACCTGACGTTTGGCGCCCTCGGGATCAGCGGCCACGTCACAATCCATCACGAAGGCCCGTCCCGACGTGGGCCGCAACAGGCCAACCAACATCCGCAAGGCGGTGGTCTTGCCCGCGCCATTGGGTCCCAGCAGGCCGTACACCTCCCCGGCGCTGACCTGCAATGACAGTCCGTCCACCGCCACCACGTCAGCGAAACGTTTTCCCAGCGATTCCAGACGGACTGACGGCTGCACGATTTGGCTACGAGAATCGTTCATGATTTCGCCCTTTGATGCAGAAAAGGCCGCCGACGCGAACTGCGCCGACGGCCTCTTGTGCCGGAAAGGACGGATCCTTATTTCAGCCGATCGCGTCTTTGGCGGCCTTCACGGGACGGGCCTTGATGACCTTGCGCGCAGGCTTTGCCTTGAACACGGTGGGTTCGCCGGTGAAGGGGTTGATGCCCTTGCGTTCCTTGGTGGCAGGCTTCTTCACAACCACCAGCCGAACCAGGCCGGGGACTACAAACAAGCCATTCTTCTTCAACTCGACGTGGCCGATGTCGACCATTCCTTCGAGAATACCGCGAACATCCTTGCGAGTTAGCTTGTCAGAATGCTTGTCAGCAAGCGTCTGAATCAGGGCCGACTTCGACAAGGGACCTTTGCTCTTAGCCATCGTAGCTCCTTTGGTAACGGGGGAAACTTGCGGCGACTCTATCTGAATTTTTCCGCATGCAAAGCGAGAAAAACCATGTCGAGCGAAAAAAACCCTGAAAATGTAGGGGTAAGTGTCAATCCCACTCGTTTTCTTGCCGGATTCCGCGTTCGGAAACCTAGATGCTAGGTTGTGATCAGGTGTCCAATAGCCGCGTCGATTTGGGCGTCAGTCGGTCGCCCAGGGCCCGCAAACAGGGGAAAAACCTCGGCACTTAACGGCGAAAGGCCCCAGGTTTCATTGTGAACCAATTCACCCCCAGGCGGCACGGTCTGCAGCGGGCCCAGCGATTCCAGTTCGTGGATGTCCGCATTCGTGAAGGTTTCGAAGTTGCAGCCGCCGTCGGGATACACGGCGCCCGGTATATGCGCGAACTGTTTTGTGAATAGCCCCGCCGGACCAACGTGACCCACCCATCCCTCGCGATGGGACAGGCCCAGTTTCGTCGCCGATCGTGCGGCATCGTGGCGCAACGTCAGGTATTTTTCAGTGATTCCCACGCGTGGGTCGTGAAACGAAAAGTACGGCCATAGAGCCCAGACCTGGCTTGGTGCAAAATCCGCTGCGGTGATCGAAGGGGTGGGCTGCGGGTGAGGTCGCTTTACCGGCAACGGCACGATCTCAATACCGCCGGGGGCCACGACTGTCAGCGCCCATACGGACATCTGTCGCGGTGTGGGCCCCGCATTGCGCAGCCGGTGGGTCAGGCGGATTGCGGATCCTTCATGGTCCAGTTCAATATCGATCGATTTTCCGATCTCAAAAACTGGATCCGGGTCGGTCCACAACCGGACCCCATTGTGGCGGATCTGGTGGGTGACAGGGCTGTTATCCAGAACATAGGTGCGGCCTGGATCTTCAGGTGACACCCACAAACGATGGCCGCCGCGCAGTTTCCAGTCGGCTTCGCCCTGCCCCCCTAGATCGCCCGACAGAAGCCCCAGGGCGTTGGGGCCTCCGGGCCGACCGTAGTAGATGATGCGGGGACCAACATCCAAAGTGACAACAAGCTCAATGTCGCCGTTTGTCAGCCGAAGCGCATGTTGCCAACCGGAATGGGAAATAACGTCGATGCTGATTTCAGAAAGGGACACAATGACCTTCCGGCTGACAGGTTAAAGCGATACGACCTTGTCCCGGCGGCTGCGGCGCAAGCCCCGGGTTGCGTTGCGCGTGTCGACCACCAAAGACGCCCGATCGACTAAAGCCACATAGTCCACGTGGCTGTGATCGGTCGCGATCACGACGCAATCAAATTCGCCTGCCTGTTCAATCGGGATCTGCGCGGCCTTGATTCCTTCGTGTTCAAGAGCGCCCTCAGTCACATATTTGTCGTGGAAAGAAACGATCGCGCCACGGTTTTGCATCAGTTTGATGATGTCGATGGCGGGGGATTCACGCACGTCCCCAATATCGCGCTTGTAGGCGATGCCGGCGACCAAGATTTTGGCCCCCTTGAGGGCAAGCCCCCGATCATTGAGCGCATCAGCCACACGCACCACGACCAGTTCAGGCATTCCTGAATTGATTTCATCGGCCAGCGCGATGAACCGCGCGTTGTACTTCAACGTCTTTAATTTCCACGATAGGTACAGCGGGTCGATAGGAATGCAATGTCCCCCCAGCCCCGGTCCCGGAAAAAATGGCATGAACCCGAAGGGCTTGGTCGCCGCCGCCTCGATCACCTCCCAGCTATCTAAGCCCAAACGTCCACACATAATGGCCACTTCGTTTACAAGGCCGATGTTCACCGCGCGAAACGTGTTTTCCAGAAGTTTGACCATTTCGGCGCAGTCGGTACTGGACACCGGCACGATCTTATCGATGAATTTTCCGTACAAGGCCACCGCATGTTCCAGGCTGGGCGGCGTCGCACCGCCTAAGACCTTGGGGGTGTTCTTGGTCTGGAACTTGACGTTCCCGGGGTCAACC
>JAYUUT010000526.1:0-10815 GCA_043754455.1 Myxococcales bacterium
GTGGCCTCAGCACGGTTTTAGGCATCAGCCTGCTGGTCCCGGCCGCGCAAATGGTTCTTATGGATTTGCGTGGCCGCGTTCTGCGACACACAAGCCATCCGCTGGACGCCAAGACTGGCGAAACCGGCATTCTGAACCAGCTGCATGCCGCCATCGATGCGCTGCTGACAGACTGGCCGTCCGAAGTTCCCAAAATGACGGGTGTCGGGTTGGCGCTACCGGGCGAGTGGAACCCAGATCTCGGGGTTTCGGTAAACTACCCACGTGTTCCTGAATGGCGAAACGTTCCCATTCGCAAGCTCTTGGAAGAATGGACGGGATGTCCGGCAACCCTGATTGGCTACGCACCCGCGATGGTGGTCGCAAAAAGCGCGCGCCACGTCGATCGAGAGCCTGCCAACATGGTTTGCGTTGAAGTGGGTGAGAACATAGCCATGGGCATTGTTGTCAATGGGCATGTTTTGGAAGGCGTTACCGGGAACGCGGGAGAGCTGGGCCATATCACTGTCGATCCCAACGGTCCCCTTTGCTACTGCGGAAACCGTGGTTGTCTGGAAAATCTGGCGACCTGTGGCGCGGTCGAGGACGAGATTCGCGGCTCTGAGGCCGCCCGGGACGTGTTCGTCAACTCCCGATCGGTGACCTACGAAGAGGTGGTGGATCTGGCCCGTCGAGGAGATTCGTTTGCAACCCGTCTGCTGGGGCGGGTGGCGCGCACGTTGGGCGTCGGTTTGGCGACGGCGCTGAACCTTTTGAATCCCGAAATCTTGGTGTTAAGTGGTCGGTTCTTCGAGGCCGGCGAATTGGTCTTGGGACCATTGCGTGCTTCAATCAATGATCACGCACTGACTAACACCACGCGAGGGCTTGTCATTCAACATGTGCCCGCTGGCCCCGGGACAGCAGCCACAGGCGCTGGTATGGCAGTTGTCAAACGTCTTGTAGGCAACTTGTGATCGTTCAAACCCGCAAAGGTAGCCCCATGAAAAGATTCGTCGCCACTGTCCTGGTCACCTGCGGGTTGTCTATAGGTTGTGCCGCGCAACGGCCCGTCTCGTTATTCAACGGTCGTGATTTAAGCGGGTTCTATACGTTTCTTGAGACAAAGGGAGTCAATCAGGATCCCGACAAGGTGTTCACGGTCGAAAACGGGCTGATCCATGTCAGCGGCAAGGAATTTGGCTATCTGGCCACGAACAAAGACTTCGGGAACTATCACCTGTCGGTTGAGTTCAAATGGGGCCAGGGCACACACGCGCCCCGGGTCAACAACGCGCGGGACAACGGCATCTTGTTTCATATGTCCGGCCCCGACAAGATCTGGCCAAAATCACTGGAGTTCCAGATCATTGAAGGGGGCACAGGTGACCTCCTGTTGGTCGACGGAACCAGCATCGAGTTTCAGGAATCATGGCGCCCCCGATTGGCGGCGGCCGATTTGCTGTCATCCGATGGACGTCGCGTGATCCGGGGCCGCGTGAATTGGGCTGGCCGGTCGCCCGTGTGGAAGGACACCCTAGGCATCCGGGGTGAACATGATCTGGAACGTCCCGTCGGTGAATGGAACCTGCTTGAACTTGTGACCGATAATGGCGCCGTCGGCTATACCGTCAACGGCACGGTGGTGCTTCAGGGGCGCGGCGCCACGCCTCAAAAAGGCCGGATCCTCCTTCAATCCGAAGGGGCAGAAATCTTCTTTCGCAACGTACAGCTTCACCCCAGGACCGGCCTTCCCGAATAGCGGCGCCATTGCCAAGGGCGGATTGCTGAACGCGGCATCGAAGAAACGTGAGCCGTGGCGGCCCTTGCGAGCGTCCTATCACCCATGAGGCATGTCAGCATGGTCCGTGCGTTGTTCCTCATGGGTTTGGCCGCGTGCGGATCGACCACCTCGGACGCTATAGACCCTGGGCCGCTATCAGGGCAATCGACACCGGGGATGGGGGGCGATGCGGGCCGCGCTGGTGCTGCCGCAGCGGGTGGTTCTGCTGCTTCGGTAGCCATGGGGTCTGGGGGGGAACGGGCGATGGGGGGCGGTGGGACACAATCTCCCTCCGGCTCAGGAGGGGCTGCGGCGTCCGGCGGAAGTTCTGGCAGTGGGGGCGCGGCGGGCCTAGGGGCGGGGGGGATGGGCCGCGATGCGGGGGGCATTGCCGGGGATCTTGGGTTGCCTCGGGGGCAGGGGGGGGCTGGGCCGCCCCTCGTGCGCACGGATGCGGGCATCGCTGCTTTTGGTTATGGAAGCCCCAGCCGCTGCGCCAACGCGAACGTGTTGCTTTGTGACGGATTCGAAAACGGCCTCGACCCCGCGACGTGGAGTTCCACCAAGCCCGCCTCAGCCACGTTGGTGGTCGATGAAATGAGGGCGGCCCGGGGGACCAAGGCCCTGCACATCAAGGCCAGCGGGTTTTCGCCGGTTTTCATTCGCGAGAAAAAAACCTTCCCCGCGGCAAGTGGTCTGTTGTACGGACGTATGTTTGTGTGGTTGGAAGACGATCTCGGCGGTGGCCATTTCACCTTTGCTGAAGCCACGGGTACAGGATCTAAGGACATTGCCCGAATAGGTGGCATGTTCCAGTCCCTCGGGGTCGGCTCGGACGGTGGCCCCTCAGGCGATTGGACTGATACGGAATCCAAAAAACTGCCCAAACAGGAATGGCTGTGTCTCGAGTTCCAGCTTGACGGGGCGACAGATCAGTTCCGCATCTTTTGGAACGATGAAGAGCGGACCAAGTTGCGTTCGGGCCAGAACCGTCACCCGGCCTATCAGATGCCCCAGTTTACCAACCTGTGGTTCGGCTGGGCGCTATACACCAGCACCGAGTCGCAAGAGCTGTGGATTGACGAGATAGCCATCGACAACAAACCGATCGGTTGCGTGAAGTGACAAGCAAACTAGGGAAGGTCGCGGATCGCCAAATTCCGCACGCGCGGCATCGGCGTGTTGCCTTCCCCTGAAGGCAATTCGAGTGCGAACAGCCCTGCCCCTTCATCACCACCCTGATAACCCTGTGAATAGCCGCGGTTTCCGTTCCAATCGGTTAACGTGTGGCCGTTCAGGCTGACAATGACGTGGGGGGCATCCCCATCAATGTGGATCTGCACCTGGTTGAAGGCGCCCTTTTTCCAGAATTCGGCGAATGTGGGCGTCGGGGACGGTTTACCGAACCCAGCGCGCACAGATTCCACCCGACCAAAACTGCCTCCTTCCCGGGCATCCAGCGACACCCGGACACCGTCCATCCGGTCAGCGCCCCGCAGAACCAGCCCTAGACCCGCCGCCGCGTCGTCCCCAAATAGATCTAGAACCACGTCGGCGTTGCGGATTTTTTGGGCTGAGACTGCCACCATGCGGGCGGTGCCGGTACCGAAGGCCGGGGTGAACCCGGGTGGGATCTGACTGCTGGTTTCTGTGATGGGCGCAAGTTCGAAGGTGCGCGACCGCGGGCGGGCCGCCTGGTGTTGCCTGACAATCAATTGGTTCTCGGCAGTGTCCAGTGCCACGAGAGCCTGGTCGATTCCCGGGACGTCGTCCTTTTCCAATTTCAATTGCAGCGTTCGCCAGCGGTCATGGTGAAGTTGGTTGTGTTTCAAGGTCAGGGCATGCACCTGCGCTGCCTGTTTCATCATGGGCGTCGGATGCATGGCTAAATTGACGCCCTTGCTCCATTCGGCCGCTGTGAACACAGCGACGTGTTCACCATCGATGCGCAGGGCGTAAGAACCTTTTGCAAGCCCCGTAATTTTCAGGGGCGCCTGGTTCAGGGTCGCCGCTAGATCCGAAACCGATACGGCCAACAAGGTTGCGGCGTCAGCAAGATCGACGGGCATCGGCAGGGCCCCGTCCAGGGCCGTCCAGCGCAGCTTCCCGTCCTTGTCCCTGGCCAGATCGGTGATGCGTGTGTTGCGGGCCGTGCTGACCTTGGCCTTGGCGCCGTCAAGATCCATGGCGGCCACCAGGGCGGGTGCCTTCCAGGCTTTCAGCAGCGACGCGGCCATGATCAAATGACCACTTTTCCCGGGGTGAACGCGATCGGGGACGATCTTCGCCGCACCCTCGGGATCTTTGTCCTTGGCCTTTTTCAGAACGTTCACAAGATCGGTGTTCAGATCCGCGAAGCCCTGGTGCTCCTGCGCGGCTAGATTTTTCACGAAAGCCCCATATTTCAGCAGGACGTCGTTGTAGCTGCCGCCGTCCCTAACCGGCTTGTTCACCTCATCGTAGGGGGACGGCTGGATAAGGGTCAGTCGCGCGCGAGGCGCTCCATCGCGTAACGTGCGCACTAAATGTCGGTATCCAGTGGCGAAAGTCTGGAAAATCTCGTCATTAAATGGCACGTACCGTCCATCGTTCATGCCCAACATGACGGTGATGACGGTCGGTTGATATGGCAGCACGTCGCGGGCCAGGCGCAAATCGATCGGGCCACCGCCGCCCCCCCCCACCCTGTCGCCGCCCCAACCCGAATGAACAAACCGCACGTCTAGGGCTGGAAATCTGGTCACAACGAAGGTTTCAACGAAGGTCGAATACAGTTTTTGTTCGGTGATGCTGTCACCAAAAAACACCACCCGATCGCCCGATCGAAGCGCGAAGGCGGCGGGGGCCACGGGCTCTGGACGCGTCTGCGCCTGTAGCATCGGGGTCCAAACGAAAATTCCCAGGACAAGGGCCAGGACACAGGGGCGGGCGAGGGTGCGCATAGGCGCGCAGACTATCCGAAAACCGTAGCCTTCCGCCCCTAGATCGATTTTTTTACGATCTCATGCTGCCGGCGTTCCACCAGAAACTGGTCATAGGTTCTGATGTAGTCGTTCCCGTCGTAGCCATGCGATGCGAACACCAATAACATCGCGTCCTCGCTGTATTTGTACTGCGTTCCCCAGACCATTGGCGGCAACAACAGCCCTTGGGTCAGGCTGTCGAGGAGAAATTCCTGGCGCCGCCGCCCGTCGTCCGCCAGCACCACAACCGACCCGCGCAGGCAGACCAACAACTGCGCGCATTGGCGGTGCGCGTGTTCGCCCCTGACTTCTTTTGAAGGCACATCGAAAATGACGAAACAGCGCGCCGGGGAGAAGGGGAAGCCCTTGCCCAGTTCGCGGGCTATCAGATTCCCCCGAAGATCCTTCACCATCGGCACGGGATACAAACCGACGCCCTCGACGCTGATTTCTGGCCCTTGGGACATAAGTAACGGGGCAGGCGTCCGATCGCCATCTTGGGGCGTGGAAACATACCGATGGATGCGCGCGGGGTTGCCGACCACGACCGCGTGGGGCGGCACTGATCGTGTGACCACAGCGCCCGCGCCCACCATCGCATGTTGCCCTATGGTAACGCCGGGCAAGATAGTTGCATTGGCGCCAATGGATGCGCCCGTGCGTACGATAATTTCTGGGTATTTCTTCAGGTGCTGACGGCTGCGCGGGAATGGATCATTTGTGAACGTGACGTTAGGTCCGATGAACACATCGTTCTCAATGCGCAGGCCATCCCATAACTGCACGCCGCATTTTATCGTCACGCGGTCACCGACCTGGACATCGTTTTCGATAAACACATGATCGCAGATGTTGCACTCACGTCCGATGACGGCCTTTGGCAGAATATGGGCGAAGGCCCAAATGCGGGTTCCAGCGCCAATGTGAGGGGATTCGACCAGGGCGCCCGGGTGTTGAAAAAAATCGCTCATGTTGTTCTCCAGGCGTTGACAGCCGCTATGACCCTGTCCACTTCGGCGTCGGTCACAAAAGGATGGATGGGCAGCGACAGTTCCTCTTGGGCCAATCGTCGTGCATTTGGCAGATTTCCCAGAACGTGGTGGGGGGCCCCGTCACTGAGGGCCTGCTGATCAGGGATGATGCGCGGGTAATGAACGGCGGTTTGGATGCCCGCCGTTTCCAGGGCGTGGCTTAGCGCGGACCGATTCGCGGCGGCCACAAAGACGGGGAACAAATGTCCCACCCCATGTGCGGGTGTCGGGGCCGCGGCCAGTCGGACCAAGGGGTTGTGCAGGCCCGCACGGTACCGGGCCATCACCGCACGCCGCCGCGTAGTCCACTGGTTCAGTTTTGGTAGAAACACCGTTCCCAGGATCGCGGCGTGCAGTTCGTCCAGACGGCTGTTCAGTCCCATCCGGTCGTGGACATATCGGGTTGACTGTCCGTAGTGCCGCAGTGTCGCGGACGCCGCGCGAAGCCCATCGTCGGCCATGAACAACGCGCCGCCGTCGCCCAGGGCGCCTAGGTTTTTGGTCGGATAGAAACTGGTCACGCCTACCTGGCCCACCGTGCCCGCCACTGTGTGCCCCCACGAGGCCCCGATCGCCTGGGCACAATCCTCGACGACCCGCAGGTGGAATTTATCACGCAGCGCCGCCAGCCTGTCCAGGTTCAGGGGCTGCCCGTATAAATGCACGGGCACGAAAAAACGCATCGCCGTATCGTCTGCGAACGCGCGGTCGCACAGGTCCAGGTCCACAAATCCATCCGCATCAGTATCAACGAATACCGGCACGCCCCCCGCGCGCACGATGCCTAAAGTCGTGGCGAACGCGCTGGTCGGCGTGGTCAGCACACGATCCCCGGGACGCAGGCCCAGGGCGCGGAGGCCAATTTCGATGGCATCAAGCCCGCTGGCACACCCGACCGCATGGGCGACACCCAGCGTTGCAGCCAACGCCCTTTCAAATCCTGCGACCTCAGTGCCTAGGATGTACCATCCGCTTTGTCCTACCCTTTGGACCGCCGCCATGACGTCCGCGTGCGTGTCCGCCCACTGCCGTGAAAAATCGTTCAGTAGCACCTTGGTTGTATCGCCCTGTGGGTTCGCCATCGACCGCAGGTTATGCCACCTAACGGCCTTCGTCGCGCGCCACCACCACGCCCACGGACATCTTCGGCGTTGGTTGGAAGGCCAGGGTGAAGGTGCCGGCTGGTAGCGCCAGGGTCAGGCGCACTCTAATTTCGGCGCAACGCCCCATTCGGGACATTGACACGGGGAACCATTCGGTATCGGAGCCCGCCGTATACAGCCGCAGCTGCACCTCTTCGTTAAGGAAGATGGAATAGCGACCTGCGTTGGTTAGCGTCAGGCGCGCAAAGCCCCCCATGCCTCCGCCTAAATCTACAAAGGCCAGTTTTTGATGACGGCCGTCGTCCTTCAGTTCAGGGCCGTTCAGGGGATCAAGCCCCGCCGTCAAGGCCACGTCAGCGCCGTCTTTCAGGTGGTCACAGGTGGTCTTTTCAGTGGAGGTTTCTTCCCCACATCCAGCCAAAAAGGCGTACGCCACCAACCCTGCCGGGAGCCACGAAACCAGCCTGAACGCATAGGAACGCAACCCCTTGGGGGTACGGGGATCAGGACCTTGTGTCAAGGGTCGTATTCCGAACCCCGGTTCATGGTCCCCTCACGGTCCGGTTGTGTATGATGGCGCGCGTGAATTCGGATGAGCCCAAAGACGTGCCGACCACACTGGCCAATCCGTCCGCCGATCGGGCGTTTACGGGGCCCTTAAAACTTCTGGTCACTTCCGGTCCAGATCGCGGTCGATCGCTAGACCTTTACCCGGGGAAGTTCGTGATTGGCAAGGGCGAGGGCTGTGATCTATTGCTTTCGGATCCACTGGTGTCCCGACGCCATCTAGAGGTCGAGGTGGATGACACGCGCGTGCGTTTGCGAGATCTAGAATCAAGCAACGGCAGCCATTTTGAAGGCGCACAGTTCGAGGCGTTGGTTCTAGGCGTGGGGGCGGCGGTGGTCATCGGAGACAGCGAACTGCGCCTTTTCGATGAAGGCAAAAGCCCCGCTGTGCCCCCTGCAGATCGTGAACAGTTTGGTGGGCTTCTGGGGCACAGTGTGGCCATGCGGCAGGTGTTCACCATCTTGGAACGGGTGGCCGCCTCGGATACCGCGGTGCTGATCCAGGGCGAAACCGGGGTCGGCAAAGATCTAGCTGCCGAAGCGATTCATGCCCATTCCCCTCGATCCGCGCGCCCCTTTGTCGTCTGTGATTTGGCAGGCGTGTCCCGGGGGTTGATTGAAAGCGAACTTTTCGGTCTTGTCCCTGGGGGCCTGCCGGGTGTCGATACCGCGCGGCAAGGGGCGTTCGTCGCCGCCGAGGGCGGCAGCCTGTTTCTAGACGAAGTGGGCGACCTGGAAACGGATGTGCAGCCGCGCCTTTTGCGCGTGCTGGAACGCCGCCAGGTCAAACCCGTGGGTGGGGTTGCCTATCAAAATGTCAACGTTCGGATCATCGCCGCCACGAACCGCGACCTTCTAACGGAAGTTCGCGAGAACCGTTTTCGCCGCGATCTGTATCACCGTATGGCGGTCGTTCGAATCGAGATCCCACCTTTGCGCCATCGCCCCGAGGATATTCCTTTGTTGGCCCAGCATTTCATTGCCGAGGCCGCGAAGGTTAGCGGACGCGCACCGCTGAAACTAACCATCGAAACGTTATCGGTTCTGGCCCGCCACGATTGGCCGGGCAACGTGCGTGAATTGAAGAACGTTTTGGAACAGGCGGTTTCCCTATCGCCCGGACCCACCATCGATCCCCGCCTGCTGGCCCTGCCTGAACCGACGCTGGGCGCGTCGTCATCAGGGGGTGTACCCAGCAGCGCTGGTCTTCAGATGCCGTTCAAAGAAGCGCGCGAACGTCTGATCGAGGCCTGGGAACGTGACTATCTGAGCGCGGTTTTGACCAAGGCGGGCGGAAACGTGTCGTTGGCCGCAAGGCGGGCAGGATTGTCGCGCGTTTATCTGCACGAACTGATCAAAAAACACGGCATTTCGCGCTGATCGTTAAATCTTCTCAATCACGGCAAGAAGACGAAATCCGATCCAGCGAAATGCAGCCGGAGGAATCAGACTTTCGAAGCGGTGCAGCGCCTTCCAAACCGGAAGTGGCAGCAATGGGGCCCGTGAGAACCCTCCCGACGACGGATAGGCGAGCCCCGCCAGGTGTTCGACGTTTTGGATTCGTAGGGCCGGAAACTGGGCCGCAAACTCTGCCCGCCGCTTCCCAAAAAGGATCGTCGGAATGGCCTGATTGCTGTCGAAGGGATCTTTTCCCGGCCCCCCCTGCTCCGCCAAAGGATCCACACCCAGAATCACGGGCTCTTCATGAAGAAAGTGATACACCGGCCAGGACAGGGCACTGATATGTGGTTCGCACAGCACGATTCTGCCTCCTTTTCGGAGGACCCGGCTTGCCTCTGAAAAGAATTTGGCAGGGGCGCAAAGGTGGTGCAAGACGTCGAAAAGCACCAGAGCCCCTACGGATTCGTCAGGGACCGACAGCGTTTCTGCGGCCATCTGACGATCGTGCCAGGGCGCCTTGACTAGATCGGACAGTTCCATTGCGGGAATAAAGTTGCGGCCAAATCCAGGCCCAGAACCAACTTCGATCCACGGCCCCAGATCGCTAGGCGGCAAACAGCCGCGCACGCGTCCGTACCAGCGTCCATATAGTTCCCGGAGGGCGGGGTTTTGATCCCAGGCGCGTCTGTGTTCCGCAAACCGCGCCAGGGTTCGTTCCCGGGCTTCGTCAGAAATATCCACCATGCCGCGACTTTCGATGGTCTTGACCCTAAAGTCTATCGCCTTCAATAGGGCGTGTTTAGTACGAAAATCCCCGCGCCTTTCAGATCCGACGGGGCTATCTCGGTGTAGTTCTTAATATGCAGGCCGATCCAATATTTGCCGTCGTTGGTCTCGACCTTCAGATCTGTCCGGGAAAGGTCGGGATACGTCGAAAGCCATCTGCCGCCTTCGGTCTCGGGAAGAAACACCAAAGCGGTGATGTCCAAACGGGTCATCACGCCGATCGGGGGCAGACCGTTGCCATCCCAGGACCTCAACTTGTTGGGCGCTTCGCTCATGGTCCGAACGAACTCAGGATTCATGAGATTGCGAGTTCGTGGCTGTGCCGCCACAGCCGCCAGGGGGACGAAGCTGGACCCTTGAAGAGACTCGGGGAATTTTGTGAGCCGGGGCTCACCGTCTTGCATTGACGTTGGCGCCTGGGGATACATGACGCCAATGGCCTCGATCGGAATGTGGGCGTTCACAAAGACTTGTTGTGCGTCGAAGTGTCGCTGCCAAATATGATCCCCGATTTGTGCAAGAAATGGCTCGGTCCGGTTCTTGACCCCCATGCGCGCGAACATCCCGGTCATGATCCGGCTCTGGCCACCGAAGTCGTACGTCATGGTCGCCATGCGCTCGCGGCTAAAGCCATACTGATTATAGTTGGCCGCCAGACGTAGAGGCATCTGGGCGAGGAAGCGCATGTTTCCTAGAATTGAAATCAACAGCAGCCCCACCATTCCCCACCGAGCCCGGGTAAAGAGGCCAGGCACGCTTCGTCGCGCAATTTCAAAGGTTAAAAGCCCTGTGATCGTGGCGATCGTGGTTAACCAGATTTGGTCGTTCAGCTGTGAACGAACGCCTAGGAAAATGGCTCCCGATGCCATCGGAACCAGAAGCAGCCCAAGAATTAGTAAGGGGTCAATCTCCCGGATTCGTCCACGCTGGCGATGAACCTGTCTGAAGGCCCACGACACGCAAACCGATCCGAAGATGAGGATCAACACAGGCCACGGATTCACCGACACGGCCCCGACCAGATTTTTCAGGGCGGTCCGCGGCGTTAGGACATAGTAGGTCCGACGGAAATAGACGACCTTGACTTCATAGATCCAGTACGAAAGACCCAAAGTGTCTGGGAAAAGCAAAAGATAGAAGCCCCAGCCTGCAATGAACCCGCAGGTCCATGCGGGCAGCAAACCGCCCGCAAAGCCACGCAA